>JAFUAK010000133.1 GCA_017460765.1 Prevotella sp. | reverse complement strand
GGGCTGCCACATGGTACAGGCCTTTGCCGGCATCAATATGAGCGGTAATTTCTACGTGCCGCTCGACACCAAGTCGCCTGATACGAGAATACGCTCTATCTTGGAGGTCCTGGAATCCAGCGTGATCATCACGGACAGAACTCACGAAGCACATTTAAGAGAAGTTTCCGACAAGGAAATAATCGTGATAGAGGACGTGTTGGCAGAAAGCCAGGAAGATGATGATGCGTATCGTGCAGAGTCTTATCTTCAAGATCAGATTGACACCGACCCCGTATATTCTATTTTCACCTCCGGCTCCACAGGAATGCCCAAGGGTGTGGTAGTCTCCCATCGTGGTGTCATCGACTATATCGACTGGGCCGTCGGCCGTTTCGGTTTCACAAGCGACGCTGTGATTGGCAACCAGGCCCCCTTTTATTTTGACAACTCCACGCTGGATATTTACCTGATGTATGCCACGGGGACAACACTCGACATCATCCCCGAGGTGCACTTCACCTTCCCTGCACAACTGGTGGATTACATGAACGACCATAAGATATCGTTCGTGTTCTGGGTGCCCTACGCCCTCATCAACGTGGCCAACTACGACGTGCTGGAGGGCAAGGAGATGCCGTATCTGAAGGATGTCTTCTTCGCAGGCGAAGTGATGCCGAACAAACACCTGAACTACTGGCGCAGGCACCTGCCCCACTGCCGCTATGCCAACCTCTACGGCCCGACAGAGATCACGGTGGACTGCACATACTACGAGGTGGACCGCGAGTTTGCCGACGACGAGCCACTGCCCATCGGCAAGGCCTGCCGCAATAGCGGTGTGCTTATCCTGAACAGTGAAGGTCAGGAGGCCGGTGTAAATGAAGAAGGAGAACTCTGTGTGCGCGGCTCCTCCCTGGCACTCGGCTACTACAATGACTGGGAGAAAACACAGAAGGCCTTCATCCAGAACCCGCTGAACAAGCATTACCCAGAGACTATATACTGTACGGGTGACATCGTCTATCGCAACGAGCGGGGCGAGATCATGTACGTAGGGCGCAAGGACTCACAGATCAAGCACAACGGCTATCGCATCGAACTGGGCGAGATCGAGAACGCCATCCTCGCCTCGAAACTGGTGGACAACTGCTGCGCCACGTATGACTTCACCAACAAGAAGATCGTATTGTTCTACCAGGCAGCCAACGAGATAGGCAAGGGCGAGTTCCGCAAAGGGCTTGCAGACCGCATTCCCCGCTATATGATTCCCACCGACTATCATCGTGAGGAAATGCTCAGGCAGAACGGCAGTGGAAAAATCGACAGGTCATACTATAAGAAACTGATTAATGGATAAACTGATCACATCTTTCAGTCAACTGACCAGTCTATTCTCAAAAGTTAGAGAGGTAGGAGAAAGGCCGCTCACCAATTTCTTTTGGGATGAGAACAAGCATCCTTACTGGCTGGAAGCAAAAACGCTGGCCTATGAAGAGTTCCCAGGATGTGTGCTTCTCACGAATGACAATGGCGACTTCCTCAACCTTTTCTACTTCGCGTCAGGAACCGATACACTAAACAGTGCACTACGTTCTACGGAACTGAAGAAACAGACCTCACTGGACATCGTCAGCAAGTCAGATGCGCCCACGGAACTCTCCGTCTTTGAGTCCTGCGGCTATGAAAGTTATAAGCGGCTGTACAGGATGAGCCACATCGGCCAACTGCCTTACGATCCGCTTTTAGCCAATGACGCATGTAAGGCCGAACCCAGAGAACTGGAAGTTGTGAGGAATCTGCTATATACGCATTTTGACCCTCTGAGCGAGCAAATCCCGACGCTCTATGAACTCCAAGAGATCAACAAGAAGGGCGGGGTTATCGTTTACAAAGAGGATCATGACATTTGCGGATTCAGTATCTTTGAAGACAAGGGCCTGACATGGTACTGGAGATATTGGTTCGTATCAGAACAGCACAGGAACAAGGGTATAGGATCGAGGCTCTATAATGCCTCCGTCAAGACTTCCCTTTTGTCAAAGAGACAAATCTTATGGGTAATCGACGATAATTATAATGCAATAAAAAGACATACTCATTTTGGTTTTAAAGAAGAGAAACTATATGATTATGTGCTATTAAAAAAATAGTTTGGTATGAAAGAAAAAATCATTGAAATCCTGAACGACCTCAGACCAGAGTTCGACTTCAGTGAGGACGTGAACTTCATCGAAAAGGGAATGCTCGATTCCTTTGATGTGGTATCACTGGTTGATGAACTTGAGAGTCAGTTCAATATCAAGATTAACGGTGTAGACGTCATCTCGGAGAATTTCTCCTCACTCGACAAGATCGAGGCTTTGGTCAAGAAAAGCGGAGTTGCATGAACCTGAAGTTTAAGAATAAGAAAATCAGTGGCATCCTGACAATTCTCCCCAAGCGTATCGTTACGTTTGAGGAAGAAATGGGGAACTACAATTTCCCGGAGAAGAAGTCGTTGCGGCTGAAGAAGATCATGGGCTATAACACCCATCGTATTGCGGCCGAAGGACAATGCTCATCCGACTTCTGCATCCACGGGCTGGAGTACCTGTTCGAGAACAACCTGCTTGACAAGGATGAAATCGACGCCTTACTTTTCGTCTCACAGTCGCCTGACTATTTCCTGCCTCCTACCAGCAACCTGATTCAGGGGCATTTCGGGTTAAAACACGACATGATCTGTATGGATATTAACCAAGGCTGCGCAGGCTTTGAGATTGGTCTGATTCAGGCTTTCATGCTGTTGGAGCAGGAGGCTGTCAATAAGGTGGTGCTGATGAATGCCGACGTTCTCAGTTCGAAGGTATCCATCCACGACCGCAACAGCAAGCCCCTGATCGGCGATGCCGCTTCGATTACCATCGTAGAAAAGACGAAGGATCAGGAGGAAATCCATGTGGCTGTCAAGATGGACGGTACTGGTGCAAAGGCACTGATGATTCCCGCCGGCGGCTTCCGCATGCCCTGTTCGGAAGAGACTGCCATAGAACACGAGGACGAAGCAGGCAACTTCAGATCCCTGAACAACCTGGTCATGCAGGGTGATGATGTGTTCAATTTCGTGCAGCGTGAAGTACCGCCCATGATTCAGGACCTGTTAGCAAGGGCAAATCTGACCACTGAGGATATCGACTGGTATATGTTCCACCAGCCCAATAAGTTCATGCTGCAGAAACTGGCCGACGCCATTGGCGTACCATATGAGAAGATGCCCAGCAACATCGTGGAAAACTTCGGCAATGCCAGTGGTGTAACCGTACCGACTTGTATTTCCTACAATCTGGGAGAGAAACTGGAACAAGAGACTTACAACATGTGCCTCGCCGGCTTTGGCGTCGGACTGACCTGGGCCTCCATCATCATGAAGGTGGGACACGTGACATTCAATAGAATCATAGAATATTAACAACGCGTTATGGAAGAATTAAAGAGCAAACTGGCAGAGATCCTGGAGGAAGAGACTGTCGAGGATAACGATGTATTGGAAGAGTTCGACTACTGGGACTCTCTGGCTATCCTCGGTATTATATCCATGGTTTCCGAAAACTATAAGAAGACTTTCAAG
>JAFUAK010000132.1 GCA_017460765.1 Prevotella sp. | reverse complement strand
GGGGTATGCATCCAGAAGGGGCGCGAGTTCAAGTGGTGGCAGTCGGCAATCATGTTCTACATCACAGCCGGCGTGACGCTGAGCAATGGCATCAAGGTGTTTATGAGCGGCTTCTTCGTGAATCTGAAGGACTTCTTCCGCCCGAAGTATCTGCTGCTGGCGGTGATCCTGCCTACGGCCCTGCTGTGGGGTACCGCCGTGTGGGAGTACCAAACCTTCGTGCTGCCCAAGGAGAAAGCACGCGCCGCACTGAAGGTGCGCCAGGCAAAGGCGGAAGAGGAGAAAGTGGCGAAGATGGCAGATGCAGAGCGCGCACAGTATGAGGCCCGCAAGGCGCGCCGCCAGGTAATCTTGAATCGCCAGGCTGCAAAGACTGGTAAGCCCATGGAGGACGAAGGATTCCTGAAGTGGACGGATATCTCTACCTCGCGCTGGGAGACCATATACGAGAACCTCTTCGGCGAGTCTCTGCAGTTCCATAAGGAATACTTTCTGGAGGATGTGCTGGTGCGCCGCCCGGTGTTCGTGCCTTACCAATGGAGGCTCTGCTACGCTGTCGAGGGCTGTATCCTGCTGTTGTTTGTGGCGGGTATCTGGTTTGGCAGGAAGAGCCGTTTCCTGTGGCTCTGTCTGTCGTGCTTGGCCTTCGATATGTTCCTGCATATCATCTTGGGCTTCGGCATCAACGAGATCTACATCATGACCCCCCACTGGGCTTTCGTGCTGCCGATAGCGACGGCCTTTCTCTTCGCAAACGTGAGGGGCTGGTGGCTGCGGGGCATCGTGCTGCTGCTGACGCTCTATCTCTTAGTCTACAATGGTTATCTGCTGACGGACTTCCTGCTTACACCCATACGCACGACGCTCTAGGCGTGGTGGAAGGTGCCTGTAAGCTTGCTCAGGCGGCGCATGACCGATTTGCCGATGTGCGAGAAATTGCCGTGGCACAGGTTCAGCCACAGTTCTTCCAAGGAATAACTGACTTTCGTCCAGGGGTGGCGCCAGGCATTGACCTTGTAGAGCCGTTCCTTGTATGCCACATTCTCGATGACGTATCGCGGATGCTTCAGGGGGAACGTGAGTTCATGGCGCTTCATGGTGAAGATGCGGCGCAGGCGTTTAGGCGTGGTCGCAGCCGAGGCCGTGAAGTGGGTAGAGTCTGCCATGAGTCCCAGATTGTTGATCTGGTTCTTCGCGGGCATGATGGCCAGTCCTGAGTTGAAGAGCATGGCTGCCCAGAAGATGCTCTCATAGTATTCCTTGCCCGTGAGACGGTGGTTACGGAACATCGCGATCATATCCTTGCGATAGCGGCGCTGTTCGCCCAAGGCCTTTAGCTGGCGCATGTTGTAGTCGTCATCGAGGAAAGAGTACTGACCATCCCACTGATCGATGACCCTGCGCCACGAAGCCCAGCCCCAGATGGCGAAGGTGGAGGTGAAGAAATAGTCGTAAGGACAATCCGCCGTCACCTCGTCGATGTTGAAGCCAGAGATCATCGCGATGCGCTCGTCGTGCTCATAACGGTCGAGCATCTCCTTACAGAAGGGGAAGAACGACTGCGAGGGCACATCGTCGTCCTCGAGCACCATACACTTGTCGACAATAGAAAAAGCCCATTTCT
>JAFUAK010000131.1 GCA_017460765.1 Prevotella sp. | reverse complement strand
TTCCTGTTTAGCGGGTGCAAAGGTACGCACTTTTTCCGAACCAGCAAAACTTTTCCCGCTTTTTTTTCGATTTTCATGCAACTTTTTCGACTCTCTTGACAAAAATCAAGCCGCCAAAACGACTACACCTTATTATATATAGCGAGAGTGAATTATATATATAGTGAGTGTGACCACAAGGCGCACGGTTCTCTCCGGCACCGGGTCGGCACCAGACTTCGCAGGAAAGGAATTTTCCATCCCAGGACGTGGGACAGATGTTTCAGGCCGTGGTACAGTTGTTTCAGGTCGTGGTACAGGTGTTTCAGGTCGTGGTACAGAAAATTCAGCGGCAGTAAATAAGAAATGTTGCAGAGATGCGTCGGACAATCTGTGCCGTTGGATGTTAATTTCTGATAAAACGATGGTTGTTGGAAGAAAAATATGTACCTTTGCGCCTTATTAATATAAGGTGAAGAATAAAAAGACAAAACAGTTAAGGCATTTATGTCGACAATCCTACATATAGAGACCAGTACTGATGTGTGTTCTGTAGCAGTTTCGGAGGATTCACACGTCATTTTCCAGCAGGAAGATCATAGCGGTCCGAACCATGCCGAGCGATTGGGAACCATGGTAGACGAGGCCCTCTCATTTACCGACAACCACGCTATCCCGTTTGATGCGGTGGCCGTGAGTTGCGGTCCCGGCTCCTACACAGGCCTGCGCATCGGTGTCTCGATGGCGAAGGGCATCTGCTATGGGCGCAACCTGAAACTGATCGGCGTGCCCACGCTGGAATTGCTCTGTGTGCCCGTGCTGCTCAGGGAACTGCCCGAGGAGGACGCGCTGCTCTGCCCGATGCTCGACGCCAGAAGGATGGAGGTCTATGCCGGCGTCTATGACCGTGCGCTGAGACCTGTCAGGGAAATCGGCGCCGACATTGTGACGGCTGACACTTATAAAGAATACCTCGATGAGCATCCCGTCTACTTCTTCGGCAACGGTGCCAAGAAGTGCATGGAGACCATCGCCCACCCGAATGCCCACCTGATTGACGACGTTGAGCCGCTGGCCAAGTGGATGCAGCCGCTCGCAGAGAAGCGGTTCATCAGGGAACAGTTTGAGGACGTGGCCTACTTCGTGCCCTTCTACCTGAAGGACTTCGTGGCCAAGATGCCGAAGAACTTACTGAACATAGAACATTGATTATAGAAGAATATGAATATAAAAGGTTTAGACTACAACACGCAACGCGGCAAACTCATCATGTCGGAGTATGGCCGAGAGATACAGAAAATGATAGAGTATGCCTGTGACCTGCCCACGAAGGAAGAACGGCTGAAATGCGCGAAAACCATCATTAGGCTGATGGAAGCCAAGAATCCTCAACTCCGCGAGAATGCCGGCTACGAGCAGACCTTATGGGACCACCTCTATCTGATGAGCCACCGCGAACTTGAGATCGACTGGCCCTACGACGTATCGGAAGCCGACAAGATTCACGAGAAGCCCAAGCCCGTCCCCCTGCCGAAAGACACGCTCAAGATGCGCCACTATGGCAAGTTGATGGAAAAACTCTTCGAGAAACTCAAGTCGATGCCTCCCAGCGAGGAGCGCGACACGCTGACCTACTACACAGCGAACCAGATGAAACGCGACCTGGCGACTTGGGGACACGGCTCGATGGACGACGAGAAAGTGGCCAACGACCTGGCCTATTACACGGACGGCGTGATTCAGTTGGACCTGAACACCTTCAAGTTCGAGAGGATTACCTCAAACGACGAGCCCAACAAGTCAAAGAGAAAGAAGAAATAAGACTGCATGGCATCATTCATCATCGAAGGCGGACATCTGCTGGAAGGAACCATTACGCCGCAGGGCGCCAAGAACGAGGCCCTGCAGGTGATCTGTGCGACGCTGCTGACAGAGGAAGAGGTCATCATCCGAAGCATCCCGGATATCCGAGACGTGAACAACCTGATTCAGTTGTTGCAGGATATCGGCGTGAAGGTCAGGAAACTTTCCGCCAACGATTATGCCTTTCAGGCAGACCAACTGAACCTCAGTTATCTGGAGAGCGACGAGTTCGTCAACAAATGTGCAGCCCTTCGTGGCAGCGTGCTGATGATCGGTCCGCTACTGGCCAGAATGGGCAAGGCAGTGATTACCAAGCCTGGTGGTGACAAGATCGGGCGTCGAAGGCTCGACACCCATTTCCTCGGCTTCGAGAAACTCGGAGCAAAGTTCAACCGCATTGAAGGCCGTGACGTGTATGAGATCAGCGCCAGGCAACTGAAGGGTTCCTATATGTTGCTGGACGAGGCTTCGGTGACGGGTACGGCCAACATCATTATGGCTGCCGTCTTCGCAAAGGGAACAACGACTATCTACAACGCAGCCTGCGAGCCCTACATCCAGCAACTCTGCCGCATGCTGAACAGAATGGGTGCCAGCATTACCGGCATCGGTTCCAACCTGCTGACCATAGAAGGGGTAAAGCACCTGAACGGTACTGAGCATAAGATCCTGCCTGACATGATTGAGGTGGGCTCGTTTATCGGTATGGCAGCCATGTGCGGCAATGGCATCCGCATCAAGGACGTGGCATTGGAACACCTCGGCATCATCCCCGATGCCTTCCGAAAACTCGGCGTGAAAATCAAGGCGGAGGGCGACGACCTGCTGATTCCCCGTCAGAAGCACTATGAGATACAGTCATTCATTGACGGCACCATCATGACACTGGCTGATGCCCCGTGGCCTGGTCTAACACCCGACCTGCTGTCCGTATTGATTGTCGTGGCCACCCAGGCTCGCGGAAGCGTGCTGTTCCATCAGAAGATGTTTGAGAGCAGGCTGTTCTTCGTGGACAAACTTATCGACATGGGTGCACAGATCATCCTCTGTGATCCGCATCGGGCCGTCGTTATAGGTCACGACCGGAAAATCACCTTAAGAGGAGGACGCATGTCGAGTCCTGACATTCGTGCAGGTATCGCGCTGCTGATTGCAGCCATGAGTGCCAAAGGCACCAGCCGTATCGACAACATTGAGCAGATAGACAGGGGCTATGAGCATATCGAGGCCCGTCTGAATGCCCTTGGCGCGAAGATTACGAGAAGTGAAAAGTGAAGAGTGAAAAGTGATTAGGAGAGAGGACGTATATAGAATAGGGCGACTGGGCAAGGCCCACGGCATCAAAGGAGAGGTATCCCTCCTCTTTGAGGACGACGTGTTCGACCGGGTGGATGCCGACTATCTTATCCTCGACATCGACGGCATCCTCGTACCGTTCTTCATCGAAGAATACCGCTTCAGAAGCGACTCGAATGCCCTGATGAAATTCGAAGGCATTGACTCGCAAGAGCGTGCCAGGGAACTGACAGGCTGCGATGTCTACTTCCCCCGTGAACTGACTGACGAGGAGAGTGAGCACATCTCGTGGGCAGAGGTAATCGGCTATAAACTGGTTGACGCGAACACAGGCTCAGAGGTCGGGACCATCGCCTCAGTAGACGACACAACGATCAACACGCTCTTCGAACTGGAAGACGGACGGCTGATACCTGCCTCGGAAGACCTGATCCTGGCAATTGACGCGAAGAAACATGAAATAGAAATAAAACTGCCTGAAGGCATCTTAGAATTATGAAGAAACAAATAGCCATACTCGGTTCTACCGGGTCAATCGGAACACAGGCGCTACAGGTCATTGCAGAGCACAGTGACCTGTATGAAGTCTATTGTCTGACCGCCAACAATAAAGTGAAACTGCTGGCAGAACAGGCCCACCAGTTCAAGCCAGCCGCCATCGTCATCGCCAACGAGGCACACTACGACGAACTGAAATCGCTGATGAGCGATATGCCCGAAGTGAAGGTCTATGCCGGAACGAGGGCACTCGATGAAATCGTAGAAGCAGGCCCCATCAACATGGTGCTCACCGCTATGGTCGGCTTCGCCGGGCTCTCCCCCACCATACATGCCATCAAGGCCCGCAAGACCATCTGCCTGGCCAACAAGGAGACACTCGTCGTGGCCGGCAAACTGATCTGCGAGTTGGCAACGGGATTCCGCACTCCCATCCTGCCTGTCGACAGTGAGCACAGCGCTATCTTCCAGAGTCTGGTAGGCGAGGACCAGAACCGTATCGAGAAAATCCTGCTGACGGCCTCTGGCGGTCCATTCCGCAAGTTCACCCACAAACAATTGGAAACGGTGACGAAGGCCGATGCGCTGAGACACCCCACTTGGGACATGGGTGCCAAGATTACCATCGACTCCGCAACAATGATGAACAAGGGTTTTGAGGTCATTGAGGCCAAATGGCTGTTTGGCGTGGAGGCCGACCATATCCAGGTGCTCGTTCATCCGCAGTCGATCGTACATAGTGCCGTGCAGTTTGAGGACGGCAGCGTGAAGGCACAACTCGGTGTGCCTGACATGCGCCTGCCCATTCAGTATGCATTCTCCTACCCCAAGCGCCTACACCTGTCGAATGAGCGCCTCGACCTGTTCCAGCACCCGTTGGAGTTCTTCGAGCCCGACCTGAAGAAGTTCCGCTGCCTGGCCTTGGCCTTCGATGCCATCAACAGGGGCGGCAATGTGCCCTGTATCCTCAATGCTGCCAACGAGATTGTGAACCGTGGTTTCCTGGAAGACAAATGTTCGTTCCTGCAAATGAGCGACATTATCGGTGAGACGATGGAACGCGTCACCATCATCGAGAATCCGACCTATGAAGACTATGTACGCACGGACAAGGAGGCCCGTCGCATCGCTGCGGAACTGATGAAAGGGTAAAAAAGTAAAAAGGTAAAAAAGTAAATAAGGTAAAAAGATTATGGACATTTTTCTGATTCGCCTGTTGCAGTTCATGCTGGCCATCGGCCTGCTGGTGCTGCTCCACGAAGGCGGTCACTTCTTCTTCGCCAAACTCTTTGGCGTGAGGGTCGAAAAGTTCTATCTCTTCTTCGACCCCAGTATCTGGAAATGGGACGGAAGTCTCTTCAAGTGGAAACCCAAGAACAGCGACACGCAATATGGCGTGGGGTGGTTGCCTCTGGGCGGCTACTGCAAAATAGCCGGTATGATCGACGAGAGTTTCGACACCGAACAGATGAAACAGCCCGAACAGCCGTGGGAGTTCCGTGCGAAACCTGCCTGGCAGCGACTGCTGATCATGATTGGCGGCGTGCTGGTGAACTTCCTGCTGGCTCTCTTTATCTACTCAATGATCCTGTTCCACTGGGGCGACACCTATATCCCCGTGAAGAACATGACCTATGGTATGAAGTTCAACACGGAGGCCAAGCAGTACGGTTTTCAGGACGGTGATATCCTCGTCGGCACTGACAAGGGTGAGTTCAAGGACTTCTCTGCCGACCTCTACCGAGACCTGAGCGAGGCCACCCGCGTGGATCTGATCCGCGACGGGAAGCCCATGAGCCTGACGCTGCCTGGAGACATCAACCTGCTTGGTATGCTCAAGGCAGAACCCTCATTCGTCCGTCCGCTGATCCCCGCAGAAATCGATAGTGTGATGGCCGACTCCCCCGCTGCCAGTATCGGTCTGCAGGCGGGCGACAAAATCGTCGCCATCAATGACAAGCCTGTCGACAGTTATAACGAGTTTACCGACCAACTCGGCATCCTCGAGGATATGATGACTGCCGCCAAGACACAGGCCGACAGTCTGAAAGTGCGTACGGCAACCATTGTGTATCAGCGTGGTGAAGCCAGAGACACCGCCAATGTCATCCTGACTCCGGAACTGAAACTCGGTTTCTACGTGAAGAGCATGGCCGGCATCTACGAGCCCATCACCAAGGAATACGGCTTCCTGGAAAGTTTCCCTGCCGGCATCAAGTACGGCTGGAACGTGCTTGCAGGCTATGTAGGTGACATGAAGTATGTCTTCACCGCCGATGGTGCCAAGTCGTTAGGAGGTTTCGGAGCCATTGGCAGCCTATTTCCCCCGATGTGGGACTGGTACATGTTCTGGAAGATGACCGCCTTCCTGAGCATTATCCTCGCCTTCATGAACATCCTGCCCATCCCGGCACTGGACGGCGGACACGTGCTGTTCCTGATCTATGAAATGATCACGCGCCGCAAGCCTTCGGAGACTTTCATGATCCGTGCTGAGTACGTGGGCTTCGGTATCCTGATCCTCCTGATGGTCGTAGCCAACCTAAACGATGTGCTAAGATGGTTAGGCTACATGTAATGACATAGACCATTACGACCTGCAGAACCGAAGGATGCAGATTCTCTATGGTGGCCCCAGGAATGGCGGCCACCATTTTTAATAAGGTGTTCTGCCAGCCGACGACGCTGTTCAGCAGGAAAGCCAACGACGGGAAAAGAATCACGGCCAGCGACAGACAGAGGATCAGGGTGGCTGCAGGCATCACGATAAGGTTTGTCAGCAGGAAATAGGAGGAGAAACGCCCAAAATAGTAGGCTATCAGCGGAGCCACTCCCAATTGTGCCGCAGAGGAGACGGCAGCCATCCCCCACAGCCATTTGAAGATACGATGCTCCTGCAAATACACTTCAGAAAAGATGCCCATGAACAGAGGCCCTAGCACCAAGATGGACAAGACTGCCATGAAAGACAGTTGGAAACCCACGTCGAACAAAGACAGCGGATTCACTGACAGCAGCACGATGGCCGTAAAGGCAAGGGTATTGACAGACATCTTTTCCCGATGCCCAAGTGAAAGCAGAGCATAGATACTCAGCATCAGGGCAGAACGCACAATACTCACAGACATGCCAACAAGAAACACATAAGCCCAGATGCAAGAGATGACGACGACCTGCGAAACCGCTCTCCAACGCCGTCCTACCACCAACATTGAGAGAAGGGAATAGATGATGCCCAGATGCAGGCCGCTGAGGGCGAGCACATGCGAGGCTCCCGTTCTCGAATACACATCCTTCAGTTCCTCAGTCAATTGCGACTTGTCGCCTAAAGACATCGCAGCCACGATGGCATACTGATCTTGCGCCATGCCCTGTTCCGACAGCCGTTGCAGGAGGTAAGCACGTTGTCTGAGAAATGCAAGTCTTGTTCTTTCAAAAATAGAGAGACTCTCGAGCGATACACGTGTTTTATACCATTTCCAACTGGAGACGAAAGTCGTTCCCGTGAAGCCGTGAATCTCCAAATAGCGACGATAATCGAACGCACCACGCCGCCAATCGCTATTAACCTTTATCTGCGACTGGATGTGCAAGCCATCGCCTACCCTTAGCCTACGGCTTCGATCATCCTTATAAAGATAGCACTTCAACTTACGCTGATTAGCGACAAGCAATACATCGACAGCCATCGTCTTCGGTTTCTCCACGGGGTCGCTCAACACGACTGCCTCGTAGACGACTTCTCCCTCAGGCCATATCACCTGCAGATACGATTCCTGCCGCTGCATCAGCATCATGCCAAGCAATACAGAACATACGGCTATCGCAAGCGACTGCAACAGCGACTGCTTCCATAACAGCAAGGCTATCACAATCATTGCCACCAACAGAGGAAATAGCGGCCATGACAAATTCACCTGCTCCTGTAGAACGATTCCCGCCATCAGACAGATGACAAAGGGCACCAACGGCATTCTTCCCAACACTTTATTTCTCATAGATACAGATTTGCGCTTTCCATTGCGTTTTCCGATTGCAAAGATACAAAAAAAACGACAATTAGCAAATAATTCCGATAAAATATGTGGATTCCTATGGCAAATTGAGAAATAATGTGTATTTTTGCAACATCAAAACTAAATAATTTGTGAAGACTATAACAATATGGATATAGTAGCGATGCCCCTGTGGGCATGGATCATGTTCTATGTTCTGGTGTTCATCATGCTGATCATCGACCTGAAATCATTCGGTAAGAATGGTCAGCATGAGGTTAGTGTCTCTGAAGCCCTGAAGATGACTGCGGTCTGGATCGGAGTGTCTTTGGTCTTCTGCCTGGGCATCTATCTTTTCTATCCTGAAGCCTCCCACGAAAAGGCCATGGAGTTTCTGGCTGGTTATCTGATCGAAAAGTCCCTGTCGATGGACAACCTCTTCGTGTTCCTCATGCTCTTTGCCTTTTTCGGCATAGAACGGAAGTATCAGCATGAAGTGTTGTTCTGGGGTATCTTCGGAGCACTCATTCTGCGAAGCATCTTCATCTTTGCAGGAACGGCCATGATTGACCGTTTTGAGTGGATTCTCGGACTCTTTGGTATTTTCCTTATCTATACCGGCATCAAGATGTTCGGCCATCAAGGTGACGAGAACGTTGACCCCGCTAAGAATATCTTTGTGAAGATCTTCAAGAAGTTCTTCCCTGTCACCGATAAGATGCACGAAGACAAGTTCTTCACCGTAGAGAACGGGAAGAGAATGGCCACACCGTTATTCATTGCCCTTATCGTGATAGAGACCACCGATGTGGCCTTTGCCGTTGACAGCATTCCTGCTGTATTCTCCGTGAGCCGTGACCCCTTTATCGTGCTGACATCAAATATCTTTGCCATTCTCGGCCTGCGTGCCCTCTATTTTGCCCTGGCTGCTGTTGCCAAGTACTTTACCTACCTGAAATACGGTCTTGGCATCATCCTGAGTTTCGTCGGCATCAAGATGCTATTGGAAGTGTTTGCTGATATTGAAGTACCCACCCCACTTTCACTGGCCATCATCTTCGGTGTCCTTGTATTATCGATGGGACTCTCCGTCATACTCTCACGCAAGAAAAGAGCATGACAAATCAGCCTGATAAAAATAAAAAGAAAAGCATATGGATACGAAGACCTATACACAAGAAGCCGTCGGACTGCTGAAGGAACTGATTGCTATTCCTTCCATCAGCAGGGATGAGACGCGCGCTGCGGACAAACTGTCATCTTTTCTGAACGATCACGGACTTCCTCACGGAAGAGAGGCCAACAACCTCTGGGTGGGTTGTCAGGATTGGGACAACAACCGTCCCACGGTGATGCTGAATGCACATATCGACACCGTCAGACCCGTAGCATCTTGGAAACGTGACCCCTTCATCCCCACTCAGGAGGGAGACCTGCTCTATGGACTTGGTTCCAACGACTGTGGCGGTGGTCTTGTTGCCACACTACAGACATATCGTATCATGCTACAACGCCCCCGAAACTACAATATCCTTTGGGTGGCCTCTGCAGAAGAAGAGGTATCCGGACAAAATGGTTTTAGCCGTGTTTTACCCCTACTCCCGAAAATCGACGTGGCCATCGTGGGAGAGCCAACAGGACTACAGCCTGCTATTGCGGAGAAAGGGCTGATGGTCATTGACGGCTATGCCTATGGAAAATCCGGACATGCCGCCAGAAACGAAGGGGTGAATGCCATCTATGAAGCACTGGACGATCTCGTATGGCTACGCGATTATAAGTTCCGCAAGAATAGCGACCTGCTCGGTCCTACAAAGATGACGGTAACAGTCGTGGAAAGCGGCACGCAACATAACGTCATTCCTGACACCCTCCATTTTATTATAGATGTACGCACGAACGAATTCTACCAGAATGAGTATCTGTTCAATTTCCTCCAGAAGAAGATGAAGAAATGTGAGTTACGTGCCCGTTCGTTCCGCCTGCACTCCTCAAGCATCCCCAAGGAGCATCCTCTCATCAGGAAATGCATGGATCGAGGGATGCAACCCTTCGGATCTCCCACGTTGAGCGATCAGGCACTGATGCCGTTCCCGTCCCTCAAGTTAGGACCTGGCGAATCAAGCCGTTCCCACTCTGCCGACGAATTCATCAAGATCTCTGAAATTGAGCAGGCCATTGAGACCTACGTGTCCCTGCTAGAAGGGCTCTGTCTCTAACCTACTTGCTCAGCCAATGCTCGGGATTGAGTTTCGTGTTGCCCTTTCGCAACTGGAACTGCATCAGTCCGTCACCCCCCACCTTACCTATAATCTGGCGAGCACTGACTTTCTGACCACGACTGACACTGACAGAGGCCAAATCACAATAGACGGATAAATAATTACCATGCCGGATAATTACAACTGTTGTGCCTGAATAGCCAAACACGGCAGTAACCTCTCCGTCAAAGACGGAACGTACCTGTGTGCCAGGTTGAGCCTTGATGTCAATACCTTTCTTATCAAGTGTCACATGTCCCTTCACATCTGTCACAGCATTCGTACCAAAACGATGGACAATCTGATAACTCCCAACTACAGGCATCGGCAACTTTCCCCGGTTGCTCTCAAAATTGCCACTCAGTCTACGATCTTCAGATGATACCGAATAATCTTTCGCTACCGATTTCTTTGCCTCGGCCACCTCACGTTCACGAACTTTACGCTCCGATGCCGCCTTGCGCTCCGCAGCCTTGCGGGCATTCTCTGCCTCACGCGCCTTTCGCTCCGCAGCGGCTTTCTCGGCCGCACTCTTACGGGCTGCGGCCCTTGCCTCCGCCTTTGCTTTCTCTTCTTTAGCCTTGGCCTCGGCTATCTTTCTGGCATTCTCACGGGCAGCGGCCTCAGCAGCGGCCTTCTTCTTTGCCAGTTCTTCTGCACGTTTCTTGGCTGCTGCCTCAGCGGCCTTCCGTTTGGCTTCTGCCTCTGCACGGGCTTTGGCACGGGCTATCTCTTCGGCAACAAGTTTGTCAATCTGGGCGTTCAGTTCCGTATCACGTTTTTTCTGCTTGTCGATGATACCCTGAATGGTCTTTTGCTGCTTCTGCAAAGAGGTCACCACATTCTGTTGTTCCACCTGCTTGCTTTCCAAAGACTTTTTCTCTTGTTCGCCTCGTGTGAGCAAATCGTTTTTCTGTTTTTTAGTGGCAGTCAGTTCCCTGAAAGCCTCTTCCACCTGAGCCTGCATCGACTTCACAGCCTCACCTTGCGCCTGTTGATAGGCGGCATATTCCTTTACGAAGCGCAGGCGACGGTACATCTGGGACAGGTTCTTCGCACTAAACACAAACATCAGATGGCTCTGAATATTCCGGTTACGGTGCATATATCGCATGGATTTCTGGAAACGTTGCTTACGTTCCTCAAGTTCATCCTCGAGGACTTTCAGTTGGCCTTGCAAGACCTGGATATTCCCATCCAAACGGGTAATATCATTACGGATGGTGTCGATGACCTTACGTTTGTCCGCAATCTCATTATTGATCACCATCAGGGTTTGCAGACGTTTCTTAACATCCGCCTCGTTGGCCTTCAGGCGACGCTCCTGTTCCTTAATCTGCTGACGCACCTGTTGCTGTTCATTCTTCAGGCTCTTCACCGTCGGCTGCTTAGTCGTCTTTTTGGGCTTTGTTTTCTTAGTACTACGGTTATTCTGCTGCTTTGTTGTACCACGAGATTTGGTGGTAGTTGTCTTCTTCTGCGCAGCACCCTTTCTGGTCTGCTGAGCAGGAACAACTGCCACCAAACACGCTAAGACACAAAAGACAAACAGTCTCTTCATCTATCCCGTTTACTATTACAATGCCATGAAACGGCGCAGAATCTCATCCACGGTCACTTCACGATACTTATTGGAAATCTCCGTACGAGTCTCCCACTCGGTTTCTGCCCCAATATAGTTCAGCGTCATACCCAGTTTCACTTCCTTTTCGGGCGTTGTCAGGGAGATGGCATGCTTCCTGGGGAACAGCGATTTGTTCAGTTTCTCAAACTGATCGTAATCCCAGTTCAACTGGGTGTTGCCGTTGAAGCGGTCCTTATACAGGATATTGGCCATGCGTATGAGGGCGGCCTCTTTGCTCACCAGCCAACTATAGTCCATCTTGCCGTTCTCCAAACTGATAATCATATCATCGCCACTTTCAATAACGCCATAGGAAGCCAGCGAGTCCCGGGACTCCTTCTCCTGCGACACTTGGTTAGGTCTGAACAACTCATTCCAAAACAGTGCCTGGATAGTATTGAAATTCAGGCCGCTGTTACGCAGGAAGTCCACAGACATCCAAGGTGCTTTCAGGTACTGCTTATTGATACGATCCATAATGAGCACATAGTCCTTGGTCATCTCAATGCGCCCTGCCTCCACGAATCCGAATGCCATCAACTGAAGCCGGATGACATCGTCACGCTTCATCTTCAGATTTCCTGTCAACGTCAGTTTCTGGGGCCCCACCTCAACGGAGAATTTCACCTTCGAAGTCATGAACTTCGCTGTCTGCGCATTGTCCTTCACACTCGAGAGGAAATCCACCTTGCTCCTTACTTCAGGTGTCATCTTTACAGGTTCCTGAATAACTTTTCTGTGAGAACCACAGGAGGTAATCACGAGCGGCAGTGCCAATACGGCAACTCTTACAATACTAAGCCATTTCATTCTTTCAAATATTTTTTTAGTTTGATTTTTCTGAACAGCAACTGATCCTCAGGTTTCTTCTGCTGAGCATCACGCCAGAGAGAAAGTGCGCGGTCCATGTCCTTGTTCAAGGCATAGATATCTCCCGCGTGTTCCACAATCACTTCATTGCCAAGCGAATCCTCCATGTTCTGGAGGGCCTGGTCTATGTATATCTTCGCCTCTGCATACCTTTCCTGCATAAAAAGAATCCATGCATAGGTATCCAGATAGGTGGCGTTTTTAGGTTCTGCCTTCACCGTCTTATAACTCATCTCCTCTGCCTTTTCCAACTGCTCACCCCTTTCACTCAGGTAATAGGCATAGTTGTTCAGACAGCCAATGTTGTCATCTTTCCACTGTAGGCAGGAATCATAAGCAGCAAAAGCCTCCTCAGCCAGTCCTTTCTGGTGGAGGATATCGCCCATCACGGCATAGAAGTCTGAGACGATTTCCGGATTACTCTCGTCCGTTATCACACCAATACCATTCTGGAACGATGAAAGCGCCTGATCCAGGCTATCGCGTTTATAGTAGGCAATACCTTGATAATAGTAGAAGGCCATCTCGTCTGGATTATACTGACGTGCCTCCTGACACAGCGTAATCACACGATCCAAGTCGTCCGCCTCCCATGCATAGCCCACCAGTTGCAGCCGCGCCGACGCATAGTCGGGTGAGATGGCCAGAACCTGTTCCAGCACTTTGCCAATACTGTCCTTGGGCATTTGCTTTGAGTTCATATAGGATGCACAGAGAATTGCCATCTCCACACTGGGCTGTGGCTGAGCCAGCATTTTTCGAAAGAGTGTCAGCACCCGTGTACTGTCGCCGCCCATGTTCTCGCTAGCGGTCACCTCCTGCCTTAGCAGATGGATTTTCTCATCCGAAGTAGCGTTTCTGCTGAGTAATACTCGCTCTGTCAGTGAGTCGGCAACAGCCATGTCACCCTGTGCCTGATGATAGGTGCGCAATGACATCAGCACCCTATTGTTGTCCGGTTCCTGCTCCAACACCTGATGATAGACCGACAAAGCCTTCTTCGTATGCCCATTCATCATCAAGGCTTCACCATACATCGCCAGGTAGTTCAGGTCATTGGGAAACTGTCTGGCCAACGATTCCATTTCAGCAATCGCGGCCTTCTTGTTACCTTGACGACTGTATATCTCACTCTTGGCTACCGACAAGCGCTCACTCTTGCCGTCAATCTGCTCTAAACGTTCCAACACACCGATGGCACTGTCATAGTCATCGACCTGCTGGTATAGTTGGAACAGCATCTCCAGCATCTCCACTTGTTCTTTGTTCCTTTCGTAGATACCTTCTATGACGGGGATGGCACTAGCATAGTCCTGCTGCTGGATATAGGTCTGTGCCAAGGTTTCCATATACGTCTCATTATCAGGATTCAAGGCGGCAGCGCGCTTCACGCACTCCGTAACCTTCTCATTGTTATGCAGGGCGGCATAGTACTGTGCCAGGAAATAGTACACCTCTGAAGCCTCCGGATTCAGTTCCTGACAATGGCGCAACAGGTCGAAGGCTGCATCGTTGTTCCCTTTCTGACGCTGTACCATGGCTTCCATAAAGAACTGGTCATAGGTACGCTGGCCATCATCGTCAGCCCAGCAACCTATAGCCGTCAGCATCAAGCACATTATGAATACCATTCTCCGCATCACTTCACTCCCGTATGTCCATAACCGCCAGCCCCTCGCTCTGTCTCGTCAAGCACGTCCACAGGGACAAATGCGCCCTGCTCATGACGGGCAATCACCATCTGGGCGATACGTTCGCCATCTTCCACGACAAAGTCATCCTTCGAAAGGTTTATCAATACCACACCGATTTCACCCCTATAATCAGCATCGATCGTACCAGGCGAATTCAGCACCGTAATACCCTTCTTGAGGGCCAGACCGCTGCGGGGCCTAACCTGTGCCTCATAACCTGACGGCAGTGAGATATATAGTCCCGTAGGAATCAGGCGACGCTCCATAGGTTTCAGCATGACGGGTTCTTCTAAATTGGCCCGCAAATCCATGCCGGCACTCTGCTCCGTAGCATACTGCGGCAATGGCTGGTGACCTCTATTGACAACTTTTATTTCTATCATGATAGACTCAAATCCTATTAAACAATGTGCAAAATTAATGATTTCTCCCCAATTAGCCATATTTTTCTGTAAAAAATGTAGTTTTTTATGTGAAATTCATTACTTTTGCACCTTAGTTATGATGAATTGGCAGCAACTTATATCGAATAAACGACTCGGACAGGAGCATCGTCACCCCGAGCGTCATGACGATCGTACAGAGTTCAAACGCGACTACGACCGTCTCATTTTCTCCGCCCCCTTCCGCCGTCTGCAGAACAAGACGCAGGTTTTCCCACTTCCTGGCAGTATCTTCGTCCACAATCGCCTGACTCACTCTCTGGAAGTGGCCAGCGTCGGCATGTCTCTTGGCAATGACGTCGCCCAGCAGTTGATTAGGAAGTATCCTGCCCTAAGAGATACGCTCTTTCAGGAAATCGGGCAGATTGTTGCTACGGCATGTCTGGCCCACGACTTAGGGAATCCCCCCTTTGGCCACAGTGGAGAGAAGGCCATTCAGGCTTTCTTCACCGAAGGAGCAGGCTGCCCTCTCCAACGCGAGGTTGACCCACAGTTCTGGAGCGACATCACCCACTTCGAAGGTAACGCCAATGCCTTCCGTCTGCTCACCCATCAGTTCAAGGGTCGTCGCCCTGGCGGTTTTGTCATGACTTATTCCACACTCGCCAGCATCGTTAAATATCCATTCTCATCTTCTGCCGCTAGCAAGAAAGGGAAATTCGGATTCTTCACCACAGAAAAGGACGACTACCGCCGCATCGCCGAAGAACTTGGTATCATTTGCTTATCAGAAATAGGTGAACCTCTTCGCTATGCACGTCATCCTTTGGTCTATCTGGTGGAGGCTGCCGATGATATTTGCTATGAGATCATGGACATAGAGGATGCTCACAAACTTAAAATTATTTCATATGAAGAAACCATGAAATTACTGATGGGATTCTTCGACGAGGAGAACCAACAGCACATCCAGCAGCGCATCATTGAGGAGGGTGTGACCGATAATAATGAGAAGGTGGTCTATCTGCGAGCCTGTGTCATCGGCAAACTGGAGAACGAGTGTGTACGAGTATTCGTTGAGCATGAGGAGGAAATTCTCAACGGCACCTTCCAGGGAAGCCTCATCGACCATATCAGTTCCCTTCAGCATGACGCCTATGAGATCTGCAGCAAACTTTCCCTAAAGCGCATCTACAAAAGCAAACCTGTACTCGACGTGGAACTTTCCGGTTACCAGATTATGCAGACATTACTTGAACAATTCATAGGTGCTGTCGTCCATCCCGAGCGTTTCTATTCCAAGCATCTCATCAGTCGCGTAAGTAGCCAATACGACATCGACGCACCGGATCTCGAGACTCGCATCATGGCCGTCATCGACTACATCAGCGGCATGACGGATGTCTATGCCCTTGACGTATACCAGAAAATCAGCGGTATCTCATTGCCCATCGTCTGACTTGTATAACTTCGGTTTCTTCGAAGATGGAACCTTGAAATGGTCAAAGCCCTCACCATAGACACCAATGACTGAACTCTGCGACACGAAGGCATGGGGATCTACGTCATTGATGATGCGGAAGATCAAGTCACTCTGACGACGCTTGGCCAGCACGAAAAGCATCTTCATGTCCTTGCCCGAGTAGAACCCTTGAGCATCAATAACCGTACATCCGCGATGAGGCTCACGGTTGATGCGTTCACCGATCTCCTTGTACTTATTTGAAATGATAAAGAACTGTACAGAACTGCGACGACTGTTCACCACTTGGTCGATACAGAAGGCTGTTACGTAAAGCACCACATAGCCGTAGATTACCTTTTCCCAATCGCGCAGCACAAACCAGGAGCAGGAAATAATCACTACGTCGCAGAGCAGGATTACACGCCCAAGAGAGATGTCACGGTACTTGTTAACAATGGCGGCGATGATGTCTGTGCCACCTGCTGAACCATTGTTCAGCAATCCAAGTCCCACGCCACAACCACAGAAAACGCTACCAATAATAGCCGCCATAAATGGCTCGTCACTCAACAGACGGGCATTGTAGTAAGTAGTGGCAATGGAGATAGCAACAGTCAGCACAGACACTCCATAGATGGTCTTAATGCAGAATTTATAGCCCAACAGTTTCAAGGCTACGAAAATCAGGGCAGCATTGATGCCGAAATAAGTCCATTGCACAGGAATGCCTACAGCCCAGTACACGATAGAGGCTATACCCGCCACACCACCCGTGGTGATGTTGTTGGGCAACAGGAACACCGTCCATCCGATACAGTAGGACATCATCGCGATGAAAATCATCACATAGTCGCGTAACTCCTTCAAAAGAGTCGCCTTGCTCATACGAAATATTGCCATCTTTTAAGAATTTGTGTGCAAAAGTACTAAATAATTCCTAATTAATCACGTATAATGCATAATTATTTTGTAATTTTGCACCCGAATAATGACAAGCAATGAAGAAACTGTATATTGAAACATACGGCTGTCAGATGAATGTGGCAGACTCCGAGGTGGTGGCCTCCGTCATGCAGATGGCAGGCTACGAGACCACCGATAATCTCAATGAGGCAGACGCCGTCTTCCTCAACACCTGTTCTGTCAGAGATAACGCAGAACAGAAAATCTATCGCAGACTCGAGGCGCTGGATGCCGAACGTCGCAAGGGACACCACATGATTCTGGGTGTCTTAGGCTGCATGGCTGAACGTGCTCAACAGGAACTTATGGAACGGCACCATGCCGACCTGGTGGCAGGCCCAGATGCCTACCTCGCACTGCCCGATCTTGTCGCTCAGGCCGAAACAGGCCACAAGGCCATGAACATCGAACTGTCCACTACAGAGACCTACCGTGACGTGGTACCCCAGCGCATCGGACTGGGACATAAGATCGGCGGCTATGTAAGTATCATGCGTGGCTGTAACAATTTCTGCCACTACTGTATCGTTCCTTATACCAGAGGGCGCGAGCGCAGTCGCGATGTGGAGAGCATCCTGCGCGAGGTGCGCGATCTCAGGGACCGCGGCTTTAAGGAGGTGACGCTGCTGGGACAGAATGTGAATTCATATCGCATAGAGGACTTAGAAAACACAGGGAGCATAGGTTTCCCAGACCTCCTGCGCCACGTAGCGGAAGAGGCCCCCGAGATGCGTATCCGCTTCACCACCTCCCATCCGAAGGACATGAGCGACGAGACGCTGCAGGTTATTGCCGATATGCCGAACGTCTGCAAGCATATCCACCTACCCGTACAGAGCGGTAGCGACAGGATACTTAAACTGATGAACCGCAAATACACCCGCGAGTGGTATCTGGACCGTGTGGCGGCTATCCAAAGGATCATCCCCGACTGCGGACTCTCCACGGATATCTTCGTAGGATACTGCTCCGAGACGGAGGAAGACCATCAACTCTCGCTCAGTCTGATGCGAGAAGTAGGCTATGACTCCGCCTTTATGTTCAAATACTCCGAGCGCCCTGGAACCTATGCCTCGAAACACCTGAAGGACGATGTGCCTGAGGAGGAAAAGATCCGCCGTCTGAACGAACTCATCCAACTACAGACGGAGATATCGGCCCAACAGAACAAGAAGGACGAGGGCCGTGAGTTCGATGTGCTCGTGGAGGGTTTTTCCAAGCGCAGCCGTCAGCAACTCTGCGGACGAACGGAACAGAACAAGATGGTGGTGTTCGATAAGGGCACCCATCACATCGGCGAAACCGTCCGCGTGAAAATTACAGGTTCCACCAGTGCCACCTTATTCGGAGAAGAAGTATGAAAGAATTCATGAACGTGTTGCGGCGATTCGTGCCGCCCTATAAGAAATACCTGGTGTTGTCGATCCTCTTCAACATCCTCTCGGCCGTGCTCAACATCTTCTCGTTCGCTGCCCTCATTCCCATCCTACAGATTCTTTTCCAGACAGGTGACGCCGAGGCCGCCACAGGCTACATGGCATGGGACTGGGGCAACATGCAGGGCGTATTGATGAACAACCTCAACTACTACGTTACACAACTGATAGCCGACTACGGACAGACTACCACACTACTTTTCATCGGTATATTTCTGGCTCTGACCACCGCCATGAAGACAGGTGCCTACTTCCTGTCGTCGGCCACCATCATCCCTATCCGTACTGGTGTGGTGCGCGATATCCGCAATCAACTCTACCGGAAGATCACCTCCCTACCGCTGGGTTTCTTCTCCGAGGAGCGCAAGGGTGACATCATCGCCCGCATGAGCGGTGACGTTCAGGAGGTGGAGACGAGCATCATGTCGAGTCTCGATATGCTCTTCAAGAATCCCATCCTCATCATCGTATATTTCTCCACGCTTCTCTTCGTCTCGTGGCAACTTACTCTGTTCACCATCATCTTTGTACCCATCTTCGGCTGGTTCATGGGACTGGTGGGCCGTCGCCTAAAGCAGAAGAGTATCAAGGCTCAGGCCCTCTGGAGCGATACGATGAGTCAGGTGGAAGAAACACTGGGCGGACTCCGCATCATCAAGGCCTTCATCGCCGAAGAGAAAATGAACCGCCGTTTCGACCGTATCAACACCAACTACCGTAACGACATCATGAAGGTGAACATCCGCCAGTCAATGGCCCATCCCATGAGCGAGTTCCTGGGTACGGTGATGATTATCATCGTGCTGTGGTTTGGTGGTATCCTCGTGCTCACAAATAAGACCATCACAGGACCCACCTTCATCTACTATCTGGTAATCCTCTACTCCATCATTCAGCCACTAAAGGAATTCTCGAAGGCAGGCTATAACATTCCCAAGGGACTGGCCTCGATGGAGCGTATCGACAAGATACTCATGGCCGAGAACACCATCCAGGAAGCAGTCCAGCCAAAGTCCTTATCGAGTTTTGAACATCAGATAGAGTTCCGCCATGTTTCCTTCCGCTATGGCGAAAGGCCACGGGTAGGCGAGCCGGACGACTCGGGAATGCAGTGGGTACTCAAGGACATCAATCTCACCATCCCCAAGGGCAAGACCATCGCCATCGTCGGCCAGAGCGGCAGTGGTAAGTCCACCCTCGTTGACCTCATTCCCCGCTACTACGACGTGCAGGAGGGCGAGGTGCTTATCGACGGCATCAATGTGAAGGACCTCGGCATCCACGACCTGCGCCAACTCATCGGTAACGTCAACCAGGAAGCCATTCTCTTCAACGACACCTTCCGCAATAACATCGCCTTCGGCGTGGATACGGCTACCGACGAGCAGATTGCTGAAGCCGCCAGAATTGCCAATGCCTACGACTTCATCATGCAGTCGGAACAGGGCTTCGACACCAACATCGGCGATCGTGGCGGACGCCTCTCAGGCGGACAGCGCCAGCGCGTATCCATCGCCCGTGCCATTCTGAAGAATCCGCCAATCCTGATTCTTGACGAAGCCACCTCCGCCCTCGACACTGAGAGCGAGCGACTGGTACAGGATGCCCTCGAGCGACTAATGAAGACCCGCACTACCGTTGCCATCGCCCACCGTCTCTCGACGATCAAGAACTCCGACGAGATCTGCGTGCTCCACGAAGGACGCATTGTTGAACGGGGCACGCACGAGGAACTCCTGAAAATCGACGGCTATTATAAGAAACTTCATGAGATGCAGAGTTAGTTTCCTGGTCAGATTCTGGCTGTGGACGATGTTGGTGTTCATCATCGCCAAGGTGGGCTTTATGCTCATCTGTCACGAGGGCCACATCTTCACCATAGCCGATGTGTGGCAGGTCGTCACCCATGGTCTGTCCCTCGATCTTTCTGTATCGTTCTATATCCTAATCCTGCCTTTGCTGCTGGTGGCACTTAGTCTGTGGATCCGTATCCCGCGCTGGGTGATGCCCGTCTATGCAGGCATCATTGCCATAGCCCTGGCTCTGGCCTTTGTGGCCGATGCAAGCCTGTATCCGTTCTGGGGCTTTAAACTCAATGCCACCTGTCTGCAATATCTGGAGACGCCCAAGGAGGCATTCGCCAGTGTGTCCGCAGGCTACATCGCCCTTCGAATCGCAGCCATCGCGGTCATTGCCCTGGTCATCTACAAGGTCTATCCGAAACACTGGGACATTTCAAATTTCAAACCTCAAACTTCAAACTTCAAAGAGATTCTTCTCTACATCCTCCTCGTGCCCGTCATCTTCATCGGTATCCGGGGCGGCATCGACGAATCGACCACCAATGTCGGACAGGTGTATTATTCCCAGAACCTGTTTTTCAACCATGCGGCCGTAAACCCCATATTCAGTTTCCTTTCGTCGTTCGAACATGGCGAGAAGGACTACTACCACTATAATTATTTCTCCGAAGGAGAGTGCGAACAACTGCTGAAGGATGTCTATACCACCGAGAGTGCGGGAGCAGATACGCTGCTGACAACACAGCGCCCGAACATCATTATCATCCTATTGGAGAGTTGTGGCGCCGTGTTCACCGAACTAGGAGGCCACAAGGAGGTGATGCCCCACTTCAGCCAGATTGCCTCCGAGGGTATTCTGTTCACCCATTGCTATGCCAACTCCTGGCGTACCGACCGTGGCACGGTCTGCACCCTGAGCGGATGGCCTTCGTTTCCCAATGTCTCCGTGATGAAGATGCCCGACAAGAGTCAGACGATGCCCTCCATCGCTAAAACCCTGAAACAGGAGCACTACTCCACCCACTATCTCTATGGGGGCGATATCAACTTCACCAACATGCGGGGCTACTTGGTGACTACGGGCTGGGACCATCTTGTGGGTATGAAAGACTTCTCACCCGCCGACCAGAACACCTCCAAATGGGGGGTGCGCGACGACATCACCTTCGAGACGCTCTATCAGATGGCGACAACGGCGGAGAGCCCCTTCCTCATCGGCTACTCCACCCTCAGCAGCCATGAGCCGTGGGACGTACCCGTCCATCAATTCGACGATGAGATACTCAACGCCTTCTACTACCTCGACCAGTGCATCGGCACATTCATCGACAGGCTTAAGAAGTCTGGAGCATGGGACAACCTGCTGGTAGTGATGCTGCCCGACCACGGTATTCAGTATAAAGAACTTGACGAGACCAAGCCCCTGCGCAACCTCATCCCTGTGGTGTGGACGGGTGGTGCCATCAAGGAGTCTCGCCGCATCGATACCATCTGTAACCAGAGCGACATCGCTGCCACCCTCTTGGGACAGATGGCACTTCCCCACGACGACTTCACCTTCAGCCGCGACGTACTGAGCCAGACCTATCGCTATCCACTGGCTGTACACAACTATAACAATACCCAGTCGATGATCGACTCCACGGGCTTTATCCTCTACGACTTCGATGCTAACCAGTTCCTCAAGCAGTCCGGCAACGATGCACAACGGATGCTGCGAGTTAGCAAGGCCATCCTACAGACAACCACCCAAAACCTCAAAGAACGATGATGAAGAATATCGCATACTATCTGCTCTACGCCCTCGTCTATCCGCTCTCCCTATTGCCTTTCCGGATACTCTACCTGATATCCGACGGCTTCTTCCTGCTGGTATACCACGTCATAGGCTATCGGCGTAAGATCGTCAGGAAGAATCTCACTGCCTCATTCCCCGATAAGCGTCCTGACGAACTGCGAACCATCGAGCGACAGTTCTACCACTGGCTGTGCGACTATTTTGTAGAAACCATCAAACTGCTCACCATCAGCGACGAGCGACTACTGCAGCATATTGAGTTCCGAGGTGTGGAACAACTCGAGGCCTGTTACGACCAGGGACAGGACTGTGCCGCCATCCTGGGGCACTATTGCAACTGGGAATGGCTCTCTGCCACTGGGCTGGCCTTCAAGCGTTATCCGCAGGCCGTGATGGGTCTCATCTACCACCCACTCTACAACGCGGCCTTCGACCGTCTGTTCGTCGCCATCCGCTCGGCCCACGGTGGAGACTGCATCCCCAAGAAGGACATCCTACGTCACATGATCAGATATCGTCAGGAGGATCGTCGCACCCTCTTTGGCTATATCAGCGACCAGACCCCCAAATGGGAGAATATCCACCTGTGGCTACCCTTCCTCCATCAGGAGACGCCCGTATTCACAGGGGGCGAACGCATCATGAAGAAGACCGACAATGCCGTTTTCTATACCGAGATGGAGCGCCCCCGCCGAGGACAATATATCTGCACGTTCCGACTGATCAGCGCCCACGCTGCACAGGAGCCTGAGAGCGAGATCACGCGACGCTTCTTCCAACTGCTGGAGGAGACGATCCGAAAGGCGCCCGCCTACTACCTCTGGACACATAACCGCTGGAAACGAACAAAGGAAGAGTTCGACCGTCGTTTCCGCATCGAAAACGGACATACCATATCGAAATAACCCAAGAAGATGAATACCATACTCAACAACCGCGCCTTCTGGCTCCTGCTCATCGTTTGCACGCTCACGCTGCTCCCCTTCCTCGGACTGTCTGAGTACCACACGAAGGGCGAACCGCGAGAATCAATCGTGTCCTACTCCATGCTGGCCACCGACAACTGGACGCTGCCGCGTAACAACGGTGGTGAGATGGCCTACAAGCCGCCCTTCTTCCACTGGTGCGTGGCAGCCGTCTCCACCCTATGGGGCGAGGTTACCGAGGCCACTTCGCGCGTGCCTTCTGCCATCGCCCTTATCCTCATGACACTGGGTGGTTTCTGCTTCTACCAGCGACGCAAGGGCACCACCCTCGCCCTCCTGTCGGCCCTTGTCGCCTTCACCAGTTTCGAACTCCACAGGGCGGGTGCCAACTGCCGCGTCGACATGGTTCTCACCATGTTGACAGTCTGCGCGCTCTACCTATTTTATAAATGGTACGAGGGCGGCCTGCGGGGCATCCCCCTGCTGACCATCCTTCTGATGGGTCTGGGCACCATGACAAAGGGTCCCGTGGGCACGATCATCCCCTCGATTGTCATCGGCGGCTTCCTGCTCCTGCGGGGAGTCAACTTCTTCAAGGCCTTCTTCCTGCTGCTCGCCTGGGGACTGCTCTCATTGATACCCTACGCCATATGGTTCTTTTTTGCCTGGCAGCAGGGCGGACAGGAATTCCTCGACCTGATGTACGAGGAGAATATCGGCCGCATGACCAACACGATGGGCTATGAATCCTGTGTAGAGCCCTGGTACTACAACTTCATCACCGTCTTTGCGGGCTGGGTGCCCTGGGTGCTCATGCTCCTTATCTCGCTGTTCTTCCTCCGCTGGCAGAAGCCCACGCTCAAAGGCTGGTGGCAGCGCTTCACGGCATGGATCCGCCAGATGGATGATGTCGACCTCTACTCGCTCACGGCCATCGTGGTGATCTTCGTATTCTACTGCATCCCGCAGAGCAAGCGCTCCGTCTATCTGATGCCCATCTACCCGTTCATCGGCTACTTCATCGCCCGTTTTATCCTGTGGCTGGAGGGGCAGAAGAAGCCTGTGGTAAAGATCTATGGATGCATTCTGGGTGTGCTGAGCATCCTGCTCTTTGCCTGTTTCCTGATTGTGAAGAGCGGTCTCATTCCTGAGAGCATCTTCGGCACTGGGAAACATGCAGCCGACAATGTTCTCATGCTGCAGGCACTTGAGCAAATCAGCCATCCCGTGCAGTGGTCCATCGTCATTATCACCCTGCTCATTGGCATCTGGTGGTTCTGTTCGCAGAAGAAAAATATCTGGGGTGTGCTCGTGCTCACCTTCGGTCTCTACCTCTCGCTCGATGGAGTTTTCACACCCACCATTCTGAACACAAAGTCGGTGAAGACCGTCTCCGCAGAACTCAACCGTCAGGTGCCCGCCTCCCTGGGCACGCTCTATGAGTATATCGAGGAGGGCGTGAAAGCCAAGGGCGACCCCGTCCATTTCTTCGAAGTGAACTACTATCTGGGCAATCGTATCGAGAATTTCCATACCCAACAGCCCAGCAAGGGTTTCCTGCTGATTACGAAGAAAGATGCCGAGCGCAACCTGCCTGCTTTCCGCCAGGAAGGCTATGAGATGGAATTATTCTATGAACTCGGCAAGCGCAACATGCAGGTCTACCGTTTCCGTAAACCATAACGTCCTTGCCTACTCCTCGTGCTGACGGCGCGTCATGAACTCCGCCGTCTGGATCATGGCGAATACATACTGCTGCAGCGCGTCGAAGCCCATCTCTGGATGTCCTTCCTCAAAGCGCTGACCCGTGGCGGGCAGGTAGATCAGCCTGCCACCCCTGTCGCGTGCAGCCAACTGATCGTCAGCAGTATAGAACACCATGTCGCGCTGCTGCTTCGTTAAGTCGATACCGAAGCCGTCGTAGTCATAGCCCGCGCCCATCAGTCCAAGCACGGTTGGCATCACGTCCACCTGTGTCGCCAATTGGTCGGTCACCCGTGGTTCCACACCTGCGCCAAAGACCAGTAACGGTATGTGGTTATACGATTCCGGTAGTTCCGAACTCACATTACCCACGATCTTGCCGTGGTCGGCCATGATGACAAAGAGCGTGTTGTCGTACCACGTTTCCTTCCTCGCCTTTGCCAGAAAATCTCCGATACACCAGTCGGCATACTCCACGATCCGCATTTCGTCGCTACCTGTGTGTGCCCTGAACCAGCCTGGTATCACGTAGGGCGGGTGGTTGCTGATGGTCAGCAGCGTAGCCATCCAGGGCGTGCCCTTTGCGTTAGCCTCGTTGATGCGCTCCAGACCGTAGTCGAAGAGGAAATGGTCACTCACGCCGAAGGCATTCACCCGTTCGCTCATGGGGTAGTCTTCCTGGGCGAACACATCGTCATAGCCGTTCGTGCGCAGAAAAGCGTTCATATTGTCGTACTGCGACTCGTGAGTCATGAAGAACATATTGTGGTAGCCCAGCCCCTTCAACACCGTGGGCAATCCTTGACGGTGAGGTGTCACCGTGCCCTTCATCAGGTTGCGCTTCATCAGTGCAGGGAAGGCATAGAGCGCCGCTGTTATGCCATGATTCGTATGGATGCCTGCCGAATAACAGTTGGTAAAGGCCCACGCGCAACGGTAGAGACTATCGAGCGTCGGTGTCACCCGCTCGGGCTGTCCCAACGTGTGCAGGAAGGCGCCCGACATCGACTCCATCAGGATTACCACGATGTTAGGCTTCCTCACCACGGAGTCTGCCGCCACATGTCTGCGCAACACACAGGCCGAGTCCACATCGCCCGTGATACCCAGGCTCTCTCGCGCATAGCCGATGGCCTCATCGTAGCCCATCAGGTGCAGTTCGCGGTTCTCGGGCCGCATATCGTCCAAGCAACTCGTCAGCAGGTTGAAAGCAGGTGAGATGCCCAACTGGTTCAGGAACGCGTCACGACAGTAGTAAGCCTCGCTGATCTTGATGGGATTATACCCCACCCTGCCTCTGATACCGAACACACAGAGCCCTGCGAGACAGAGTGTCGCCAGAGTACAGATTACGGTCTGCCTCCTCGTCGGCTTCGCTGCGCCGGCAATTCGGCTGTCCGTCCATCGGCGCAGCGCAATGGCCAACGCGGCAAACACTGCAACCACCACGACGAACAGCGCTATATAGGCCCAATACGAAGACTCTCCCACCACCATACCCGCAGTGGTCCCCGCATAGCCGAACCAGTTAAAAATCGAGGAATTGATATTCTTAGCGAAATACGCATAATAAGGTATATTCGATGCCGCTACGGCAAAGGCGAGCCCATAGAACACGGTCATCCACCACTGGGCAAACTTCCGCCAGCACTTCTGGTATTTGTTCAGGCAGGCCGCCCCCAGCACCACCACAAGGGGTACGATCAGGATATAGCAGCCCACCACATTATCAAACCAGATGCCGCGCACGAAGGCACCCATAGCACTATCCCCCGTTTCCGCTGCCGACATCGAGCCATGCAGCACGGCGTACTCCACAACACGGAACACCGACAGGAATGCTAGTCCCAGTACGTGCACCGCCACTAGGAACCTCACTGTCAGCCAATATCTATTCATCACCTTATACAGTTCCTTGCTCATTTCAGGATGTCCTGGATATGATAGAGCGGGCGGCCCTTGGCCTCAGTGTAGATTTTGCCGAGATAGATGCCCATCACACCCATGGAAGTAAGTACGAATCCACCCACAAGCCAGATGGAAAGAATCAGCGAAGCCCAACCCGCTACAGCAGTGCCAACGACGAGGGAATAGGCCACGTAGACGGCAATGCAGAAGGCGACAATCAGGAAGAACACACCGAGGTTGAAGATGAGGTAGAGGGGCTTGACGGAGAAGGCGGTAATGCCGTTGAGTGCCAGACCAAGCATCTTGTTGAGCGTGTATTTAGACTGTCCGGCGAAACGCTCCCTGATAACATCGTCGACGGTAGCAGAGGGCAGGCCGATTTGGGGGATGAGTCCGCGCAGGTAGAGGTTGCTCTCGTGATAGGAGGCGAGCATGTCGAGCGCGCGACGACTCATCAGGCGAAAGTCTGCATGGTTATAGACACTCTCCACACCCATGGAATTCTGGAGTTTATAGAAAGCCTGAGCAGTTGTGCGCTTCATGAAGGAGTCGGCCTCGCGAGAGACCTTGACGCCGTATACGATGTCACGGCCCGCCTCGAAATGGCGCACCATCTGGGGAATGCACTCGATATCGTCCTGCAGATCGGCATCGAGTGTGATAACAGCATCTGCCCACTCACGGGCTGTCATCATTCCGGCCATGATGGCGTTCTGATGACCGACGTTGCGGGAGAGATTAATACCGCACACGAAGGTGTTTTCCTGATGGAGTTCCTGAATGATTGACCATGTGCGGTCACGGCTGCCGTCATTGACTAACACTATCATGGAGTCGGCGGAAATAAGCCCATCGGCTATCATGCGTTGGAAGAGGGCGGTGAGCCGCTCGACAGAGTGGCGCAACACTTCTTCTTCGTTATAACAAGGCGAAACGGTTGCTAACTTGATCATAGTATTGTATCAACGAATTCGTTATAAGTGATAAACTGGTGACCGCGGGCAAGGAGCATCTTCACAAGGCGGTCGAGGCGCTGCTGCATCTGGCGACCGCTGTGATTACGGATGATGAAAGGCATGCGGAACTCGGGGTGCTCCTTGAGGTCAAAGAACTCCCAGGGATGGAAATAAGTGACAAAGTAGCCGTCGTGGCTCAATACGCGGCGCACCAGGAGGTGATAGAGACACTCGGGCAGGTTGTGGAGCGACAGCCAGAACAGAGGAAAGCGCAGCCAGGGAGTGACCGAGGCGGGTATCTGCATGACTCCGTCCTTCATGAACCACGTGCGGGGCGCCGTGAGGTGCATATAGCGGCCTGGAATGAAGGCGGGATTGAGCGACGAATTGTACCGAAAGCCCACGCGCTTAATCTCGGACTCCACGACGGGGAACATGCGTGGCTGGCGATAGCCATAGACGGTGCGCCCCGTGACGCGCTCTACAATCTCCTTGGAACGGGCGAAGTCGGTCTCACGCGGCTGCCAGTGGTCGACACCGTGACAGGCCACCTCGTGTCCTTCGCGCATAATGCGCTGCATCACTTCAGGCGCATTTTCGGCAAAATTACCAGTGCAGAAGAAAGTGGCCCTGACCTGATTCTCCTTCAGCACGTCAAGGATGCGGTTGGTACCCTCGATGCTCACCTTCATCCCTGCTTCAAGCGAGAAGTCGACACCGTGCTCACGGGGGACATCGAACTCCTCAGTATCAAAACTCAACAATATCATTGGCCTCTACTGTTTTTGCCTGCAAAATTACGAATTAATTATGAATTATGCATGATTAATTATGAATTATTTATTATCTTTGCACCAAAATTCACGATTCATGGACAAGAAACAGACCTTCGGCGAGTTGATCCGTTTTGGCATCGTGGGAACGACGGCGGCAGCCATCCACTATGCCATCTATTGGGTGCTGCAGCACTGGATCAACGTAAACGTGGCCTACACCATCGGCTACGTGCTGAGTTTCCTAGTAAATTACTACCTGACGGCTCACTTCACATTCAAGGAGAAGACCTCGGCGAAGAACGGCATCGGCTTCGGTGGTGCCCATCTGGTGAACTATATGCTTCACATCGTGCTCTTCAACTTTTTCCTCTGGCTCGGTCTGAGCCGCGAATTGGCTCCCATCGCCGTGCTCGCCATTGCTGTTCCCACGAATTTCGTGCTCGTTCGCTTCGTATTCAAGCACTTCAAACATTAAGACCATGCACATCCTGCTGAACGAGACATATCACCACCTGGAAGACTACATCAAACAGTTGCCTGATGTCTTTGAGACATCGGGAAAGACTATCTACACGGGGCGCAACCTCATCAAGGTATTCACTGCCCCCGACGGCACGCAGATCAACGTGAAGCGCTACCATGCGCCACGCGGTATCAATGCCCTGGTCTATTCCTGGGGCATCCGTCAGCCAAAAGGACATCGCGCTTACGAGTATCCGAAGACACTGCTCGAAAAGGGGATCGACACGCCAGAGGCCATCGCCTATATCGAAAGGCGCAGCGGAGGACTGCTCAGGGAAAGTTACCTTGTGACGAGACAGTGCCCCTACAGGCACACAATGTATGAGATGGGCGATGCCCCGGCGGGTTCCTACGAGCGAGTGGCCGAGGCCTTCGCCCGCTATACCGCTCGGATGCACGAGGCTGGAGTGATGCACCTGGACTATTCGCCAGGCAACATCCTATGGCAGGAAGAGGAGGGAAAGTATGACTTCTCTATCGTGGACATCAACCGCATGCGATTCGGCAGCGTAGACATGCGGCAGGGATGCACCAACCTGAAAAGACTCTGGGGACCGAAACGTTTCTTCGAACTCGTGGTAAAAGGCTATGCCGAGGCCCGAGGCTTTGACACGGAGGCGGCAGAGCGCATCGCCCTCGCCGAACGTGCCAGATTCTGGAAACGTTTCGGCAAGAAGCATCCCATCAAATTCAAACTGGAACTCTAAGGCTTATCGCCGTCTGATACGACCGAAGGTCTTCACGCTGGTGTACTTGCGCCAGAGGTTGAGTTTACGGTAAGGCGGCACACCATGACGACGGATATAGTCGCGTGCACCCTCAAGCATACGGTGGGCCACCAGCCCATCAAGATGGGGATCGTAGTTGTCGATGACCCACTGGCGGAGTTGTTTCATACGGTCGTCGGTCATCACCTCGTCGTAGGCCTCGCAAAGTTCTTCGGGCTGTTGCATATTACGCCAATAGATGTCCTTGGCCACAGCGCGGAGGGTGACAACAGGCTTGTCGAGCAGCAGGAACTCGTAGATGGTAGATGAGGTGTCGCTGATCATTGCATCGGCCATCAGCATATACTTTGTGACGGTGTAGTCATCAATCCACAGCATCCCCTCATGGGCAGCGGCGAGTTGTTCATACTCGGCCATAATCTCGGGCTTGGTGAGAGGATGGAACTTCAGGAGGAGCAGCACATCCTTCCGAGCGACGAAATCGACCAGTGCCTGCTGCATGTAAGGCAGTGAGGTAAGGCTGGGCGAAAACGTGGGGGCATAGAGCACAATCTTACTGCGGCCACTCTCCCGAAGCAAACGCTCGCGCTCGGCATCGAAGGTATGGAGATTGTGGAAAATCCAGTCCTGGCGCGGCCATCCCGTCTCAAGCACCTCGAAATCCTTGTACTTCTTGGCGAGACGCTCAAAGCCACGGGTGAAGAACGGGCCCTGCGTGAAATAGGTGTCGAAGTAACGACGGATCACCCAGTGGTCCTTCTTCTCGGCAGCATAGCCGTGGAACACCTGGATCTTGACACCAGGGAGGTAGTAAGGCACGATATTGCCAGGCACGAAGACGGCCTCGGGACTAAAGTCGTAGACCTCCTGGACGCTGTTAGTCCACACCACCTCGTCCTTCAGCGGAAAGTCGGCAATTTTCTTCCTGTGGACATACCAAAGCACGTCGTTGCCTCCTTCCCGTTCAGCCTCATCACCAATGGGCTTCAGGATGTCGATGGCATACTTATTCTCACAAAAGAGTACTATTCTCATATCCTAAATCTGATTTCGGGTGCAAAGTTACACATTATTTTCATATTCCAAGTATATTTATACCATAATTTGGCGACAGGGTCTCATATCTTCCAGCGTAACTGGAAGTCGAGGTCGTGGTGGGATGGGTGGTTGCCGATCTTCAGGGTAAGCATCAGGCGATGAGCAATGTCGACACGGGCCATTAGCCAGCAGCGCAGGCCCTCGCCATAGAAGGTGTTGACGGAATAGGTGTAGAGCGGTCCGTTCTCGTAGAGCCATACGCGACTGGCATAACTGTCGGTATGGTAGTAGCCCACACCGCCGTTGAGCCGCAGCCAGCCACGGGTGTAGGAGAGGCTCTGGCTGAGCATCGTGCCCCACTCATGGGCATCGTCATCCCCATAGCCCCCATCGAGTTGCGTGCGACTGCCAAAGCCACACGTGCCGGCATAATCGGCACTGAGGCGGAAACGGTGCTGACGGGCATGCAAACGGTAGCGGGCACCGAAGGTCCAGTTGCGATGGAGAATGGTGCCCTGTAGGAGATGGTCCCAGGAAGAGGAAGACTGCGGCATCTGGTAACGCGCCCAGGGGAAGTAAGCATAGTCGGTATAGGCAGCAACGCGCACGCTGGGCGATGGCTGCCAAGAGAGGCCGACATAAAGACCACTCTCGTTCTGGACGCGACCACCGTCGCTATAACTCTGAGCATCGAGCGAGGTGTAGCGGTAGGAGTAGAACCGCTGGAGGGCCATTACGCTCAAGCCATCGCCCAGCCGCAGGCTCAGGGTGTTAATGGTCGCCAGATGACCGTACTTGTCGAGGGCTGTTTCACCGTTAAGGGAGAAACAGTGATGGGTGTAGCCGTAGTCGAAACTGGTGTTCAGGAAGTCGGTACCGTGGGGATAGTGCTGGCGATAGAGGGCGGTGGTATTGGGATGGAGCGGTCTGTCGAGCCAGACATAGAGAGTATGGAGCCCGAGGTGGATGCCATGCTGCTGATAGCAGAGGCTGCCACCCGTCTTCAGGGCATGCATATCGTTTTTCTTTCGCATCTCGGTCTCCGTGCGATGGTAGCCGGTGGTGAGAATGGTAGCCGCGGTGGAGTCCTTGTTCAGCGTAGCATCTAT
>JAFUAK010000130.1 GCA_017460765.1 Prevotella sp. | reverse complement strand
GGGGCGATAAACAACTTCTCACATTTCTCACTCTGAGCAATCTTCCATGCCAGGGCGTGCTCACGTCCGCCGCTGCCTAACAAAAGTATTTTCATCTTTTTTATTTTCGTTATGTCGTTATTACGTTATGTCGGTATCACGTTATTGCGTTGTCACGATGCTGTGTCACAGCTTTCCTTGTTCCCCTAAATAGGAGTCCTTGAACCCTAAGAAATAGAGCACGCCATCCAGGCCGATGGTGTTGATGCTCTGCTTGGCATTGGCTACCACACGGGGCTTGGCATGGAAAGCGATGCCCAGACCGGCTTCGCTGATCATGGGCAGGTCGTTAGCCCCGTCGCCCACGGCAATGGTCTGTGCCAGGTTCACCTTCTCCACCTGTGCGATGAGCTTAAGCAGTTCGGCCTTGCGGTGCCCGTCGACAATCTCGCCCACATAGCGCCCTGTCAGCTTACCGTCTTCGCCAATCTCCAGCTCGTTGGCATAGACATAGTCGATGCCGTAGCGGCGCTGCAGGTATTCGCCAAAATAGGTGAACCCACCACTGAGGATGGCTATCTTATAGCCGCAGGTCTTCAGGATGTTCATCAGTCGGTCGACACCCTCGGTGATGGGCAGATGCTCGGCAATGTCCTGCATGACACTGACATCCAGTCCTTTGAGCAAAGCAACACGACGGGTGAAGCTCTCCTTGAAGTCTATCTCACCACGCATGGCACTCTCCGTGATGGCGCGCACCTCGGCACCCACCCCGTTGCGCTCGGCCAGTTCGTCGATACACTCCGTCTGGATGAGCGTTGAGTCCATATCGAAGCAGATGAGTCGGCGCATGCGTCGGAACATGTCGTCGCGCTGGAAGGAGAAGTCTATCTCCATCTCCTGTGACAGTTTCATTAGTTTCGACTGCATCTCCTGTCGGTTGATAGGCTCGCCGCGCAGCGAGAATTGGATGCAGGCCCTGACGTGCTTGGCAGGACTCTTGATGCTCTTTCGGCCTGTCAGTCGCAGGATGGAGTCGATGTTCAACCCTTGGTCGGCCAGAATGCGGGTGGCTGCCTCTATTTGCTTGGCTTCCAGCTGTCTGCCCAATACCATGAGAATGTAGCGGTTCTTGCCCTGGTGACCTACCCAGTCTTCGTATTCCTCGTCGCTGATGGGCGAGAAACCGATGTTGACACCCAGTTCGGTGGCCTTGAAGAGCAGTTCCTTCATGGCCAGTCCCGACTTCATCTCGTCCATGCGGATCAGGATGCCCAGCGACAGGGTAGAGTGGATGTCTGCCTGACCGATGTCCAGTATCTGTGCGTCGTAGCGCGCCAAGATACCCATGATGCTGGCCGTCAGTCCAGGACGGTCCTGTCCGGTGATGCGTACTAGGATTTGTTCCTCTTTCATTTCAAATAGTCTTCAAAATATTGTGTGATACGTTCGTGCAGATGGACACTGGCATGTCCCCGCATGTTATGCTCCTCGCCGGGATAGGCGAAGAAGTCGGGCTGTGTGCCTGCCTTGATGCAGGCGTCGAGGAACGACAAACAGTGCTGAGGCACTACGGTGTTGTCGTTATAGCCCGTGATAATCTGTAGTTTGCCTTTCAGGT
>JAFUAK010000129.1 GCA_017460765.1 Prevotella sp. | reverse complement strand
GCCACCACGGAGGAAGTCAAAGTCGAGGGAGAAATCAAGTTCCTGGAAACTTACGTCTGATCCAGATAGTTCCTGACGTCGCTCTGGAGGCGCTGGAACTGCTCTGAAATCATGTAGCCACTGTTCTTTTTGAGCATCACCTTGATGTCCTGCAGCGAGTTTTCGTAGCAGGACATCTCGTTTCTCTTCTGCGTCTTGTGGGCCGAGGCGTGGTAGATCTCGTTCTGCCGCTCCTGCCGCAGCAGATTGCACACCTTCGACATGATCGGCGACACAATGGTGTCGAACAGATGATGCCCCTGGATATAGAGATAGGTGGTCTGGGGAGTGACGCCCAGCCGCTTGATATCGTCCTTGGTCTTCAGATACTCCTCCTTCGCATCGGGGAACAGGCGCTGCAGTTCGCTGATCTTCGTGTGCACCTTCCGCTTGACCTTCGCCAGCGAGGGAGCAGGATCCTGCACATTGAAGCCGCCCGGATCGGCCACGCGGTTGAAGTCGGTGATCGTGAACTTCGGATAGTTGCCGTTGCGGTAGACCATGATCGACCAGACGAACAGCGGGAAGAGCGCCTCGCTGAACAGACGGAAATACTCGCGGAAGTCGAAGATGCGGTGGTCGTTGAGCGTCACGGAGACGCAGACGTTGTGCAGCGACGGGGCGTAGCACTGAAAGTTCTCGATGGCATAGACATAGGTGTGGAATACGTACGGGCTCTCCAGCACTCGCCTGGACTGGGCCGTCTGCCCCTGAATCAGGTAGTCGTAGTCGGCATCCACGCAGGCGATCATGTCCTTGCCCAGAGGTTCGCCTTCGAGGAAGTTCATCAGCACCGACTTCTTGCCCCTGGTCAGGCTGGCCTTCGAGGGCAGCATCACCTCGAAGTAGCGCTTGTCGTTCTCGAACTCCGAGAGCACCGTGCGCCAGAAGTAGATGTCGTCGTAACTCTCCACGTAGGCCACGATCCTGTGGCGCGCCTTCCTCGATGTCAGCGCGTTCGCCGCCTCAAAATACCGGCTGTTCAGATTGTCCTTGAGCCTACTGGGCATAATTATGCTTGAAGCATGATGAATTGTGCATTAAACAGTGATGTCGCTCACCTCCGTCACGCTGTCCACCCAGCCGTTCATCACCACGGCGGGCGAATGGGTGGTCAGGATGATCTGCACCTGGGGGTTCAGTTCCAGACAGAGGTCGATGAGGCGCTTCTGCCACTCGATGTGCAGGCTCACCTCGGGCTCGTCCATGAAGAGCACGTAGGGCTGATTGTCCTCTACGAGCACCGTCAGCAGGATGGCCAGTATCTGCTTCTCGCCGCTCGACAACTGGTAGGGCACCAGCGTCTCGCCGATCTGCGAGAAGCGTATCTCGTTCTCCGTGCGCACGATCTTCTTGCCCGTCTCCTCGAAGAGTTCGTCCACGATGTCCTGGAAGCGCTTCTTCTTCTGCGAGAGTTGCTGGGCCGCGTCGGTGTTGCCCGTCTGCAGTTCGGCGATGATGCGGTTGCCGATGTTCACCTGATAGTCCAGGTACTTGCGCTGCAGGTGGTAGAGTTGGAAGTCGAGGGCCGAGCGGATACGGGTATCCACCATGTTGATGGTCTCGTTGTCGAGCAGGGGCGAGTCGAGCGAGCGGATGATGTCGAAGCGGATGTGCGTGGCGTCGGCGGGCTCCACGTCGATGTGCACGCCCTTCAGCAGGTGGTTGATCACGTCGCCGTTGGTGTTCACGCTCTTCACCACCTTGTTCAGGATCGTACTCTTGCCCACGCCGTTGATGCCGCTCAGGATGTTCACCTGCCGGTTCAGTTCCCACACCACGTGCTTCTTCCCGCTCCACAGCGAGTCGATCTCAATCCTCTTGATATAATCCGCGTACTTTGCCATAGGAAGTTTATTTGAATTCCGGTCTCGTCTCGCCCGGATGCCAGAAGTCGAGCAGGGCGATGTCGAACGTCAGGTCAGAATAGGCAGGGATGGTACCGCTCGAAGAAGCCGTAGTGCCATAGCCCAGCATGTAGGGGATATGCACGCGCCAGCGGTCGCCCGGGTGCATCTCCAGCAGCGCCGTGGTGAAGCCCGACACCAGCGCACTGACACAGAATTTCGAGAAGTCGGCCGTATGCCAACTGAAGTCGCCGATATAACTCTGGTCGAACACGGCTCCGTCGGGATACGAGGTCGTGGGGATCAGGCGACCGCGATAGGCCACCCACACGGAGTCGGTGAACATCGGGTTCTCCGTGCCGCTGCCCGTTTCGAGCACCTCCACGTAGATGTAGTCGCTGTTCTCGCCCGTAGTCGTAGCGTCCTTCGTGTAGCACTTGATCTTCCGCAGCGCCGAGTTGGCGGCCCACTGGTTGGTCTGCGCCTCGTTGCGCTCCTCCCAGTTGGCATACTCATCCTCCTCGGTGCTATCCTCGCTACAAGATATAAGTGAGAAGGTGAGAAGGTGAAAAAGTGAAACACCCATCACCATGACACCCCATCTTCTCTTCCAGTCCTTTACTCCACTGATCATTTTTTTTACCTTTTTCACCTTTTCACCTTCTCACCTTTTCACTTTCTCACCTTTTCACCTTTATTGAAGTTTCTTCAATAACGATGCGATGCTCACCTTGTCCTCGATGATGGCGTTCAGGTCGGCGATGCTGACGCGCTCCTGCTCCATCGTGTCGCGGAAGCGCAGGGTCACCTTGCCGTCGTTGAGCGAGTCGTGGTCCACGGTGACGCAGTACGGTGTGCCAATGGCGTCCTGACGGCGATAGCGCTTGCCGATAGAGTCCTTCTCGTCGTACTGGCAATTGAAGTGGAACTTCAGGCTGTCGATGATCTCGCGGGCCTTCTCGGGCAGGCCGTCCTTCTTCACCAGCGGCATCACGGCGCACTTCACGGGAGCCAGCGCTGCGGGCAACTTCAAGACCGTGCGGGTCTCACCGTTCTCCAGTTTCTCCTCCTCGTAGGCGTGGCACATGATCGAGAGGAACATACGGTCGACACCGATCGAGGTCTCGATCACGTACGGCGTGTAACTCTCGTTCGTGGCGGGGTCGAAGTACTTGATCGACTTGCCAGAGTACTTCTCGTGCTGCGACAGGTCGAAGTTCGTGCGCGAGTGGATACCCTCCACCTCCTTGAAGCCGAACGGCATCTTGAACTCGATGTCGGTGGCGGCGTTGGCGTAGTGGGCCAGTTTGTCGTGGTCGTGGAAGCGGTAGTTCTCTGCGCCGAAGCCCAGGGCCTGATGCCACTTCATGCGGGTCTCCTTCCACTTCGGGAACCACTCCAGTTCTGTGCCGGGCTGTACGAAGAACTGCATCTCCATCTGCTCGAACTCCCTCATGCGGAAGATGAACTGGCGGGCCACGATCTCATTGCGGAAGGCCTTGCCGATCTGGGCGATG
>JAFUAK010000128.1 GCA_017460765.1 Prevotella sp. | reverse complement strand
GACTGTCACCGTCCATCGGTCATTCTGCACCAGTACCACCTTTGAGTGGTTCTGTCCCAGGTACACGGCATCGAAGTTCTGCTGCATCTCCTTGTAGAGTTTGTAGGTTTTCTTCGAGGCCTTCAGGTCTGCCAGCAGCACCGACTTCAGCACCAGGTCTTTTTTCTTCAGGTTATAGAAGCCTCTCAGGAAGGCATCAGACGTGGAGAACGTCGAGACGTACACATCGGCCGGACCTGTCTGCTCCAGGATCCAGCCCAACAGTCCCAGGGTATGAAGGCCACGCCCCAGATGCGACTGCAACGGGTGCGTGGCCAACGGACGCAGGATTTTACTCGGACTCGTGCCCTTGCTCATTCTCTTCAGGTGTTTCAGGAGTAACCTTGATATCGCACTGCAGCAGCTGCTCACGGCGCTCATCCGTGAGGGTGCGGCCATACTTCAGCAGCACATCGACGCGCTGCTGGATGCGACCACGCAGACTCTCCAGTTGCTTTTTCTGGGCCTCGTTGAAATCCTCCTCTTTGGCAGCGGCCACCAGCTGCTGCATCTGAGGCAGGTTCTTTGAGATATAACTGTCAGCATTGCCCAGTTCTTTCTCCTGTTCAGGAGTGAGTGCCGGGGTCTGATCAGCAGCGTCCTCACCATCAGAACCGCCATCAGCGGTCAACTGGTAATCGTCGTAGCGGGCCATCTCCTGCTTGTATTTATACCAGGTCTCTTTGAGCACCTTCAGATACTCGTAGCGGTCGCAAGGCTCTGTCAGGCTCTTGCAGGTCTCGTAAGCCTCCTTGATTTTCTTCCACCGTTCAGCATTGGCAGGCCAGATAGCCTGAATGTCTGCAGGCAGTTGGTCGTGGTCAGGACGGATGCCCTTGCGGACATACATCTCGTTACCACCATCCTGCTCTGCTGGTTGCTCAACTGGCAACAGTTCTGCGCCACCCTCTACAGGGATGGGCTCAGAATTGATGATAGCCTGCAAATGAGGTGTAATCTCATTGTCGAGTTGGATGACGTCGCGGATGGTCTGGCCATCCTTGCGAATCTGAAGGAACCGGCGCAACTTGTATTCCAGGAATGACAACATGCGCTCAGGACGGTGCATGATGCGCTGGAACATGGCGTGGTCGCGGTTCAGTGACAGCAGCAACTGGGCGCCTGCCTCAATCTGTTCACGTGTAGTATGCTCACTGTCAAGCCAGCGGGCAATCTGTTCTGTAAATTTTGGATCTATCATATTCTTGGAAATTAAAAGTGGGGCAATCTCACCGTCTTAGCGTGTGAGACCGCCCCACGGTCACTATTTACGACATGAAGGGACCTTCACATTAAGGCTCGGTCGTTGCAGCAGGCTTCAGTTCATCGGTGGTACCGAGGAACGTACCGCCAGAGGTTGTGAACTCACCCTCGTAGAAGGGAGCAGCAAACTCATCGGTCACGCTAACCTCTACCGTGGTAGTGTTAGCATCGGTAGCAGACTTGCCGAAAGCCTGGCTCACGGCTATCTCAGCCTGGTAAAGAGGATTACCGAAGAGACGGCACTTACCGTCAGCCATCGGAATGAGGAACACCACGTCGTCGTTGTTCAATTCGGAAATGTAGCCTGTGACTTTCTTTCCAGTACCGGGCAGAACGAGCGTGATCTTGTTGAGCATGGTCTTCGAGCCATAGCTGCCCTGACCCTCTGCGGTAGGCTCACTCTCGTTGGGAACGAGGGCGAAGCGTTTCCACAACTTATCGGCATACAGTTCGATGTTGCTCTTGATGACAGCCACGTCCTCCATCTTGGTAGCCGCAGAACCGGCAGGACGGGGGAACGTCTTGATGTCACGGCGTGGCACATAGTAGCCATGGTTACGGGTACCAGGCAGCGACTTGTCGCCCATGCAGAAGTCGATGTCCTCATAGAGAGCGGCATCGTCTGCGCAGCGTACAGTTGATGTATTTTCAGCCATTGTGATTTACTATTTACGATTTTCTGTTTACTATTGAATAGAAGCGGGCGGCGGCCCTACGCCTTTTAATCCAAATACCGCCGCCCATGAGAGACTACAGCGTGTAGTACGTCGTACCGCTCTGAGGAGTAGTGTCGGCCGTCTGTACATACTTCGAGCCGCTCTTGACATACCATCCCTCGCTCTTCGGGTTCTTGCCCGTAGTCGTGGTGACGGCAGTGTAGAAGCGAACCACATTCAGCATCTCCTTGTTGATGGAGAGGTACTGCTCGCCATAGAAGAGGTTGGCGATGAAGTCCAGATCGTAGTGAGAGGTCAGCGACTTCTCGACCAGGAACGTCTCATCCTGACCGCGCTGGTTCCAGAGCGAGAGGATGTTGGTGCGCGGTGTGAGCGACAGATAGTTGTCGGGCACATTGGCCAGCGGCACAAACTCCACGTTGGGAGCGCCCTCCAGCGATGCCTTCTGGTACTGCTGGTTGTAGGGCAGCGAGCCGTGGTTCTTCTGATAGCTCTCCTCATAGAAGTGCTTGGTGCGGTCGCTCATGAAGAGCTTCAGCTTCTGTGAGCGCAGCTTGGGGCCGATACCCTTCCAGGAACCAACGCCAAAGAACCAGTCCTTCAGCAGTTCCTCAGTGTTATCACCGTCGAAGGCCTCGGGCAGGAGATAGAAGTTTCCTTCCTCCTGTGACATCTTGTCGGCAGCGATCTCCACGTCCTCGATGGCCAGGAAGCCATTGAAGAGGTCGTGGGTGGTGGTGCCGGAAGCGTTGCGCTTGGCCGTCCACATCTCCATGAAGAGTTTCTCGCCCAACTGAGCCATGATGTAAGCGCAGACACGCTTCACCCAGGGCACGTTCTTCAGGGCTTCGCCCTTCGTCACGTCGCTACCCCAGAGACTCTGGACGATGCTGTTAGGATCGATAGGCTCGATACAGTTGCCGAAGAAGGTCTCCAGCGTGCGCTGCACGATGGCAACGGCACCATCACCCATCTTATACTTGTTGTAAGGGCCAATCTCGAAATTGCCCTTCATCTCATGCACATGCTGCTGATAGCGGATGCCGGTGCGTGCGGTCATGTGCTGCAGGGCAGCCTGCATGGCCAGCATAGGCATGACAATCAGCTCTGTGCGGTACTGCTGGAAACTCTGTGAGAGTTCCGCAGGGGTAAACGTGGTCTGTGGATCCACGGCGGTTGCAGGTTTAGCCATAGTTACAGAGCGTCTTTAATGGTGTTAAACAACTCGGCAGCAGCACTGATGGTGTTATCAGCACCGTCAACCACCTCTTCCTCCTTGGTGCCGGCAGAACCTTTGAGGTTCTTAACCTGCTCCGCAAGGTCATTCTTCTCCTTGGTCAGCTGGTCGATGGTCGACTTCTGCTTCTTCAGCACGTCGGAAGCCTGGCGGCAGGCATCGTTCTGCTTGGTCAGCTCGTCGTCGATCGTCTTCAGCTGGTCCTGCGTCAGGGCTACCAAGCCCTTCTCATCGGCTTCGAAGCCGTCCTTGGCGGCAAGCAGTGCGGCCAAGGCTGCAAAAACAGTGATTTTCATCTCGTTTTGACTTTTATCGGTCGCGGGTTCCGGCATGAGTCCTTTCAGCATCTCCACGACCTTTTGGAGAACGCCTGCGGTTGGATTCTCCTCGCCTGTCAGGGTGTTGAACCCTTTGGGCAAGGCTGGTAGACCCATATCCTTAATCAGTGAATTAGTATAAATGTTGCGTACATTGGTGGGCATCTGCTCCGGCTCGGTGACTTCATCAACCAGGCCGAAATCCCTGGCATCCGTTGCCTTGATCCAGGCAGCCACCTTCATCTTGGCCTTTACGTCGTCGATAGGCTTGCCGCTCTTCTCAGCGTAGATCTCAGCCAGAACATCGTCGATGGTGTTCAACTGAGAGCGCTGGAACTGGAGGCGCTTGACCAGTTCGTCAAGCTGCTCCTTGTTCATATCACCCCACTCGAACACACGCCCCATGGCGTTGTGAATGAGGATGAGCGCATTCTTCGACATCACCACCTTTTTGGCTCCCATAGCCATGAAGGTGGCAGCGCTGGCCGACATGCCCAGAAAGTAGCACGTCACCTGACCGTGGTTCCTGAACAGCTCATAAATCTGCAGGCCGGTATTGACATAGCCACCCAGAGAACAGATGGCCACGTCGACAGGCTGGTCCTTTTTCTTATCCAGGATATATTTCACGTAGTCGGCGGTGATACCCCAACCACCGACTTCGCCTGTCAAATAAAGATCGTATTTCTTCATATCAACCTTTGATTTTCGGCAAAGGTAACATAGAAGATGAAAAGGAAAAACTACACGATATTATTGTATATAGGGTATTTTGGCGGCTGACGTATAGTTGACAGTGACCTCATCCAGTTGCGAGTCAGTCATATTGTCTGGATGGTTCTGCGTTACGGTACTGATGGGATAGGGCCTGTCATTGGTTCCAATGAGGTAGTATCTGCCATTGGCAGCCTTACAACGATACACTTTCCGCTCTCTTTCATCAAGTTCCTTGCATGTACGAAATATCAGTTGCGCTGTGTACACGCGCACACCATCCTCTATTTTATCGCTGATAGTCAGACGAGCAGGCACCTTAATGGGAATGCTTTCCCATGGAGTGACAGAAGAAACCTGTACGGAGGACACACTAAGTCGGCGAAGTCCGACGATTGCCCCGGCTGATACGCGGTCAATGGCAATGATATTTCTTGGAGTGTTCATAAATGTTCTTAATTGGTGTTAACTGTTCATAAATGTTTGCACGTGAACAAAACAGGGGGTCTTTATGGGAAGAATTTGAAGCGGATTTAACTTTTTTTATCCGTTTTCTTTCGACTTCGCTTCCTGAGGTCCACACCACAGGACAATAAGCGCTCTCGCTCGCGATAGAACCTTTGCCGGATAGTGTCGGCATAGTCGATATCTATGCCGTGCATCTCGCACCAGGTGTATGCTGCCGTCTGAAGCTTCGAGTCCTCGCTGCACATCTCGTTGAATTCCTTATAGAGATTGTCCTTGAAAAGCGACTCGATGTATTCGGCAATGAAACGCTTGCCTGAAGGCGTGACGTAGTTCCACGACTCAGGATCCTTCTGCTTGGAGTAAGGGATGGCCACAGGTGCCAGCCCTTCGCGCTCCACATCAGGTGCTGCCCCATCAGGGCGCTTCCTGAGGATGGCAATGATACGGGCATTGCCCACAGACTGCGGCGGGAACTCAATAGGACTGCCGAAATGGTGCACCGCCCACTGGGCGATGAAGGGCTTCAATTCGATATAGACAACAAACTTGCTCATGCTCCAGATTAGTAAACTTGGTGCAAAGTTAGTAATTTTTGGCGAAAATTCTATCTTCAATAAGAAAAATCTATGTTTGAATGGTGTTTTTACTCCTGATGCTGTTGTAATTCCGTCCGAAATTTCTGTAATTTTGTAACAGGCCCATCAAGTCGCACTAAATATTTGTAAATCAGTCACTTTGTAAATGTTGACAACTTCTGTTACAGAAATTCGGGTCGGAAATGTTTGTAAACAGCGACGTTTTTCTGCAAAATCCTGTTAAAATGGGCTGTTTACAAACTTTGATTTGTTTACAAAAATCTATTTTTGTCACAATTTGTAACGTAACTTTGTAAACACTTCAAAATGCTCCGAACCCCCTTTGTTTACTATACTTTCCAACGATTTCACCGACATCTGTTACAAAGTTACAGAATTTTGGTACAAAAAAATGGTAAGGGAAGGGAAAGGGCAAGCCCGTCAGAAGGGTTGCCCATCCTCCCAGATGTCGGCCTCGACCAGCTCAGCGTCCGTCGCCTCGGCCTTCTTCATGTAGATCATCTCCACCGGACTGCTGCCAGCCGCAGCGCCCTCCTCGCGGCGCACGATGCGCCCGCTGGAGTTCTGCAGGTGCTTCGGGTTCAGTTCCTCGATCCAGGGACAGAGCAGCACGAAGGCCTTCAACTTGCGCATGAAGGTCTGCGGCGTCATGCCCTGCACACGGCCACCATTGGCCTTGAAGTCCTCGAACACCTTTGCACGGGGCAGGAAGGTGTCTAAGCGTCCGGCATCGGGCGAGAAGTACACCTGCGCCCAGTCCTCGAAGTTGGCGCCCATGTCCTGCTTGTGCTTGCGGAAGATGATGTTCGCCATGGGCGGCAGCAACTTCACCGGCTCACCGGCCACGCTGAGGTAGAAACGGACGCACTGCAGGATGAAGTTCAGGTCCTGGTTCCACTCGTCTTCAGAGTATGTCTTGCTGAACAGGTCCTTATTGAAGTCGTCGCGGATGGAGCGGCTCTCGCGGTAGTCGTTTTCCTCCGTCTTCTGATGATAATAGTCAGAAAAGACCATATACAACAGACGTGCCTCGCTCGACGGGTCGAAGTCGGCTGGCACGTAGTTGGTGGTGAAAGCAATTTTGGGGCTTTCCTCGAAGGGGATGGTAAACGACTGGTTGTTCTTCGGGTTGACGGTCATGTCAGAGGTGATGTTGTCGTAGAACAGGCCGGTATTCAGGTAGCGGTCGCAGTCGTCCACGAGCAGCATCTGGGTGTGCTGCGTCACCTGGTCGAACACGTGGGGATTGTCCATCAGCTTGGGGTTGCGCCCGGAGAGTTTGACGGTCTTCATCAGCAGCGACAGCACCTTGAAGAAGAATGACTTTCCGCTGCGGCCGTTGCACTCGCCCTCCTCGCCAATCTTGTTGTCCATGGCCATGGGCGCCCAGGCGCGTGAAGGACTCTTATAGTGGTGCAGCATGTAGCCCAGGGTAAAGATCTTGTTGATGAGGTTCTGCTGCTGCTCCTGCTGTTCGTCAGCGGTCAGGCTCTCGCCCATGATGTCGAAGCGGTGGGTCTCGCGGTAGGCCTGGCGTTCTGCCTCGCTGTCGAAGCGGGTTTCCATCTCCTTGCGCCAGAAGAGGCGTGAGGAATTGATGAAGTAGCCCATCAGGTTGGAGCCGACCTTGTGGATGGTGATGGAGAAGTGCATCTCACCCTCCTCGTCGGTTGTCCTGGTAATAGTAAAAAAGTCATCGAGCAGCCGGAAGTCGTGGTCAATGACGTTCTCGGCCCAGACGTAGTTCTGAAACTTGAAGTCCTGTTTCTTGATGACGTCCAGCCGCTGGCCGCTGGCCCTGACGCACACGTTGGGGAAGAAGAACAACTGTGTACGGGCATCGAAGGAGGTGAAGTCCAGCGTGATCTCGTCAATCGACTCCAGCATACCGGCCGACAGTTTGGGCGTATCGAGCACCAGGTTAAGCACGGAGAGGTCGCGCACCTCGTCGATGACCCACTGGCGCACGAACTCGCGGATGTCCTTCGGAGTGACTGAGCGCACGATGTAGCCGTCAATCTTCACGTAGCGGGTGTCCTTCTGGTTGTCATCGTGCAGGGCATAGATGCCGTTCAGTTTAAGGAAATTGTAGAGACAGGCCGTGTCGATGGAGTGGCGCGTCTCCTTCGACTTCTTGTTCTCGGTGGTCTTCCAGAACCGGGCGGGCATGGCCATCTGCATTAGGAACCGGAATTCCTTCTTCGTGTGGCGCAGTTCCATCCAGTCGCGCAGATCCTTGCGAGGCTTACCCCGGTTGTCGCGGTAACTGCCCAGCCAGTCGGGCAGCCAGACGGTGCGCACGTCGATGAACCTCAGGGCCAACTCGGTGCCCTTGCGGATGCCGGTCTCGTCGATGTCCGGGATGTTATAGAGCACCTCCACGTGCTGCATGATCTCACGCACCTCATCGTCGGCCAGGTGGTAGGTCTCGCTGTTGAACCACAGCGGCATGTAGCCCAGCGAGCGGCAGCACAGCGCATCGCGCTCACCACTACAGATGAAGGCCTCGCGCAGTTTCTGCGGCTTGTAAGGCTCTTCGTCGGTGTGCGTAGATTCCCATTCCTTCTGCTCCTTGGCGTTGAACTGCTCCTTGGCCCGGATCAGTTCGCGCAGGCCGTTGATGTACTTTGCCGGCTTCACACCTGCAGGGAAGTACTGGAAGCGGTAGCCCTTGTCCGGGTTCAGCGGCTCGTAGACCTTGTAGAACTTCACTTCCTCCTGCTCCGTGCCGTCGGGCAGGGTGCGGGCCTCCTTCACCACGCACTCGCGCATAAAAATGGGATAGTGCTCATTCGAGTAGCGGATGCGCGTCTTACGATCCTTGGTATAACTGAACCACTTCACGCTATGCCAGTGCAGCGCCTCGACGTGTTCCGGCTTCACGTTCGGACCAAGCACGGCCAGTTCCTCGGGCGTGAAGTCCTTGGTCTCGAAGTCGCGGTGTCCGTCCGGTTCGTCGGCCCGGGCGTCGCGCTCGGTGAAGTCGGCCTTGTTGATGGAGCGGTCCAGTTCGTCGGTGACGTTGAACTGAGCCGCTATCTGCAGCACGGCCTCGTTGAAGCGGTCCTGGCTCAGATGGCGGTCCTCCATGTAGAGTTGG
>JAFUAK010000127.1 GCA_017460765.1 Prevotella sp. | reverse complement strand
CACGCCGCTACAAATTAAATTAATGCGAATTATTAACAAGTTAAACAAAGAATTGAGTACGAAGAGCCGTGTGATGGGAGACTGTCAAGCACGGTTCCGTGAGAAGGGAGGGTGAAAGTCCCTCTACTTACTCGATATGAGGATCAAGGTCGCGTACATATTATTATTGCTGGAGGGGCTCTTACCTGTGAGGGCCCAGCAGATGGTGCGTGGCCAAGTGGTGGATGCTGCCACGGGGGAACCTGTGCCCTCGGTGAGTGTGCAGTATAAAGGGCATAACATCGGGGTGGCGGCTGATGTCGATGGGCATTATGCTATCGCACGGCATCATGGCTGGGTGCTGACGTTCAGTGCCGTAGGTTATGTGTCGACGACGGTGATGGTGAATGCCAGCGTGAAGGGGACTTACAACGTGAAGATGAATGCCGACAACACGCTGCTGAAGGAGGTGACCGTCAACACCAAACGGGGACGCTATCGCCGCAAGAATAACCCTGCGGTGGAGATGATGCGGAAGGTGATTGCCGCCAAGAAGCGAACGGAACTGGGCAACCACGACTACTACCAATACAGGAAATATCAGAAACTGACGACGGCCCTCAACATCACACAGTCGCGGATGGAGGACCCGAAATACAAGAAGATGCAGTGGCTGGTGGATCAGGTGGAGACCTGTCCCTACAGCGGCAAGATGGTGCTGCCGATCTCCATCGATGAGACGGTGTCGCGGAAGATCTACCGCAAGGCACCCCATACGGAGAAGACCATCGTCGAGGGTTATCGGTCGGCGGGGGTGAACCACGTGGTACAAACGGGTGATGTCGTGAACACGCTGCTCAAGGAGGTGTTTACGGATATCGACATCTATGAGGATCAGATCCGTTTCCTGCAGTATCCCTTCACCAGTCCCATCGGCCAAGGGGCCATCTCTTTCTACCGCTATTATATCGAGGATACGCTCTATGTGGACAGGGACAAGTGTTTCCATCTGCATTTCCTGCCGAACAATTCTCAGGACTTCGGTTTTCGTGGCGACCTCTATATCTTGGCTGACTCCAGTTGGCTGGTGAAGCGCTGTGAGATGGCCATCCCCAGGAAGAGCGACGTGAACTTCGTGGACAATATGCAGGTGGTGCAGGAGTTTACCCGTCTGCCCAACGGGGAGTGGGTACTGACGACGGATGATATGTTCACGGAATTGCGCTATATGGATTTTATGGAGTCCTGTTCCGTCACGCGAAACACCCGTCTGACGGACTTCTCCTTCGACGAGATCCCTGCTAAGCAGTTCAAGGGCAAGGCTGAGGAGGTGAGGGAGCCCGGTGCCCTGTCACGTAGTAACGAATACTGGGCACAGAGCCGTCAGGTAGGCTTGACGAGGAGCGAAAGGAACATGGAGCAGTTCGTCGATGACCTGGTGAACATCAAGGGCTATAAATACATCATCCTTGGGCTGCAGTTGGTGGTCGAGAGTTATCTGGAAACAGGCACGAATGATCATCCCAGTAAGGTGGATATCGGCCCGGTGAATACGTTTGTCAGTTCCAATTTCATTGATGGCCTGCGTACGCGTCTCTCAGCCCAGACTACGGCTAATCTTGATTCCAACCTGTTCCTGAAAGGATATGTGGCCAGGGGATGGCGTTCGCACAAGACCTACTATCGGGGGGATGTCACCTGGTCGTTCAATAAGAAGGAGTACCTGCCGTGTGAGTACCCTATCCGCACCTTGACAGTCTCGTCGACCTACGATGTGATGTCACCCTCCGATAAGTTCGTGACGACGGATAAGGATAATGTGTTTACCTCTCTCAAGTGGGCTGATGCGCAGAAGATGATGTTCTATAATCGCCAGTCCGTTGCCTTCGATTGGGAGGAATATGGGGGTTTCCGCACGACGTTGACATTGAAGACGGAGAAGAACGAGGCTGCGGGCGATCTCTATTTTGTGCCGTTGTCTGCAGGTACTCCAGAGAATGCTCTGTCGAAGTCTTTCCGCACGACGGAAGTCAGTGCGACGCTGCGCTATGCCCCTGGTGAGGCTTTTTTCAACAATAAGAAACAGCGCATCCCGATGAACCACGATGCGCCGATATTCACCTTGTCGCATACCCTCGGCATCAAGGGACTCCTGGGCTCCGACTATGCCTATAACTATACGGAGGCTTCTGTCTATAAGCGTTTCTGGCTCAATTCGTGGGGCAGGATAGATGTCCTCGCAAAGGGCGGTGTCCAGTGGAACCAGGTGCCTTTCCCGCTGCTGGTCATGCCGGAGACCAACCTGTCGTATCTCGTGCCGAACACCACCTTTGAGGCGATTAATAATATGGAGTTTCCCATGGACCGTTTTGCCAGTGCCTATGTGGGCTGGGATATGAATGGTAAGATCTTCAACCGCATTCCTCTATTGAGGGAGTTGCAGTGGAGGGAGTGGGTGGCCGTAAGATGTCTGTGGGGCGAACTGTCCGACAAGAATAACCCCCTGTTGGCAGAAAATGCCGGCAGTAATCTTCTGATGTTTTTTCCTGATGGCTGCTACGTGATCGATCCCGAGCGGCCTTACTGGGAATTGTCTTTAGGTGTGCACAACATCTTCAAACTCCTCCATGTGGAGTATGTCAGACGACTGAACTACACTGGTCTGCCGACAGCCCACAAGCATGGGGTGAGATTCCGTTTTAAACTGTCATTCTGAAATTAAACTTGCGTTATGAGTTATATTACATTAGCCGACCCTCAGGACATCACCCGCGCTGGTATGATGTACCTTTGTGAAAAACTGTCTGCCGACTATCAGCAGGCAGCCGACAAGACCGAACTGATAGAGCAGTTGAAGGCCCATGACGATACCGTGGTAATCCTCGACTATACGCTCTTCGACATTAACGACATCGACGAACTGGAAATCCTGCACGAGCGATTCCCGCTGGCCCATTGGATCCTGTTCAGTTTCGAACTCTCCACCGACTTTGTGCGTCGTGCCATTGTGGTAAGTCCACAGTTCAGCGTGTTGCTGAAGGATTCTCCCCTGGCCGAGATCCGTGAGTGCATCCAGTATGCCTTGCGCCGTCAGCGCTATATCTGTCAGCGGATGGCAGAACTCTTACTGGCACCCGCCGTACAGTCGACCGATGAAATGCGGCTGACAAAGACTGAGACGGAAATCCTGAAGGATATCGCCCTGGGCATGACCACCAAGGAAATTGCAGACAAGCGCTTCTCCAGTTTCCATACGGTGAACACCCATCGCAAGAATATTTTCAGGAAACTGGGTGTGAACAATGTGCACGAGGCGACGAAATATGCCCTGAGAGCGGGGCTTGTGGACTCGGCAGAATACTATATATAAAACAAAAAACCAAGAGTGTCATCACGACAGTCTTGGTTTTCTTTTCTAACTAACTTATTATCAACTATTCATTACTCATTCTGAATTTGCTGCTGCAAAGGTACGCAGAAAATCAGGATGTTGTATCTACTTATATGTAAAAAAAACACGTAAACGTTTGCGTGAATCGAAAATAATTTGTAACTTTGCCGCGTGCAGAATAAAAGTATATGGCAAACAACAAACATCGGACATCATTAAAGGACCTCGCCAAGGAGTTGGGCGTGAGTATCGCGACTGTCAGCAGAGCCCTGCGCAGTTCTCCTGAGATAGGTCTTGAAATGCAGGAGAAAGTGAAGGAACTGGCCAAGCGCCTGAACTACCGTCCGAACCCCTTTGCCCAGAGTCTGAGGAAAGAGGCTCCCAGGATGATAGGTGTGGTTGTACCCAATCTGGTGACTCACTATTATGCCGCCGTTCTCGATGGCATTGAGGACGAGGCGCGCAAGGCGGGCTATTCTGTGATCAGTGCCAATACGCATGAGGAAAGTGCGGCTGAGGTGACGGCCATCGACAACTTCATCAGTCTCCACGTGGAAGGCATCATTGCCTGCCTTTCCCAGAATACGACGGACTACAGCCATTTCGAGGAAATCTCGAAGATGGACATCCCCCTCGTGTTCTTCGGACGTACCTGTATGCCGGATAAGTTCTCCAGTGTGACGGCCAACGGTGATGTGGCTGCACAAGAGGCTACGCAGCACCTGATAGATACAGGGCGCCGTCGTATTGCCTTTATCGGCGGCCCCAACCATCTGGATATGGTCCGTCGTCGCAAGCATGGCTATCTGGAGGCGCTGAGGGAAAACCGAATCCCCATCGACCGTGATCTGGTGGTCTGTGAGAAGATCGACTATGAATGGGCTTTGGGAGAAACGACCCGGCTGCTGAAGATGGAGAACCGACCGGATGCCATCCTGGCCTTCAATGATATCATTACCTTTGCAGCCTTTACGGCTATTAAGCAGTCTGGGCTCCGAATCCCCGACGATGTGGCGCTGATTGGCTTTACGGATGATGTGCATGCCAAATATGTCACCCCGCAGTTGTCGGCCATCGAAGACCAGTCGCACGAGATGGGCAAGGTGGCCTGTCAGTTGCTGCTGAAGAATATCGCCGGCGATGACAAGATATACAAGAAAATCGTTCCACAGAAACTGGTGCTCCGAGAGACATCAGCCAAGAAAGAATGCTAAAACGAACTCAAGTAAAGAAATGAAACGTCTACTATTAACCTTCTCTTACCTGATAATTTGGGCTGTGGTGGCAGAGAGTGCCATCATCCCCGACATGAAATTCCGTCGGCTGGACACCCGTGAGGGACTTTCAAACTCGATGGTCAGCAGCATCCTGCGCGACTCGCAGGGCTATATGTGGTTTGGTACGGGCTACGGTCTGAACCGTTATGATGGCTACCGTTTCCGTACTTTCTTCTCCTATGAAAAGGATACGACCACCCTCCGCAACAACCGCGTCGACGAGATACAGGAAGCCCACAATGGCCTTCTCTGGCTGAAGCAGGGCATGAACTATTCCCTTTATGACCCCGTGACGGAGAAAGTGGACCGCAATCCCGGTCGCTGGCTGAATGCCCAGGGTATCAAGGGCGGCATCGAGAGCCTGCACCTGGACAGCAAGAAGAACTACTGGATCAAGACCTATGAGGACGGCTTCTATTACTTCAATCCCGAGACGAAAAAGATCACGCATCTTGATTTCGGCTATGGCCCCAACGAGTTTGCCAAGGATTTCGGTGTCTCTGCCTATGCGGAGAGTAAGGAGGGTATGATCCTCGTATCGACCTATGGTGAACTGATGTGCATCGACGGTGAGCGGGGTAAGGTGATCTGGAAGGAGGACCATGTGAAACGCGCCCTCGATGCCTATAACGACTACTGGGTAACGGTGGACAAGGACCAGAACATCTGGGTGATTACTCACTCCACGGGTACCTATATTTATATGAGGGCAGAGAAACGGTGGTACACGTCGCTCACTGAACTGATGCGGGCCCAGGGCTATGAGAACGTGCCTGAAAATGTGATAGTCTGGGAGGTGTGCTTCGATCAGAAAGGCTATCTCTGGGTGGGTACTGACCATCTAGGCGTTCTGGTGCTCGACCCTCAGAACAAGGAGTGGCGACAGTTTACCAACGTGAAGGGTGATGAGACCTCCCTGCCTGATATTACTATCAAGCATTTCTATCTCGACCAGTTAGGCCGAATGTGGATTGCCAGTTATAAGAACGGCGTGGCCATGTGCTCCGAGGCTATGTCGAACTTCACCAGTCTGGCCGTGGGCGATATCAATGCCATCTGTGAGGATAAAGAAGGCAACTATTGGCTGGGACGTAACGACGGTGGTATCATCAAGATGGACCCAAAGACACGGGAGCCCTTGGAGTCTTTCACAAAACAAGGTCTTGGTGTGCCGAGCGATGTCATCGTGGGCAGTTATGCGGCGAAGGACGGTACCCTGTGGTTTGGTACCTTTGAGGGTGGTCTGCTGAAATATAAGGACGGCCATTGGTCGAACATCCGTGCGACGGATCCCGGCTGTGTCTTCGCCACTAATAATATCTGGGGCGTCACTGAAGACAAATGGGGAAACATCTGGGTCGGCGTGCTTGGCGGCGGTGCCGTGCGCATTGACAAGAAGACCGGGGCCCAGCGTGCCTTCACGACGGAGAATTCCGTACTGAAGACCGTGTGGACCAATAGTATCTCGACGGCCCCTAATGGCTGGATTGTATTGGGTAACTCTGAGTACTATGCCCTGATACATCCGGGTGACTTCAAGGTCATCAACGGCACCTTCCCGCAGGATGATGACATGAAGAGCATCACTATCTCCACGGCGACGACACAGGCGGTGATGGATAGTCGCGGCCTGTTGTGGCAGTGCTCCCCTTCGGGTGTGGTGATTTATGACCGCAAGACAGGTCAGAAGACTCAACTTGACATGAAATCGGGCCTGCATGGTTCCAATGCCGTGGCCGTCACGGAGGATACCCGTCACACGATGTGGGTGGCGACGGATCATGGTGTGTCGAACATCACCCCGTTGAAGCAGGACGATGGCTCGTGGACCTTCACCATCCGCAGTTTCAACGATCGTGATGGCTTGCAGCCAGGCCCCTTCAACCAGCGGGCCATCTACTGTTCCAGGTCCGGTGAACTGCTGATAGGCGGACAGGATGGTCTCGACATCATCAGTACCCTGAATCTCGGTAATGGCGACAGCAAGGAGCGTCCTGTCTTCAGTGGTCTGGTACTCTTCGACCACGAGGTGGAAGTGGGGGAGGAGATCGATGGTAGTATTATCCTCGACAAGGCGCTCGACCTGCAGGGAAGCATCAGTCTCTCCTACGACCAGAACCAGTTTACGATCCACATGGCTTCCGACAATGGTGGTGTGAACAACAGCACCCGTTTCATCTACCAGTTGAAGGGCTTCAACGACAAGTGGATCAAGACAACGGCCAATAATCCTGATATCACCTATATGTCACTGCCTTCTGGCAGTTATACCCTCTGTGTCCGCATGCTGAAGGACGACGGCACGATGGGTGAGGTGGAGAGTCAACTCGACATTACCATCGGTTCCCCGTGGTATTCCTCTTGGTGGGCATGGATCTGCTATCTCCTGATAGCCGCTTTGGTATTCTTCGGGTGGAGGCGTGCTGCCCAGTGGCGTAGAGGATGGTTGAAATACCGTCTCCAGCGCAGAAAGGAAAGCGCTGCCGCACAGGAGAAGAACGAGAAGTCTGAGGATGATATCGAGGAGGCCGTACTGATGGATGACGAACAAGATTCAGAAAACTAAGAACCAACGCGATATGAAGAAACTATTGATCACCTTACTGTTGGGCTGCTGTATGGCTGTGAGCGCCGATACGACACTCATTCCCGACATGAAGTTCCGTCGGCTGGACACCCGTGACGGTCTGTCGAACTCTCAGGTTAACTACCTGTTCCAGGACTCCAAGGGATTTGTCTGGATAGGCACCTCCTATGGTCTGAACCGTTACGACGGCTACCGTTTCCGCACCTATTATTCCGATGCCAACGACACCACGTCGCTGCGTAATAACTACGTGGATATGATATGGGAGGATTTCAAGGGCAAACTCTGGCTGAAGCAGGGTATGAACTATAGTCTCTTCGACCCGGTCACGGAGCAGGTGGAACGCAATCCTGCCAGAGTCCTCAGCAAGTGGGGCATCAAGGGCGGTATCGACAGGTTCTATATCGACACTCAGCGCCGTTGCTGGGTGAAGACCTACGACGAGGGTATGTACTGTTATCATCCCAGGACGGGAAATCTGACGCTCATCAAGTACGGTTATGGTGAGAATGAGATCCCCAAGGAGTTCTGGCTCCAGTCGTTTGCAGAGTGGAATGGCAGGGTGCTGATTTCCTCGAGTGACGGTGACCTGATGTGTCTCGACGGCGATAAGGGAAAGGTGCTGTGGAAAGACAGTTATATGCGTGAGAACGGTGGACAGTCCAGTGTGGATTACAACCTCTATGTCGATAAGCACAACAATTTCTGGGTGCTCTCCACGAGGGTGTTCGTCTTTGACCAGCGCGAGAAGAAATGGTATAACTCCCTGAACAGTTATCTTGCAGCCAACGACCTGCCTACCTTGCCTGAACCTCTGCAGATATGGGATGTGTCGCAGGACAAGCGTGGATGGATCTGGCTGGCCACCGACCATAACGGTCTTTACGTCATTAACCCGGCCACCAAGGAGGTGAAGCAGTTCCTCAACAACAAGTTCGATGCCACTTCCCTGAGTGAGAATACGGTGAAGAAACTGATGCTCGACAAGAACGGCAGTATGTGGATCGGCTCCTATCGTAATGGCATCAACCAGTATACTGAGAAGATGTTGGGTTTCAAGACCCTGGAACTGGGCGATATCAATACGACAACGGAAGATGCGGCGGGCAACTATTGGCTGGGTACGGATAATCACGGTATCATCAAGTACAATCCGCATTCGGGTGAAGAGGAACTCTTCGACAAGGCTCGCAGTGGCTTTGCCTCTGACATCATGGTGTCCAGTTGCAGTTCCAAGGACGGCTCTGTGTGGTTCGGTACCTATAATGGCGGTCTCATCCACATAGCCAATGGGCGTGTCACCAACTATACGGCTTCGAATGCCGATGGCGGACTGCTCAACAACAATGTGTGGTCCGTGACAGAAGACAAATGGGGCGATATCTGGATAGGCACACTGGGTAACGGTGTGCAGCGCCTGAATGCGAAGACGGGCAAGTTCAAGACGTGGAGTTCCTACAATACGGCACTGAAGGAGAACTTCATGACCTCGTTGGCCTGGATCAGGAAAGGCTGGCTGATGGCTGGTCATTCACAGTTCTTCTCCTATATCAACCCCGTGAGCGGACAGGTGAAGAACGACAGTATTCCCGTCATTCCCGGACAGCCTGCCGCTATGGCTGCCACAGTTTGTGTGATGGAAGACAGCCGTGGACTGATCTGGCACGGTTCTACCTCTGGATGCTGTATCGTCGACAAGAAGACCGGCCAGCAGACGCTGCTCGACATGAACAGCGGTCTCTTCGGCTCCAGTGTCGTGGGCATTGCCGAGGATCAGTTGCACACCATGTGGGTGGTTACTGAACATGGTATCTCCAACGTGACGCCGAAGAAGGAGGAGAATGGCGGTTGGTCTTTCCTCGTCCGTAGTTTCAGCAGCCGTGACGGACTGCAGCAGGGCCCCTACAACCAGCGATCTATCAGTTGTACGCGCGACGGCCTGATTCTCGTCGGAGGCATGGGTGGCGTCGACGTCATCAATCCCAAGCAGATTGCTGATGCCAATAACAATGAGGTACCTATCTTCAGCGGCTTGAAACTGTTTGGACAACAGGTGTCTGTGGGACGTGAGTTCGATGGTCGTGTCATCCTGGATGAGGCTCTCAACGAGTGTCGTGAACTGACGCTGCGCCACGACGAGAACCAGTTCACCATCCAACTCGCTACGGACAAGGGCGAGATCCATAACACGTCGCGCTTCGTCTATCAACTCGAAGGCTTCAGCGACAAGTGGATCAAGACCGAGGAGACCGATCCCAATATCACCTATATGTCACTCCATCACGGCAGTTATATCCTTCATGTCCGCATGCTCAATGATGACGGAACGATGGGTTCGATGGAGGCCACGCTGAAAATCACTATCACCCCGCCGCTGTTGCGCAATCGCTGGATACTGCTTTCCTTCATCCTGTTCGTGTTGGCTGTCGCCTATTTGTGGCGTCGTCGCTTCCTGCAGAAACATGAGGAGAAGGTGGAACTCGAGGATATCCGTCGCGAGGTGGAAAAGAAGCAGTGGATGAATGAGATGCTCACCAAGATGCGTGAGAAGAAGGATGATAAGGAGGAAGAGAAACCGCATGTCCAGGAAGATCGTCCGTGGTCCATGACAAGTGATGACCTGAAGCGGACACCCGGCGACCTGCAGGAGTTCATGAAGGAGCAGTGTGCACAGTATAAGGCTCCGAAGGAGAAGAAAGTGAAGTTCTCGTTCTTCCCCCTGGCTCATGATCTGATGGTGGACTTCGACCATGATTTGCTGGGGCAGGCCGTACAGATCCTGCTCAACAATGCTGTCATGTTCTCACCGAAGGACTGCCGTATCAAGGTGTTCGTCGACAAGACGGCCACCAACGGCACCATCCGCATCTCCGACAACGGCATCGGTCTGCCGGCAGGTGCGAAGGAACACATGTTCGACCCCGTGGTCAGCGATGATGATCCTGGTGTGGTGCTCTCTGTGGTTAAGGACATTGTCACGGCCCATGGCGGCACGGTGACTGGCGACAATAATGCCGGAGGCGGCTCCGTGTTCACCATCACGCTGCCCCTCGAGGCCCAAGTCCATCATGACGATGAGATAGAAGAGGCCGTCCTCATGGATGAAGATGAATGATATGTAACTAAAACTAAAATAAAACAAACGTATGAAGAAACTATGTATGATGGTGTCTGCACTGCTGATGGCCGGGATGGCCATGGCAGCCGAGGTGCAGACCAGTGGTAACAGCGTGACCATCCGTCCAGACGGTGGCCAGGCTAAGGTCATCTGTCTGGAAGTGATGAACGACAACATTATCCGTGTCCGTGCGACATCGGCAGAGGCACTGCCGCAGAAGCCACAGAGTCTGATGGTCGTTCCCCAGACGGCTCCCGCCAAGGGCAGTTATACCGTGAGCGAGGAGGACAGTTGCGTTGTGGTGAAGGCCAAAAACGTGAAGGCTGTCGTCTCAAAGGCTACGGGCGAAGTGACTTTCTTCGATGCCGACGGCAAGCAGTTGCTGAAGGAGGCCAAGGACGGCAAGCAGTTCAAGGACTTCACCGTGCCCGAGCGCGAGTATGGTCTGAAGGGCGGTCCTGCCATCACCGAGGAGATGAAGCACGGCCTCACCTGGCAGATGAAGTTCGACTCGCCCGACGATGAGGCTTTCTATGGCCTCGGTCAGCACCAGAGCGAGGAGTTCAATATGAAGGGCAAGAACGAAGACCTGTTCCAGTATAACACGAAGGTATCTATCCCCTTCGTGCTCTCCAACAAGAACTATGGTATCCTGTGGGACTCCTACAGTTACTGCCGCTTTGGCAATCCCAACGACTACCTTCAGTTGAACCGCGCCTTCAAACTCTACGACCGTCGCGGCAAGGAAGGTCACCTGACGGGTACCTATGTGGATAAGGACGGCAAGAAACTCGTGCGCGACGAGGACTCCATCTATTTCGAGTATGCCTTCCCTGCTACCAGCGAGATTGCCGTGAAGACCGACAACGGTGGCATCAAGAACCTGCCGCAGGGCTTTAACCTGCAGGGGGCCAATGTGGTCTATGAGGGTTTCGTCGAGCCACAAGGCAATGCACAATGCACAATGCATAATGCACAATCGACTGTGAATGGGAAAAATTGTGCATTGTGCATTGAGCATTGTGCATTGTATCAGTTCATTCTCTACTATTCTGGTTATGTGAAGGTCTATATCGACGGTAAGGAAGTGGTGCCCGAGCGCTGGCGCACGGCCTGGAACCCCAACAGTTATAAGTTCACTGCCGACTTGGCACAGGGTAAGAAGGCCCAGTTGCGCATCGAGTGGCAGCCCGATGGCGGTGAAGCCTATTGTGGACTGCGCGTGGCTGAGACCCGTAGCGCTGAGGAGCGCGGACAACTCTCCATCTGGAGTGAGATGGCCAAGGATATGGACTACTACTTTATCGCCGGCGAGAACCTCGATCAGGTGATCTCCGGCTACCGCACGCTGACGGGTAAGGCCAGCCTCTATCCGAAGTGGGTACTCGGCTTCTGGCAGAGTCGTGAGCGCTATCAGAGTTCGCTCGACATCGAGAGTAATCTCGCCGAGTTCCGCAAGCGTCATATCCCTGTGGATAATATCGTACAGGACTGGAACTACTGGAAACTCGACTCTTGGGGCGACCACACCTTCGAGGCTGCTCGCTATCCCAATCCGCAGGCCATGCTCGACAGCGTTCACGCCATGCACGGCCGCTTCATGATCTCCGTATGGCCCAAGTTCTACGATACCGTAGCCAACTACAAGGAACTCGACAAGAACGGTTGGATGTACCATCAGGCCATCAAGGACGATATCCATGATTGGCTCGGCTTCCGCGGTTCGTTCTATGATGCCTACGATCCGGGTGCCCGTAAGATGTTCTGGCGCCAGATGGACGAGAACCTCTATTCTAAATATAATAAGAATGGTGTAGCCGGTGTTGATGCCTGGTGGATGGACGCTTCTGAGCCCAATGTCCGCGACTGTACCCCGATGTGGTATCGCAAGGCCCTCTGCGGCCCGACGGCTCTCGGTACCTCCACGGAATACTTCAATGCCTATTCGACCGTCAATGCCGACGCCATCTACAACGGTCAGCGCTCAGTCTATAACGGCAAGCCCAACGAGCCCCGTGTCTTCCTGCTCACCCGTAGTGGCTTTGCTGGCGAGCAGCGTTTCTCTACCGCTACGTGGAGCGGCGACATAGGTACCCGCTGGGAGGATATGCGCGCCCAGATGACGGCTGGTCTGAACTACTCGATGTCGGGCATCCCCTTCTGGGGTATGGACCAGGGCGGTTTCTGCGTGGAGAACCGCTATGTGGCTGCCCAGCAGATCTACGACCGCACGGGTGTGGAGAACGAGGATCTGAAGGAGTGGCGTGAACTGCAGACCCGCTGGAACCAGTTTGGTGCCTTCATCCCCCTGTTCCGTGCCCACGGCCAGTGGCCGCTGCGTGAGATTTGGAACATTGCTCCCGACAATCATCCCGCCTACAAGTCATTCGTCTATTACGACAAACTGCGCTATCGCCTCATGCCTTACCTCTACTCGATGGCTGGCTGGGCCCACTTCAAGGACTATACGCTGATGCGTGCCCTCGTGATGGACTTCAATGGTGATAAGAACGTGGAGAGCATCGGCAACCAGTGGATGTTCGGCCCCGCCCTGATGGCTTGTCCCGTCGGCTACTACAAAGCCCGCAACCGCAGCGTCTACTTCCCCGAGCAGTGTGGCTGGTACGACCTTTACACGGGTGAGCACATCGACGGTGGTCAGAGCCTCGTGGTCGATGCCCCGTATGAGTGCATCCCTGTCTATGTCCGCGAGGGAGCCATCATCCCCTTTGGCCCCGAGATGGAGTGGAGCGACGAGAAGCCCGCAGAACTCATCAACCTTTACGTCTACGCAGGACAGAACGGCACGTTCCAACTCTACGAGGACGAGGGCACGAACTACAACTACGAGAAGGGTAAGTATGCCACCATCGACATCACCTACGATGATGCCTCTCGTACCGTCTCCTTCGGTGCCCGCAAGGGTCAGTTCCCCGGCATGCTGAAGAACCGCCGCTTCAACGTGGTGCTTATCACCGCCGACAACGCCCAGCCGTTGAACCTCGACAATCCCGAGGGTAAGTTGGTCAACTACAACGGCAAGGCCGTGAGCATCCAACTCTAACACATAATAATCCCCAGCCAATAAGGCGCCCTTATTCAGCAATAACCCACCCTTATTGTCGAATAAGGGCGGGTTATTAAAGGAAATGGGGAAAAAAGTTGTATCTTTGCAGCATGTATGAAACTAATAACTAAAAATGATGATGATAAAGAAAGGATTATTGGTAATGGCAGCAGCCTTGATGGGGCTGACTGCACAGGCTCGCGAGCGGCAGTGCTTTGATAAGGACTGGCGGTTTATCTTGGCTGATACGGCCACGATGGCCAAGGTCGACTATAACGACAGTTTCTGGCGCAGGCTCGACTTGCCCCACGACTGGGCCATCGAGGGTGACTTCTATGCCGGTAATCCCAGTGGAGCGGGTGGGGGAGCGCTGCCCGGCGGCATCGGCTGGTATCGGAAGCATTTTGTGTTGTCGAGGCACGACAACATACTGGACAGGGTTTTCCTGGAGTTTGACGGGGTGTATATGAATTCCACCGTCTATGTGAACGGTCAGGAGGTGGGCTTCCGACCCTATGGCTATAGTTCGTTTGAGTACGATATTACGCCCTATGTCCGCGAGGGTGAGAACGTGGTGGCGGTGAAGGTAGATAACTCCGACCAGCCCAACTCCCGCTGGTATAGCGGTTGCGGTATCTACCGTCATGTCTGGCTGACGAGGACGGCTGATACCCACGTCGCCCATTGGGGTGTCTATGCCAACAGCAGCGTGGTAAAGGGTAAGGGCAAGGTGAATATTGAGGTGACGCTGGCGGGCCAAGGTTCAGTGGAGAATACGCTGATAGATCCCAACGGTAAGGTCGTCGGTCGTTCGAAAGGCTTGAAGTCGGCCATCTCCATCAGCAAGCCGATGCTTTGGTCGTGTGAGACACCTTATTTATATAAAGTTCGCACGGATGTGAAAGTCGGCGGACGTGTGGTGGATACCTACGAGACCATGACGGGCTTCCGTGACTTCCGCTTCGATGCCAAGACGGGCTTCTGGCTCAACGGCAAGAACTTCAAACTGAACGGCGTCTGCGAACACCACGACTTCGGTTGTCTGGGAGCCGCTCTCAACGAGGATGCCCTGCATCGCAAACTCTCGAAACTGAAGGCGATGGGCGTGAACTCGATCCGTTCGTCGCATAATCCACCGGCCCCCGAACTGCTGAATATGTGCGACACAATGGGACTGATCGTGATGGACGAGAGTTTCGATATGTGGCGCCGCAAGAAGACGCAGAACGACTATGCCCGTTTCTTCGACGAGTGGCATGAGCGCGACCTCTCCGACCTGATCCTCCGCGACCGTAACCACCCAAGCATCTTGATGTGGTCGATTGGTAACGAGGTGCTGGAGCAGTGGTCTTCGGCCGAGGCCGACACGCTGACATTAGAGCAGGCCAACCTGATCCTGAATGCAGGGCACGATGCCTCGACGCTGGCCAAGGACGGTGAACTCAGTGTGCAGTCGCTGTTGACGCAGCATCTGGCGGAGATCGTACGCCGCTACGACTCCTCTCGCCCCATCACGGCCGGCTGCAACGAACCCAATCCCGGTAACCACCTCTTCAAGAGCGGGGCCCTCGACATCATCGGCTTCAACTACCATCACGAATGGGTTCCTGGGGTGCCTGAGAACTTCCCCGGCAAACCGTTCATCTTCTCCGAGAGTGTGTCGGCCCTGCAGACGCGCGGCTTCTACATGATGCCGTCGGATACGGTGTATAAGGCCCCCAAGGAGTGGTGGCTGCCCTATACCGACCCCACCTACATGTGTTCGGCCTACGACAACATGCACGCCTCGTGGAGTTCGACGCACGAGGAAACTTGGGACGTGGTGAAGCATACGCCCTACGTCGGCGGACAGTATATCTGGACAGGCTTCGACTACATCGGTGAACCCACGCCCTACGGTTTCCCGGCGCGCTCGAGTTATTTCGGCATCATCGACCTGGCGGGCTTCCCCAAGGACACCTATTACATGTATCAGAGCGAGTGGACGGCAAAGCCCATGCTGCACCTGTTCCCCCACTGGAACTGGCTGCCGGGACAGGAGATCGACCTCTGGGCCTACTACAATCAGGCCGACGAGGTGGAACTCTTCATCAACGGTAAGAGCCAGGGTGCCCGTCGTAAAATTACACAAAAAGAACCGTCCCTTTTGTGTACTGAGTATCATGTCGGCTGGCGGGTGATGTATGAGCCGGGCGAGGTGAAGGCTGTATCACGTAAGGACGGTAAGACCGTCTGCGAACAGACTATCAAGACGGCAGGCACACCGCACCATATCCGCCTGACGACCGACTATCAGGGCAAGGCATGTACCTTCGTGAATGTGGAGGTGGTGGATCAGGACGGCAATCTCTGTCCGTGGGCAGAGGATCAGATATTCTTTACCGTCGATGGCGATGCTGAGATTATCGGCACGGACAACGGTTGTCAGACCTCGATGGAGAACTTCAAGGCTCCCCAGCGCAAAGCCTTCTTCGGCAAGTGCATGGTGGTGGTAAAAGGCAACGGCACGCTGAAGGCTCAGTCGCCGATGTTGAAAACGGGAGAGTTAAGAATTAAGAGATAAGAAATAAGAGTTAAGAGTTATGATTACAAAGATAAACTATAGGACCTATAGACTGGTTGTGACTGCACTTTTCACATTCCACTTTTCACTTCTCACTTCCTTTGCCCAGATCCAGACAAATGCGGGTGTGCAGTACCTGCAGTGTATGCAAAAGGATATGTCGACGGACTTCTATGATCTGTCGAACACGTATTTCCTCGCCGACTCACTGGTGAGTTTCGACGTGGCGAAGGGTGAGGGACTGGTGCAGTGGAAACGGTATCGCATGTCGCCTCGTCAGGCGTTCAACCTCAACGGCTACTGGCCTGTGAGGATGCAGATGCTCGACTTCCCCGATGCTGCGTATGACAATGATCCGAACCTGAAGATCTCTATTGAGTTCATCACGCCGAGGACGGCCCGCATCAGGATGCTGACCACGCCGATCGTGCCGAAAGACAACGATGCCGATGATGTAATGTTCTGCGATCAGTTCAAGCGCAGGGCGACACGCGAGGGACAGTCCCCGAGTGTGTCGCAGAATGCGATTACCTATAAGACTGAATACGGTCAGATCGAGATTCAGAAATACCCTTGGCGCATCGTGATCAAGGATGCGGAGGGCAGGATCCTGACACAGACGCGCCATAGCATCGACAACGACTCGAGTCAGGTGAAACTGCTGCCGTTCTCGTTCATCAAGCGCGGCTCCGACAACTCGCGGAGCATCAATCCCGTGCTGACGCTGGCTCCTGGTGAACGTATTTATGGCTGCGGCGAGTCGTTCACCTCTCTGAACAAGGTGGGACAGAAGGTGCACCTCAGCGTGACCGATCCCCAGGGTCCTGAGACCGACGGACAGTACAAGCCCGTGCCCTTCTTCTTCTCGAATCGCGGCTACGGCATCTTCATGCATACCTCGGCCCCCGTCACCTGTGACTTCGGCGCCTCCTATATCGGAGCCGACCGCCTGTTCATGGCCGACGAACAGATGGACTTCTTCGTGTTCTTCGGCGAGCCCAAGGATATCCTCAACGAATATACCGACATCACGGGCAAGTCGCCCATGCTGCCGCTCTGGAGTTTCGGCACGTGGATGAGCCGCATCACCTACTTCTCGCAGCAGGAGGGTCTGGAGATTGCCAAACAACTGCGCGACCACAGGATTCCCTGCGACGTGATCCACTTCGATACGGGTTGGTTTGGCGTGGATTGGCAGTGCGACTACCAGTTTGCCAAAGACCGCTTCGAGAATCCCGAGAAAATGCTGAAGCAACTGGCGAAGGACGGTTTCCACACCTGTCTCTGGCAGTTGCCTTACTTCACGCCGAAGAACCGCTTCTTCAACGAGATTGTGGAGCGAGGATTGCATGTGACCAACGCCACGGGCGGCATGCCCTACGAGGATGCCGTGCTCGACTTCTCGAATCCCGAGACGGTCAGTTGGTATCAGGGTAAGATCCTCGGGCTGTTGAAGCAGGGTGTGAGCACCATCAAGTGCGACTTTGGCGAGGCGGCCCCCTACAACGGTTTCTACCACAGTGGAAAGGGCGGTCTCTACGAGCACAACCTCTACCCGTTGCGCTATAACAAGGCACTCTGGGAGGCTGTCGAACAGCAGTATCCTGGCAATGGCATCATCTGGGCCCGTTCGGCCTGGGCAGGATCACAGCGCTACGCCCTCCACTGGGGTGGTGATGCAGCCACCACGAACACGGGTATGCTGGGCGACCTGCGCGGAGGCCTGTCGTTCGGTCTGAGCGGCTTCTCGTTCTGGAGCCACGACATGGGCGGTTTCGTGACGGCCTCGCCCGAGGACATCTACCGTCGCTGGCTGCCGTTCGGCTTCCTGTCGAGTCATACGCGTGCCCACGGTGCTCCTCCCACGGAACCCTGGCTCATCTCAGAGTCGTTCACGGATGCCTTCCGCGACTGTGCGGAGATGAAATACAAACTGATGCCATACGTCTATGCCCAGGCGAAGGACTGTTCTGAGCGTGGTCTGCCGATGGTACGTGCCCTGTTCGTGGAGTTCCCGCATGACAAGGGTGCCTGGTATGTGGAAGATGAGTATATGTACGGCTCGCAGATCCTTGTGGCCCCGCTGATGGAGTCGGGTACGGAGCGTGAGGTCTATCTGCCTCGCGGTAAGTGGATCGACTACCAGACGGGTGAGGTCTATGAGGGTGGCTACCGGACTATCAAGGCTGGTAAGATCCCTGCCGTCATCCTCGTTCGCGACGGAAGTCTGATTCCCCATGTGCCCCTCGCCCAGCGTACCGACCAGATCGACTGGAACGCCATCGAACTGAAGGCCTACAAGGCCGATGCCACGACCTGCAAGGGACTGCTCTTCAAGCCAGGCGACAGCATAATCCAGACAATAGAACAGTAGTATGGTTAAAGACTCTTAAAAAATGGCGGTTCGAGTTACAACGAACCGTTTTTTTTTGTACTTTTGCACACTTTT
>JAFUAK010000017.1 GCA_017460765.1 Prevotella sp. | reverse complement strand
CTTTTTTCTTTTTTCCCTTTCGGATTTTGTTTTCTTTGTCTGTTTGACGAAACAAATCATAAATTAGTTGCAAAGATAGTAGTTTTTCCCATATTTTTTTTAATTTTGCATCGAAAATGATAGTATTACCTGAGGATTTCGTGCGCGAGACGCGGTTGGTGATGGGCGAAGAGCGCTTCAACCGCTATCTGGAGGCCTTCAACGAGGAGGCCCCCACAAGCATCCGCCTCAATCCTTTTACACAGGGGGTCAGGAACGTTGTGCAATCTTCTGAGAATTGCACAACGTTCCTGACCCCCTGTGTAAAAGTGCCTTGGTGCGAGGAAGGCTATTATCTCTCAGGCCGTCCGCAGTTCACGTTCGACCCGCTCTTCCATGCGGGCTGCTACTACGTGCAGGAGGCAGCATCAATGTTTGTCAGCCATGTGCTGCGCCAGTTTGTCAAGGAGCCCGTGGCGATGCTGGATATGTGTGCGGCCCCTGGCGGAAAGTCGACGGCAGCCATCAGTGTTCTTCCTGAGGGCAGCACACTCGTGAGCAACGAGCCCATCCCCACGAGGGCACAGATCCTGCTGGAGAACATCACGAAGTGGGGCTGGCCCGGCTGTATCGTCACGAACAACTACCCACGAGACTTCCGCAAGGCGAAAGCGAAGTTCGACGTAATCCTCTGCGACGTGCCCTGCTCTGGCGAGGGGATGTTCCGTAAGGATCCGAACACCATCAGCGAGTGGAGCCTGCAGAACGTGGAGAAATGCTGGCGGCTGCAACGGGAGATTGTCGCCGACGCCTGGGAGTGCCTGAATCCCGGAGGCATCCTTATATATAGTACGTGTACCTTTAATACCAAGGAGAACGAGGAGAATGTGCGCTGGATCATGGAGACCTACGACGCCGAGATGCTCGAAGTGCCCAGCGAGCCGGAGTGGCATATCACGGGCTCCCTGCTCGAAGGCTTCGAGGCGACCGTCTATCGCTTTATCCCTGGCATCACCAAGGGCGAGGGTCTATTTATTAGCGCTTTGCGCAAATCTTCGAGGAAGGAGGAAGGAGGAAAGAGGACGGAGAATACTCTGACAAAAGAATTATTGCAGAAAAATAAATGCCTCAAAATCATGGATATAAGTAATCTCCGTCCTCTTTCCTCCTTCCTCCTTCCTCAAATAGATCTAAACTACTCCGAGGCACTGAAATATCTGCGAGGCGAAGCCCTCGTGCTGCCAGCAGATACGCCCAAGGGCATCATCACGGTGACCTATCAGGGCATCCCCCTCGGTCCTGTGAAGAATATCGGCAACCGCGCCAACAACCTCTATCCGAAGCCCTGGCGCATCAAGACCACCCACCTGCCAAGCGAAGCACCAGAGGTGCTACAAATTGTAAAATCGTAAATAGTCAAATAGTCAAATGAAACAGTACTTAGACATTCTCAACCGCATCCTGACGGAAGGCACCGAGAAAGGTGACCGTACAGGAACAGGTACCATCAGCATCTTCGGCACCCAGAGCCGCTATAACCTCGATGACGGATTTCCCGTGCTGACCACCAAGAAACTCCACCTGAAGTCGATCATCTACGAACTGCTCTGGTTCCTCAAGGGCGACACCAATGTAAAGTATCTTCAGGAGCACGGCGTGCGCATCTGGAACGAGTGGGCCGACGAGAACGGAGAACTGGGCCCCGTCTATGGTCATCAATGGCGCTCATGGCCTGACTATAACGGTGGCACCATCGACCAGATCCAGTACGTGATCGACCAGTTGAAGACGAATCCGAACTCGCGCCGCATGATCGTCTCGGCCTGGAACGTAGCGGAAGTGAACAAGATGGCCCTGCCTCCCTGTCACACCATCTTCCAGTTCTACGTGGCTGGCGATCGTCTGTCGCTGCAACTCTACCAGCGCTCGGCAGACACTTTCCTGGGCGTGCCCTTCAACATCGCCTCGTATGCCCTGCTGCTCCAGATGATGGCACAGGTGACAGGCTACAAGGCCGGCGACTTCATCCATACCACGGGTGACACCCATCTCTATCTGAACCACATCGAGCAGGCCAAACTCCAGTTGACCCGTGAGCCGCGTCCCCTGCCCACGATGAAGATCAACCCCGACGTGAAGAACCTCTTCGACTTCCAGTACGAGGACTTCGAACTCGTGGGCTACGATCCGCATCCACATATCAAAGCGGAAGTCAGTGTGTAGTGAAGAGTGAAAAGTGAAGAGTGAAGAGTTATGATTAGTATTATTGCGGCGGTGGCGAAGAACCGGGCCATCGGATATAAGAACAAACTGATCTACTGGCTGCCCAACGACCTGAAGCGCTTCAAGGCGCTCACCACGGGGCACACCATCATCATGGGGCGCAACACCTATCTGTCGCTGCCCAAGGGTGCCCTGCCCAATCGTCGGAACATTGTGTTGAGCCGTAGCACCAAGGCTTTTGAGAATTGCGACGTCTATCCCTCGCTCGAAGAGGCCCTCAAGCACTGTGCCCCTGACGAGGACATCTATATCATCGGAGGCGCGAGCGTCTATCGGCAGGCCCTGCCCCTCGCCGACCGTCTCTGTCTGACGGAGATCGACGACACCCCTGCGGAGGCCGATACCTTCTTCCCGCCCTATGACGACTGGAAAGAAGAAAGCCGTGAAGACCATCCCACAGACGATCGTCACGACTTCCCCTATTCGTTTGTAGACTACGTGCGCTAAGCGAATTTCACCAGAATACGGAAGACCTTACCGGGAGTCTCTGACCACTGTTTCATGGCCTCAGGGGCTTCTTCGGGTGTGACCTCACGACTGATAAGCGCATCCACAGGACAGGTGCCACGCTCCAGATAGTGGATGACGGCACGGAAGTCGGAGGGCTGGGCATTGCGCGAGCCACGGATGTCGAGTTCCTTCTGCACGAAATACTTCGTCTGAAACGACACCTCGGCCTTGGCATAGCCGATACAGATGACACGGCCCGTAAAGGCCACCTCATCAACAGCCATCTGATAGGTAGGTGTACTGCCGACAGCCTCAATCACCACATCAGGGCCAAAGCCCGAGGTCATCTCCAACAGACGGGCATGCACATCCTCCGTACGGGTGTTGATGGTATAACTGGCACCCATCTTCTTCGCCAGGGCCAGTTTGTCGTCGTCGATATCGGCAGCCACGACAGTAGCACCGCGCTGGGCAGAGCGCACCACGGCACCCATGCCCACCATACCACAACCAATCACGAGTACTACGTCGATATCCGTCACCTGCGCACGACTAACGGCATGGAAGCCCACACTCATCGGCTCTATCAGTGCACAGGTACGAGGGGTGAGCAGTCCGGCGGGAATCACCTTCTCCCAAGGCAGGGCGATGAATTCACGCATGGCCCCATTGCGCTGTACGCCCAATGTCTCGTTGTGCTGACAGGCATTCACACGGGAGTTTCGGCAGGAAGCACACTTGCCGCAATTGGTGTAGGGATTCACCGTCACCACCATACCGGGCTTCAGGCCCTCGGGCACCTCGGCACCCACCTTCTCAATGACGGCACCCACCTCGTGACCTGGGATTACGGGCATCTTTACCATCGGGTTCTTCCCCAGCCACGTGCTGAGATCGGAGCCACAGAATCCGACATAGTTCAGGCGCAGGAGCACCTCATTGGGCTGCATCATTCCCGCTGACGCGCCTACCCGTAGCCCTTCTTGCTCTGGGATATCCACTACTTCCATCTGCCGTTCGGCAGGAATCTG
>JAFUAK010000126.1 GCA_017460765.1 Prevotella sp. | reverse complement strand
TCAGCAGCCTGGATAAAAATTCTCCTCCTATTCATAGCCGTTTTCACATTTAGACAGAACCAGAGACGAATCATTACCACCGAACCCGAATGCATTGCTGAGCACGTGCTTGATTTCACGTGCAGGACGCTGGTTGCACACCGGTACGAAACCATTCTCCATAGGGGTATGCCAGTTCAGGTTCAAAGGAAGGAACTGATGTTCCAGAGCCAACAGGCATATCACAGCCTCAATACTTCCGGAGGCACTGGTGGTATGCCCTGTAAAGGACTTGGTCGACGACGTGGGCGGTATGTCTGCAAACAAACGCCCGATTGCGCAACTCTCACTTTCGTCATTGTTGGGCGTCCCGGTACCGTGCGCATTGATATACTGAATATCGTCTGTACCCAGTCCGGCCACTTCCAAAGCCTCTTTCATGGCCAGGAACGCCCCTGTTCCTTCAGGTGACGAGGCGGTCTGATGATAAGCATCACAGGCGTTACCGTATCCGCTCAACTTAAATTTCGGCTGGATATGTCTCTTTTTGACCGACTCAGCCGTTTCCATCACCAGGTAGCCAGCACCCTCGCCCAGATTAAGGCCGTTCCTGTCCTTGTCAAACGGCCTGCACTGCTGATGGTCCAGGATCATCAGCGCATTGAATCCGTTAAGATGAAACATGGAAAGGCACTCAGAGCCCCCTACAACAACGATTTCTGCCATACCACTGCGCAGCATGTTGGCTCCTGTAATTATGGCGTTTGTTGCCGAAGAACAGGCTGTGGAAACCGTGGAAACAGAGGCAAAATCACCGAAGCAGTCTGCAATCATTTCGGTAGATGATGCACAGTTGTGAGTCGCTATGATGGCATGCTCCCTGTCGCAGTCCTTCTCTTCGGAATGGTAGATTTCCCTGCGGTCCATTCCTCCGACAGTGGTGGCAGATATGAAGTGTACGCTGTTCAGCAGACCTTCCAGACCAGCCTCCTCCAGGGCTTCTTTCAGGGCCAGACTGCCGATGAGCGCAGTCCTTGAGAGTTTGGGGCTTGGCTCAAGACCGAGCATCTCCATCATCTCCTCATTGCTCAACTGCACTTCGCCTACAGGCAGTTCCGTGTGGCTGGATGCCAGATATTTCATCTGGCGAATGCCGGTCCTGGCAGCCTGAAGCGACTGGAGTGTCTCGTCCTTGCCGATGCCTATGGCGGAGACAATACCGGAGCCTGTGATATAAATCGGATCCAATGCTGATGGTTTATTTGGTACGGTGCTCCTTGATATACTCAGCCATATAGTTCACGGATTTGAAGATGGCCTTCCCTTCTTGAGGATTCTTCAGTTTGATACCATACTTCTTCTCCAGCATGACAATCAGTTCGAGTGCGTCAATCGAATCCAGACCTAAGCCGTCGGCGCCGAACAGGGGTGCGTCAGCCTCGATATTTTCCGGACTCATGTCCAGATTCAGCAACTCAATCAATTCCTTCTTAATCTCTAAAACTAATTCTTCCATTATATCATTCCTTTTTTAATTTGTCGACTCCATATTGGTCAGGGCAATCTTGATGCGTGCCTCCGCAATGGTTTCCTCCCCGACTTTCGTCGTGACACTGGCCAGTGTCATGTCGAGCACGTCCAATATGATATGGACATGTGTTGAAACAACTTCTCCTAACCGGGCCTGGCGGATAATCGTCAGGTTACGGATATCTCCGATATAGCCGATCTTGACGGATTCGTTCTTCAACAAGTTGACACACCCCATCCTGGCAGCGCAGGCCTGGGCCATATTCTCGATCATTCCCGCTGGCGACAGTCTGCCGTCATCCAGGAAGATGTTGTCTTCGCGGATAAGGAATTCCGTCACGGCGTCAGTCTCATCACAACTCTTCACTTTGTCCACCATGACAAATGGAGGACGCTGCGGAATCAGACTGGTGATTTCTATCTCTTCCATATTAACAATTCTACTGTGACCAAAAATCAAAATAGTTATACCATTGTGTCGGATACTTCTTCAACATGCGTTCCAATTCCTTCACATACGCTTCCGAAATCTGCTGGATCTGCGTCTGCCTGGGGGCCTGCCTGTCGTATTCCAACGGTGTGACATAGGTCTTATAGCAGTTGTAAGACACCTTCATCACATTCACTGCGAGCGCCTGAATCCCCCTCAGTGCTATGACCTGGAACGGCCCCATCGGGAAGTGTGCCTCCCTGCCCAGGAATTGTCGCGTCACATATTTGTTGGATCCCCAGATACGGTCTGCAGGGATGCTCACCGTCTCTCCGTTGGCCAAGGCGGAATTAATCTCGAACAAGTGGCTCATATCCTGTCTCAATGGAATCATGTGGATATTTGTACGGGAGAACAACTTCTCCCTGTTCTGCATGATCTCCTCCTTTTCTCCGAAATACACCAAAGCATTGAAACGCTTCTTCTCGGCGACGAGCGTATAGCCTGCTATCTCATAATTGCCGATGTGAGAACTTAACTGCACAAAGCCGTCAGTCCCGTCTGCCAGTTCCTGGAAATACTCATATCCCTCCAGTTCAAGTTTGAACTGCTTGCCTGCATACATGGCGAACTTGTCGATAACGACTTGTACGAACATGCAGTGATTCTTGTAGGCATAATAGAGGGATTTGATGCTTGAATAGCCCAACCTGTCATGGAAGAACCTGTAGGCGTGGCGATAGCCGGGCCTCAGCAGATTGGGAGGCAGCACGAAGACGTAGGCAAAGAAATATATGAAGCGAATGTCGACAGTCCGTAGCAGGCCGATCAGTGCACGGTGCATGAGGCTGTTGCCAAATGTCGAGCCCTTCCACTCTTTTTCTTGCTGAATCGCCATGTCCGCTTTATCCTTCTGTCTTTTTTACGACAAGGATCGTATGTCCCTGTCCGAGATGATCATATATCTTTTCTATTTCCAGTCCGGCCTTCTGGATACACGACCCGAGGTCCTTGGTGTTATACATCTTGGAATTTCCGTTGGCCATCGCCGTAAAATACAGGCTGGTCATCGTCAGGCACAAAGACGCCGGCTCAAAGCGCTGGCGGTCCCAGAGCGTCTCCATAATAAAAATACGGGTATCGGGCCCCATAGCCGTTCTGGCAAGCACGAGAATATCAACGATCTCATCCATGCTGAAACAGTCCAGGAACTGACTCATCCAGATGGCATCAGGCGCTCCCTCCTGTTGCGGAAGTTGTGCCGCCTTGTCGAGCAGGTTGATGCCATAGCCACTGATCCGCTCTGCCCCGGGCTTCCCGCTGACATTCTTCTTCATCATCTCAATCTGCTGGGGAAGGTCGAGGATCCTGACGCGCACTTCCGGATCGTAGTTCACACACTGAAGTGCCCACTTGCCGGTGTTGCCACCGATATCGTACAGTTCTTTCACATGGTGCTCGTCGAAGACGATGTGCAAGGCCTCTTCAAAAGAGGAGTCACTATAGAAATGGTCAAAGGCGAACCAACTCTTCTGGACGTCTTCCGGCAATTGCGACAAGCCTTCGTACAGCGTAGGCCATTCCCCGAAGACCTTCAGGCCTTCCGGCTTCCCGTTGATCAGGGATTTCTCCAGATCAAACATTCCCAGATAGTTCACGTCGTGGTTGAAATCGAGATTCACGCGTGTAGCGGGGTCGTTAAGCAGGAACCAGCCCGTCTTGGAGATGGTGAACCGGTCGGTATGCTCGTCTATCAATACTAATCCGATGGAGAGGGATGCCTCCAGAAGACATTTCACGGCATAGTCCGTCAGATGGGTCTGCTCGCATATCTCCTGCCGTGTCAGTCCATTGTCAGCGTCTCTTATCAGATCAAGGATTCCCCATTTCACCATCAGGCGCGATGCCTGGAAGACCACGGGCCCCCAAGCGATAAACTCAGCCAGCCGCTGGGCGTCACGCGCTGATAACTGTTCCTTGGTATAAACTTTTCTTAAAGCCGGACTTAATTCCATATTTGCTTAGTCTGTTATTTTTCTGCAAACAACTGGTCCACCCACAAATCTGAATAGTTGAACCATTGTAAAGGATAAATATTGAGTAATCTTTCTATTTCTGCCGTGTATCCGTCAGCCAACTGCTGCCTCTGCTTGTTCATCGGCAGGGTATGGTCATACTGCAAGGGCGTAAAGAATGCCGTGTATCCGCCGTCCTTCTCCTTCATGGCACTGACCATGAACACGTCCGACCGCCCTGCGATGGCAAGCGAGAAAGGCGTCTTTGCCAGGTTCACCTGATGACCGAAGATGGAGGATACAACCACCTGCCTCTGATTGGCGAATCTGTCGGCAAATGCACAGACGATCTCACCCCTTTCCAGTGCCGACAGGATCTCTTCGCTATGGGAGCCGCCAGTCCCGACGGGTATCATCTTGATGTTCGACTCGCCGAACGAGGCTGCCCTGTAGGCCATCAGATTCTGTTTCTCCCCGCCATAGACCATCACGTTGCAAGGCTTCGTCTGGTTCATGGAGTATCCCAGTATCTCGCTGCAGCCTATATGGGCATTCAGCAGGACGACGGACTGCGGTTCGGAGCATTTCTGCTGATACAGGTCAAAGCCATGATAACGGATACGGAACTTATGCCCAGCATACATGGCGAACTTATCGATGACCGTCTGCCCGAAGATGCAGTGGTTACGATAGGTATCCACCAGCGCTCTCCACCGGCCGTATCCCCTCTTCTGGCGGAAATACCGGTAAGTGAGACGCGCGCCTGAACTGACCACCATCGAGACAGGAACCACAAAG
>JAFUAK010000125.1 GCA_017460765.1 Prevotella sp. | reverse complement strand
CAATTCAAAACCTAAAAAACAATTTGGTATGAAGAAACAATTTCTTTGTTTGCTTTTGCTGAGCGGGGCAGGCTTTGCCTACGCAGCAGAAGGCATTTCGCCAGACGTCGCTGAGGTCACTCAGCAGGGCGTCGTTGTGAAGGGTGTTGTCAAGGACGTGAAGGGTGAGCCGATCATCGGCGCCACCGTCACCGAGAAGGGCACCAAGAACGCAACGGTTACCGACTACGACGGTAACTACTCTCTCCGTGTTTCCAACCGTAACGCTACGCTCGTTGTGAGTTATGTAGGTTTCATCGCACAGGAGGCCAAGGCCGGCAGCGACATCACGCTGAAGGAAGACCTGAAACTGCTGAACGAAGTAGTGGTGATCGGTTACGACACCCAGCGCAAGGGTGATGTGACCAGTGCTATCGCCAGCATCAAGAGCGAGGACTTCCTAGACGGACGTATCGGTGATGCCGGTGATCTTATTAAAGGTAAGGTGGCCGGTCTGAGCATCGTGCAGAGTTCTGGTGACCCGAATGCCACTTCCAGCATCATGCTCCGTGGTATCACCACCGTGATGGGTAATGTCCAGCCGCTCGTACTCGTAGATGGTATCGAGGGTAGCCTCACGACCGTTGCACCTGAGAACATCGCCTCTATTGATGTGCTGAAGGATGCCTCCGCAGCCGCTATCTATGGTACACGTGGTGCCAATGGTGTGATCATCATCACCACCAAGACCGGTCGTCGCGAGCAGCAGGCAGAGGTCAGTTACGCCGGTTATGTGACCGTCTCCAACTGGGCCAAGAAGGCTGACTTCATGGACACCAACGACGTGATCTACGGACGTACCAACTATAATTATGACGGTTACGACACCGACTGGCTGAAGGGTATCAGCCGCAAGGCCGGCTTCACCCACAACCACTCTCTGAGCATCCGTGGCGGTGGCAAGCACAGCACATACTCTGCCAACGTCATGTTCAACGACGACCGCGGTATCCTGCGCAAGAGCGGCAGCAGAGACCTGAAGATGCAACTCGACGTGACGCAGTATGCTATGAAGGACATTCTGAAGTTCAACGTGAATGCCCTGTACAGCCGTCATAAGAACCCGTCGAATCCCAACAACGAGGCTTATCTGCAGGCCCTGAACCACAACCCCTCTTCACCCGTTTATAACGAGGATGGCAGTTACTACGAGGAGTTCAGCCGCTTCCAGTACTACAACCCCATTGAGATGCAGAACGAACTCATCGGCGACACCCGCAGTCATTTTGCGCAGTTGACGGGTAACATCTCCGTGGAGCCCATCAAGAACTGGGTGACCAACCTGATGCTCTCTATCCGCGAGGATGCCTCCGAGGGTGAGAGTTACTATACTGACAAATACTATTCTCAGATCGCAGGTGGCGTATCCGGATCTGCTGGCAAGTCTTCCAGCAACGGCCGCAGCGACAACCTCGAACTGACCACCAAATACAACTTCAACATCGGCCAGCACCGTATCTCTGCCCTCGCAGGTTACAGTTACCTCTATGAGGTCTATGACGGTTTCAGTGCCGGCAACAGCAACTTCCCCGCACAGTTCTATCTCTACAACAGTCTGCAGCAGGGTACCTATCTGACTGACAAGGACCACACCGCCTCGATGAGTTCTTATAAGAACGACAGCAAACTGATTGGTTTCTTCGGTCGTTTCACCTATGCCTATGGTGAGAAGTACAACCTGATGGCCAGCATCCGTTACGAGGGTTCTTCCAAGTTCGGTGCCAATCACAAGTGGGGTACCTTCCCCGCCGTCAGTGCCGGTTGGACCATCTCCAACGAATCGTTCATGGAGGGCACCAAGTCTTGGCTCGACAACCTGAAACTCCGTATCGGCTACGGTGTAACGGGTGTGATCCCTGGCGATTCCTATGCTTCTCTGACACTGTATGACTATGATCCTTACGGCAAGCACCGCAGCACTTCCGGTACCTGGGAGCCCTCTATGCAGGTGGCCCAAAACCCGAACCCTAACTTGAAGTGGGAGAAAACGGGTGAGTTCAACGTCGGTCTCGACTGGGCTGTACTGAATGGCCGTCTGAGCGGTAGCATCGACTTCTACAACAAGAAGACCGTCGATCTGCTTTATCCCTACAATGTGCCTGTTCCCCCCAACATGTACGGAACAACTGTTGCCAACGCTGGTGAGATGCGCAATACCGGTATCGAGGTGGTCATCAACGCCATCCCCGTACAGACCAAAGACTTTGAGTGGAACACCGCACTGACCATGTCGCATAACAGCAACAAACTGCTCAGCCTCTCCAATGATCTCTATGAGACTGATAACTTCAACGAGGAATGGCCAAGTCTGGGACGCTGGGATCCTATCTCTGTGCCGACACACTTTATTGAGGTCGGTCACCGTCTGGGCGACTTCTGGGGCCTGAAGTCAGTAGGCGTCAGCGAGAATGGCGTCGTGCTGGTAGAAGTATCCGACGGTAACGGCGGATGGGTTGTCAAGGAGTTCGACACCAAATACAATGAGCAGGTCAACCGCCAGAACCTGGGCAGCGGTCTACCGACAGTCATCGCCGGTTGGAGCAACACCTTCCGCTACAAGGGCTTCGACCTGAACCTGCAGTTCACAGGTCAGTTCGGCTATAAGATCCTGAACGGCCAGCGTGCCTTCTATGAGAACAACTCAATCGCCTACAACCGTCTGAAGAGTGCCGCCGACTGGCATCCCGCAGTAGATACCGACCTGAATCCCGTCATCGACCCCGCTACGGGCAAGCAGAAGATGGTTCAGTTGAGCAGTTCAATGCCTCAGGGTGTGTGGAGCGACTATATCGAGAACGGTGACTTCGTGAAACTGACGAACGCCACTCTGGGTTACACCGTACCCCTCGGACAGAAGTTGGGTGAGTACATCCAGAACCTTCGTATGTACGTCTCTGGTCAGAACCTGTTCTGCATCACGGGCTACAGCGGTCTGGATCCTGAGGTTTCGAACTACTTCCGTTCACCGGGTATCGACCCCCGAGACAAGTATCCTACCATCCGCTCGTTCACGTTCGGTCTTAATGTTACATTCTAAATCAGAAGGAGGAAATACAATATGAAATCAATCAAATATATCGCAATGAGTCTCGCTGTGGCAGCAGGTACCGCATTCACCTCCTGCACAGACCTCGATGAGACCATATACAGTCAGTTGACTGATGACGTCGTTGACGTGACCGACGAAGCCGTCGTGGAGTCAATGATGGGTGAGGCCTATACCCAGTTGCGCTATCTCTACTGGGGATGGAACGGCTATTTCGACCTGCAGGAAGAGTGCTCCGACACTTACATGACCCCGAAGCGAATCGGTGTGGGCTGGGGCGACCTCTATATCCCCATGCACAAGCACGAGTGGAATGCTGAGCAGGGCCACCTTGAGGGCTTCTGGTACTATGCCTACGTAGGCATCGGCTATGCCAACCAGTGTATCGACGTGCTGCCTGAGACGGGCAATGCCCAGGCACAGATGCGCTTCGTACGCGCCCTGAACTACTACATGCTGCTCGACGCTTTCCGCAACGTGCCCCTGGAGACCACGCGTGACGTGCCCGAAGGGCACCTGCCCGAGCAGAAGAGCGCCCAGGAGATCTATGACTTCTGCGTGAGCGAACTGAACGCCATTAAGGGCGACCTCGGCACCGAGAAGAACTTCGGCTATGCCAACCGTTTTGCAGCCGACATGCTGCTGGCTAAACTCTACCTGAACTACAACGCATGGTTCGGCACCAACGATACCTCTAATTATAGCAAGGCTCTGGAAGAGGTCAACGATGTCATCAACAATGGTGGCTACGAGTTGGAACCCAAGTATGCCAATAACTTCAAGACCGACCTGTCGAAGAACACGGAGTGCATCTTCGCCCTGCCGCTCGACGGAACGAACGCTTCTCACTGCTATCTGGTGAACAAGTGCCTCGTGGGTGCCGGTGCCGCTGCATACGGTTATCAGGGCTCACCCTGGAACGGTTCTTGCGCCGTGCCGCAGTTCATCGAGAGTTACGATCCTGAGGATACCCGTCTGGCTGATACTTGGACCGGTGGCGTACAGCACTACTACACCGCTGAGGGCGGTCCGCAGTCTGGCGATCCCATCCCCTTCGGTGATGACGACTGGGCCGGACAGGGCGTGCTGAACTACTCGCTGCAGGTTCACTCCATCGACAACCCCGGTGCCTATCAGCAGGAAGGCTATCGCTTCGTGAAGGAAGAGTGCCAGCCCGACAACCACGGTACCTATGGTGACGACGTGAACTTCTTCCGTCTGGCTGATGCCATGTTCATCAAGGCAGAGTGTCTGCTCCGTCTTGGTCAGAACGAGGACGAGGCCGCCGCTCTGGTGACACAGGTCCGCCAGCGTGCCTTTGCCTCCACCGCCAAGGCTACCCGTACTGCCGCTGACCTGAAGGGTGGCTCTGTCTATGACTACGGACACCGCGAGTACACTTGTGAGGGCTTTGCCAACTGGGATCCCGCTTCCTTTAAGTCTACCTCTGAGGGCGGTGCCGACATTATCCTCGGCGGTCTGCTCGACGACCTGGCCTGGGAGTTCGTAGGTGAGCACCACCGTCGTCAGGACCTCATCCGCTTCAAGATGCAGGACGGCCGCAACGTGTTCAACGGCAAGTCTTGGTTCTGCAAGGATGCCACGACCGAGACCCACTGGGACTACTTCCCCATTCCCAAGTCTTCACTGGATGCCAACATCTCTCTGAAGCAGAATCAGGGCTACAATTAAAGGTTAAAAGGTAAAAAAGTAAAAAGGTAAAAAATAAGCATTATGAAAAAGTTATCATATATCCTAAGCGGACTGTTGATGCTCGGCTCCACGGCTTTCCTCAGCAGTTGCGATGACAACACAGACTTCTGGGGGCCTCACACGCTGACCGATGCAGAGATCGCAGAGATTGCCCGCCAGGACTCCATCCGGGAGGCACAGCGTAACAGTATCAATGCCGACCTGATTCTGGAATATACCGCTGAGATTACCATCAGCGCCACTGCCTACGACGGTGTATCCGTACCCATCGACGTCAATGCCATTGCCAACCTCTTCGGTATCACCACCGAGCAGTTGCTCACTGGTCCTCTGGCCGGCGAAGAGAACGGTTTCGACGTGAAGGGCTTTGCCATTGAGGGAACCACCCATGCCGACAACGGTACTTCCACCAACTCAGGCGCAGCCTGGGGCCACTGGTGGGATGCCAACGGCGATGTGAAGAACTGGGGCGACGAGGCTATGGTCTTTGCCGAGTTCGATCCTGAGAGCGGTTCGTTCTATGTAGGCCAGTATCCCGGGCACCTCTATGAGGGACAGACCATCAAGTTCATCGAGGCTGTGAAGTATCAGGACAAGCGCGCTGCCATCGTGATTACCGCCATTGCCAAAGCCCGTGAGGCTGTTCAGGCAAGCGTCGTGGCTACCAACACGCTCACGTTGGAGACCGCTCCTAACGACACCTACGCTGCCGTTCCCGTTCCCGGCTTCGATGCCGCTGCTACCCTGAGCGCACTCGGTGTAGGCTCATTTGATGAAGTGGCCTGGATTGCTACCAATGCCGATGGTTCCTACGCTCAGGAGTACAGTGCCGACGCACCTGGTTTCTGGTACGACAAGGAAGGCTTCGCAGGCTCTTGGGGCGACAACGCCAGTGTCTACACCGCCTTCGACGGCGAGAACATCCTTATCGGCCAGATGCCCGGACAGATGACTGCCGGTTCTACCGTCACCATCAGTTACGGTGCTATGGCAGGCAACAAGATCGTGATGAATGAGATTACCGTCATCATCACCGCCTACGAGGATCCTGAGACGACTCCCGAGGGCGAGCCTGCCTCTATTGAGAAGGACATCACTCTGACGAAGGCATTCGATGCCGAATGGGGTGCTACCGACGAGTTCGATGTGAAGGAAGACCTTCGTCAGGCCTTCAAGATGACCACCTATCAGATCTTCTCTGCCCTGAAGAGCGGCGAAATGAAGATGTGGTGCGGTGAGATCGGTGCCGATGCAGACGACGAGGGCAATGCCCAATACACTGCCGACGCTCCCGGCTACTGGCTCGGTGCAGAGGGACAGCGCGTGACATGGGGTGAAGAGGCCATCGTCTATCTGAACCTCGGCATCAGCGAGGAGAGCCTGGCCTTCTACTCTGGTAACCATCCTGAGAACTGTTCGCCCACTGGCCAGACCATCAAGACAAAGATGATCCTGGAGAAGGACGGCATCACGGCTACCTTCAATGTGACAATCGACATCACGGCAGCAGCCGCTGCCCGCCGCTAAGAGTTTATGGTTAAGAATAGTTAGATAAGTTGTAATCGTAACGGAGGGGCGAGTGAGCGCACCCGTCCCTCCTTACTTAAAAAAGACAGGGTAAAGAAAATGACCAAGCAATTATTCAAATATCTGTTCCTGCTGATGGCAACGACGTCCTTCGCCGCCTGCAGCAGCAGCGACAATGATGACACACCCACAGCACCGGTTCTCTCGGAGACGGCAGTCAACGTAGACTATGATGTCACCTTCTACAGTGTCAACGTCAGTTCACGCGCCGTATGGAGCGCCACCGTAGAAAGCGGCAGCGACTGGCTGAAACTTACCAGCGCCAAGGGCGTAGGTGGCACCAGCGAGAAACTTTCCTTCGAGATGACGCGTAACACCACGAAGTCGCCCCGCGTGGCCAGGATCAAGGTCAGCAGCGGCACCGCCAGCAGCAGTCTGGAGGTCACCCAGGCACCGTCCACCATCGAAATCATGGACGCATCCCAGGTGAAAGACTTCAACAAATATTACAAGCCTGCCGAGTTCGGCTCGATCGACATGCTCCGTAGCGATGCCAAGTGGTCGTGGTTCCGTTCAAAGCAGAGCGAGCACTTCTTCGTGTTCTGGGATGCCTATTTCGGCGATGACCCCAACAGCAGCAGTCTTCCTGAGGGCGACCGCGTGGACGTGGACGACCTGCTGAAGAAGGCAGAGCAGTTCTATACCACGAACATCACCCGTCTCGGCATGGTAGTGACGGGTGAGGGCAAGAGCCAACTCGACAATTATAAGATGGAAATCTACCTGCTCGACCCCACACCCGAATGGTGGGTGGCTACAGGTTCGGGCTACGACAATATGATTGGTGCACTCTGGGTGACACCTGCAACCTGCAAGCCTGTAGGCTCCGTGATTGCTCACGAGATCGGGCACTCCTTCCAGTATCAGGTATCCTGCGACAAACTGCTCACGGGCGAGGGTCATGAGACCGACTACGGCATGGACTGCGGTTTCCGCTATGGCTTCGGTCCCAACGGCAGAGGTGGCTGCGCCTACTGGGAGCAGTGCGCCCAGTGGCAGTCGTTCCAGGACTATCCCGAGGTGACCTTCTCTGACAGTTTCTATGCCTGGCAGCAGAACTTCCACCGTCACTTCAACCATGAGTGGATGCGCTATGCCAGCGTGTATTTCCAGTTCTATATGACGCAGAAGCACGGCATCAAGGCCTATGGACGAATCTGGAACGAGTCGAAGTTCCCGGAGGATCCCCTGCAGACCTACATGCGCCTGTTCTGTAACAACGACCTCCAGACGTTCTACGCCGACTATGCTGAGTACGCCCAGAAGGTGTTGACCTACGACCTCGGCGACATCCAGAAATATGCCGACGACAATGCCAAGGCCTTCAAGACACAGATGTTCGAGGTCGACGGCAAGTTCCGTCCCGCCTACAGTGCCTGTCCGGGCACCACGGGCTTCAACGCCATCCAACTCAACGTGCCTGAGGCCGGCACCATCGTGAAGGCCTCGCTCACTGCCCTGGCACCGGGCTCAGCCCTCGCTGCCGACGATCCGGGTGAGATGAAGAACGGTGACAACCAGGTGGTGAAGAACGTGAAGGCCTACAACAGCCAGTCGAACAAGGATGCCTGCTACCGCTTTGGCTTCGTAGCCATCAAGAACGGCAAGGCTCTCGAGTACGGTGCCCTGACGAAGGGTGCCGAGGGCGATGCCACGATGACCGTTCCCGCAGGTACCGACAAACTCTACCTCGTGGTAGTGGCTACACCCGACACCTACAACCGTCATGAGTGGAACGACGACGAAAGCGACGATGAGCAGTGGCCTTACGAGGTCAGTTTCAGCGGCACGAACGTCAGCGGCCACATCAACATCGACGAGGGTGCCGAGCCACAGAACGTCGAACTGAGTCTCGACGTGAAGTGCGACGCCTCCAACGGTGATTGGGTACTTGGCAGCATCGACCTCACCGGCAACGGCAGTCTGGAGAAGATTGCCACAGCCTTCGCCCTACAGCCCGCCACACTGGCAGGTGCCACACTGCCCATCGCAGCCAACACCACCCAGGCTCCCGCAGAAGGCAAGATTGCCCTGGGACTCCTGCAGCCCGACGGTACCATCGCCTACAGTTATACTGCCAACGTGGGCTTCTATTGTAAGGCTGACGGCTCACTCGGCTCATGGGGCGATGGCGATCCCGTCTGGTTCGAGTACGACAAGGACAACTTCATACTGACCTACGGACATTATCCCGCCAAGACCGAGTCCGGCAAGAAGTATGTGGTGAAGCCTGTGCTCGTCTATACCAAGGGTGGCAAGCAGTACACCGCCACCATCACCCTGAATATGCAATTCTAACCCTGTTTTTTAGGTTGTGCGGGGAGGCCGTGCCGCGAGGTACGTGCACTCCCCGCTATTCGAAAAAGACAATGAAAAGAATACTGACATTCGGCCTCGTGGCACTGTTGATGACGGCCTGCTCGTCGGAGAACGACCTGCAGGAGCCTCAGCCCGTGGTGCCCGCCACTCCCCCTGAGCAGTCCGCTGAGCCTGTCGACACCGTGGAGCCCAAGCCTTCACAGCCCGAAACACCTGCCGCCGTCTATGCCGCTCAATTCCGTGTGGCACGGATGGATATCACCACCGATGGCGGCATGGCCATCGACTCCAAACAGAAGACCGACTACCGCGCCTGCAGCATCAAGATAAAGAGCGACACCACCGAGTGGAACTACGAAGGAAGGGGCCGCATCCGCGGACGCGGTAACTCCACCTGGGAGTGGTATCCAAAGAAACCCTACCGCCTGAAACTCGACGAGAAGGCGGAGATCCTCGGTCTCGCTGCCGATAAGGACTGGGTGCTGCTGGCCAACTACCGCGACCCGACCCACCTGATGAACACCTTTGTGTTCGAGATGGGCGAAAGGCTCGGCATCCCCTACCCCAACCACACGCGCTACGTGGAACTGACGGTGAACGGCGACTATAAGGGTCTCTACCAACTCACCGAACAAGTAGAACAGGGCAAGAACCGCGTGAATATCGATAAGAAGGAAGGTCTCCTGCTGGCCCTTGACGTGGATGACGGCCCCGCCGACTCGCCCGATGCCACGGATAATTTCTGGTCGTCGGTCTATCGACTGCCTGTCTGCGTGAAAAGCGGAGACATCAATTGCCGCGAAAATTTCGCCACCCTCGAGAATGCCATTCTCGCCCACGACTACGATGCCTTGGCAGAGATTATGGACATCCCCGTGATGATCGACTACCTGCTCATCCAGGAGTTCGTCTATAACGTGGAGGTGGCCGCACCACGCAGCATCTTCCTCCACCGTGACAAGGGCGGCAAGTGGACCTACGGTCCGCTGTGGGACTTCGATGCCGGTTTCGACTTCGACTGGGGACAGATGTACACGGGGCACAAGTTCTTCTCAGACTACCGCGAGACGGTGCTGGGTACGGATCCCGCCCGTCATATCAGCGACTACACCTACACGTCGAGTTTCTTCACCGACATGTGGGAAAGCAAACAGTTCGTCAGTGAGGTGAAAGCCCGCTGGAAGCATATCCGTCCTCGGATCATGGTGGAGTTCTGGCCCGAGGCTAAGAAGTATGCCGAGGCCTGTGCCGAGGCGATGGCACGCAATGCAGAGCGGTGGCCCATCGACAAGCAGTACCAGACGGAGATTAACCGCATGGAAAAATGGCTGAACTCACGCACAATCTATCTCGATAACATCATACAAAACTACCCATGAAGCAATTTCTAATCTTTACAATCTGCGCCCTCTGTGGCCTTTCCGTCCACGCTGCATCCTACAAGATGCACTACACGGTGACGCCCGACACCACGAGTCACTATCTGAACATACGCCTCGACTACCAAGGTCAGGGCCAGGGCGGCCATGAACTAGTACTCAACATGCCCCGTTGGGCACCTGGCTACTACGAACTGCTTGACTTCGCCAAGCACCTGTGCGACTTCCGTGCTACCGACAGCAAGGGCCATGCCCTCACCTGGCGTAAGGACGGCATGAACCGCTGGCGCATCCAGTTGCCCACTGAAGGCCGCGCTGAGGTGACCTACCGCGTCTATGCCAACCAGCGCGACGTGGCCTCCAGCCGTGCCGAGCGCGACATCGCCTTCGTGGCACCCCCAGGTGTCTTCATGCATGTCGACGGCGACCTCCGGCACCCCGTCACTGTCACCTTCCGTCTTCCCAAAGGCTGGCAGCATATCTCCACAGGTCTGAAGCCTCTGGCCGATGACGCCACCACCTTTACCGCACCCGATTTCGACACGCTCTACGACTCACCCTTCCTTCTGGGCAACTACTACAAGAGCCGATTTACCCATGAGGGCCACGACTACGAGTTTGCCCTGGAGACACCTGACGGTGCTGAGGAAATAGGATTGGAGCGCGACTTCCGTCGTATTGTCAGTGTCGCCACACGACTGATGGGCGACGTGCCCTACGACAACTACTGCCTGATCCACATGGGCGAGGGCGGCGGTGGTCTGGAGCACCTCAACTCTCAGGCCTGTTATACCGACGGTACCTACCGCTTCCCGTCACGCCGTGCCCACGTGAAGTTTCTTGCCTTCGTGGCCCACGAGTATTTCCACCTCTACAACGTGAAGTGCATCCGTCCTGTCGAACTGTGGCCTATCGACTACGACCGCGAGGCCATCACCCCCATGCTTTGGGTCAGTGAGGGTCTCACCTGCTACTACGAGTACCGCCTGTTGCAGGAAGCCGGCATCACCACCGACGAAGAGGGCCTGGAACTGCTCTCCACCTACCTGCAACTCTACGCCCCCTACGAAGGACAGCACCACATGAGCCTGCGCCAGAGCAGTTACGACATCTGGCTCAACTTCATGAACCCTGACGACAACTACCGCGACACCCGCATCAGTTACTACTTCAAGGGTCCCATCATCGGATTGCTGCTCGACATAGCCATCCGTGAGAAGACAGCCCAGCGCCAGTCGCTCGACGACGTCATGCGCCTTCTCTACCGCCGCTACTACCAACAATTGCACCGCGGCTTTACCGAGGAAGAGTTCTGGCAAACCGTCACCGAGGTGGCAGGCAGGCCACTGACGGAGATCCGTACGCTGGTAGATACCACCGCCCCCATCGACTATGACCGTCTGCTGGCTCCCGCAGGTCTCCGTGTAGATACCACAGACTGGACCATCCGCCGCATCAAGAAGGAGAAGAAGATCTATATCCCCGAGGACCTGCGCGGCATGGACCTCCAGGCCGACACCTCACAGTGGAGTTTCAAACGGAGCGTCGAGACCGACGACCTCATCTTCATGTGGGAACGCGGCTTCGGACAAGACACCTATAACCCACCCATGCTCGACGGTAAGCCCATGAGTTTCAACCTCAACAACCTGCGCGACCGTGTGCAGTCGTTCTACACCTTCTTCCGCGACACGCTGGGATTTGTAAGAACTAAGAACGAAGAGTTAAGAGTGAAGAGTTATGATTACCTGACAGACACAGAATTAGTACCTGACAACACGAACCTGCAAGGTAATCATAACTCTTCACTCTTCGCTCTTAACTCTCAACCATCTAAAGCCGATCTGTATAAGATGATGGTTATGGTGATGTATTCGCTCGACGGCACAGCCTACGGTGGCACCTACGACAACTTCATAGGCGGTCTCTGGGTGGCCCCCAACCGTATTCAGGACACAAAGATGAACTGCATGGCCCACGAACTCGGACACTCCTTCCAGACACAGATCATGGCCGACTCCATCGGCGAGGCCTGGGGCGGCAGCGGCTTCTTCGAGATGACCAGCCAGTGGATGCTCTGGCAGGTGAACCCCGACTGGCTCACCGACGAAAACTACCACTTCGAGGCCTTCAAGCAACTGACGCATAAGGCCTACCTGCACCTGGAGAACATCTATCACTCGCCCTACGTCATCCAGTGGTGGAGCGACCTGCACGGTCGGAAGAGTATCGCCGAACTCTACCGCCAGGGCAAGATCGGCGAGGATCCCGTGATGACCTACAAGCGGATGTACGGGCTCACCCAACAGCAGTTCAACGAGGAGATGCTGCGCGGCTATCAGCACTTAGTGAACTTCGACTTCAAGCATGCCCGCAAGGAGACGCGGCAGTATGCATGTACCTTTAATACGGAACTGAACCACGGCGACGGCTCATACAGGGTTGGTGGCGGCTACCGCCCCAAGTACTTCCCCGAGGAATACGGTTTCAACGCCATCCTGCTCGATAGTCTGGTGGATATCCAGAAACCCGTCAATATCGAAGTGCGTGGCATGAGCAATCTCCACGCCCTGACTGGCATCACCACCAATGACGAAGAGATCTACAGCGACATCAATGCCGGGCACTTCGAGGTGCTGGCAGGCAAGACACTGAAACATCTCTATCTGATTGTGATGGGTGCCCCCGAGGAGCACTATATGATTCCCATGCCCAGCGAGGAGAACCCCGAGCCAAAAGTCGAACTCGAAGACTTCCCCTACGAATTCTGGGTGAAGAATCCTTAAGCCTGACGATGCTTGTCGAACTTATGGAGGATGAAGTTAAATGCCTCCAGTCCGAACAGTACCAACACGGTGGCAGCCGCTGAGAGCACATACAAGCCACCTCCGCATGCCAGACCGATGGCGGCCGTAACCCACAGACCGGCCGCCGTCGTCAGGCCGCGCACGGCATTCTCGCTCTTATGGAAGATAATTGTACCGGCACCGATGAAACCGATGCCGCTGACCACCTGTGCCGCCACGCGCGACACGTCCCAGCGGTGCTCTGCCGTTGTCATCACCCCTTCGAAGCCATAGGCCGACACAATCATAAACAAGGCTGATCCCAGTGCCACCAGAAAATGGGTACGGAAGCCCGCCTCTTTGGCCCGGTATTCCCGTTCCAGACCGATTGCACCGCCCAGCAGTGCCGCCACGAATATACGGAGTACAAACTCCCAAGTCATTTCATCCATCAACATATTCTTTTATGTAGTCGGCAAAGATAGGCATTTTCCCTTAATCTGCCAAACGTTTTGGGGAAAGAATCAATTCAACGATTAAAATAGTTTAAAAGAGGCAACGGATATTTGGCGGGTGGCGTATAATCTTCTATCTTTGCGGCATCAAACTAAAAAAATCGTTGAAAGAATGATCAAGTTGACTGCAAAAGAAGAAGAGGTGATGGAGAAGATCTGGCAACTGGGTTGCTGCACGCCGAAGGAAGTGCTGGCCACCTACGAAGAGCCGAGACCCCACATCAATACAATCGCCACCATGTTCCAGATGCTGGAGAAGAAGGGCTACCTGACACATCAGGCGAAAGGCCGGGGCTACGTGTATGAACCGATTGTGGCCCAAAGCGACTACGGGAAGTCGAAATTCAGCAGTTTTGTGGAGCGCTACTTTGACGACAGTTATCTGAAAGTAGTAAAGACGCTGGTCAGTGAGGAAAAAGTGAGCCGCGAAGAACTCCTGCAATTCCTCAACGATCTTAAATCCCAGTCATGATGGCCGCACTATTCATCTATATCATCAAGTGGGCCGTGGTACTCACCCTGCTCTACTCGCTCTACGGGCTGTTCCTGCGGCGCGAGACCTTCCATGCCATGAACCGAACCGTATTACTGAGCATCCTCATGGCCAGTATGGCGTTGCCGCTCTGCACCATCGAGATTGAGCAGCCAACGGTGGTGACGGAAAGTGTCAGCACGACGGAATCCGTCCTCTCTGCATCTGTGGATACGGCTCAGAGAGTCAGTGACGGCTCCATTCATCGGACTCCCTTGGAGCGGGAAGACATGATGCCCGTCTATATCGCCATCTGGGCCTTGGCCACCATCTATCTCCTTGGCTTATTGTATTTCTGGCTACGCTATCTGCTGGCCATGGGCAGTGTCATCAGACTAATCATCTGCGGCCATGAGTTCCAGGCTGACAACACCCCACGAAACATCAAACTGCTGAGCCATCCGAAGGTAAAGGTGCCGTGCAGTTGGCTGCGCTGGGTAATGGTGAACCCTGCCGATGAGAGCAACGACGTTATTCTCGCCCATGAAATGGCCCATGTGCAACTACTCCACTCCGTGGATATGCTGTTGGCAGAGGCAACGGCCAACATGCTCTGGTTCCTGCCCTTCGCCTGGATGCTCCGCAGAGACTTGAAGGACATTCATGAATATCAGGCAGACCTGCATGTGATTCGTCAGGGCTATAATCAGGACAACTACGAACTGCTGTTGATAGACCGTGTAACAGCCGCGCAGCCAAAACCCGTAGTAAATGCTCTCAATCAAAGTGGCATCAAGAAGCGACTGAAGATGCTCTACACTAAGAAGTCGAGCAAAGTAGCGATGCTGAAAGCCGTCTATCTGCTGCCCCTCGCCGCCATCGCCCTGACAGCCTTTGCCAAGCCGAAAGCCATCCACGAATTGGAACAACAGATTCAGGAAGCCTACCAGATAGTGACTGAGGCTCCCAGTTTTATCCCGGAAGGCGAGAAACTCGTGATGACCAGCCTGCCTGCCCCGCCATTCTCCCTGAAAGATGCGATAAAGAATGACATGCAT
>JAFUAK010000124.1 GCA_017460765.1 Prevotella sp. | reverse complement strand
TCCAACCTATACCCGCGCTTCTTGAGGGACACGATGGAGATGCTGGTGTCGGGTTCGAGCATCTTGCGGATATAGGTTATCTGGACGTTGAGGGCGAGGGAGTTGGCGTAACTATCGTTTCCCCAGACATGTTCCAGCAGATACGAACGCTCTACAGTCTGACCGATATGCTGGGCCAGAATGGCCAGGATCTCCGACTGGCGGGCAGAGAGGTGCTGCACCGTTCCGGCATATTCAATCGTGGAGAGATTACTGTCGAAAATGGTCTGGCCGATGGTCATGCGTGATTGTAACGATGACCGGCGATGCTCGAAACGCTCACGAATCTTGGCAATCAGTTCTTCGGGATAGAACGGCTTGGGGATGTAGTCATTGCCTTTCAGGTCGAACCCTTTCAGACGGTCTACCTTTTCAGTGCGGTCGGTGAGGAAGAAGATCAGTACGTCGCGGTCTTGCTCTCGAATCTTTCGTGCCAACTCGAAGCCGTTCATCTCTGGCATATTGATGTCGAGTAGTACCAAATCGGGGCGGTTGGCAGCGTACATTTCCCATCCCGCACGTCCATTCTCAGCATAGTCCACTTCATAGCCCTCCACCTCCAGAAACTTCCTTAGTAACTCCGAATTCTGGCGGTCATCGTCAACAAGCAATATTCTAATCCTCTCCATCCCTCTGTGGTATTATGATTGTAAACGTGGTACCCTCACCCTCAGTGCTGTCAAAGCTGATACTGCCACCGTGTGCCTCCACCAACAACTTCACATAACTCAGTCCAAGCCCAATGCCGGGAATGGCCTTATCCTTTGCCGACTCGCTGCGGTAGAACTTATCGAAAACATACCGCTGGTCGGCCTTTGCGATGCCGATACCATTGTCCGCCACGCTGATTTGCACCTTCCCATCCTCACACATCCGGTAGTCTATCCTGATGGTCACGGCCTCACGGGAGTATTTGATGGCATTCTCCAGCAGGTTGCAGACGATGTTTGCCAGATGCATACGGTCGGCTCGTATCTCCAAATCGTCCTCGGCCACAATCTCCATCCTCACATCTTTGTCCGAAGGGGTATTCTGCTTGCTGACACATTCCTCCATCAGTCCGCGCAACGCAAAGCGCGACTTTACCAGCGGAATCTCCTCCGTATCGCTGAACGTGATGTCGCGCAGTTTCGAGAAATACGAAGTCAGGTTATCCAGTTCATTGTGCGAACTGTTCAGTATCTTCTGCTTGCTCTCCCCGTCCTGCATCATCCGCTCATTACCCATAAACGACACACACATCTTCAGCGTCGATATAGGGCGTTTCAGTTCATGAATCATCGTGTGCAGAAACTCCTGCCGGATAGTCTCGATGTGCCGTTGCTTGCGGATGGTCAGTATCTGATAGACCAGACAGAAGATAAGGAAGAACGAGAGCAGTATGGTAATCAGTAGTGTATAAGTCATTCGCCGGATGATAGGCGACATACCTATTGCAGTCTTCACTACGACCTGTTGCCCCTCGAAGATGTCATAAGGATAGGACACTTGCATTATGGGATGCAAAATGGAGCCATGTGTTTGCACTGATGGTTGCCAAACCATTGTATCTGATTTTGTGGTTGTGATACTTTGAGGCATAATACCCTTTGAACGCAGAATGCTGTCGAGCCGCACCTTCTGGAAAGGCTGTTTGTGGTTGGCTATGAAGCGGTCAAGTGCGTCCACAACGTGAGTGGCTATGGTATCGTCAATGTTATTACACCTAAACTCAAATATTTCC
>JAFUAK010000123.1 GCA_017460765.1 Prevotella sp. | reverse complement strand
TGCAAGGACTACCAACTGACCATCAAGACGGGCGGCTGGGACCTGCGCCAACTCGTCCCTAACCGCTACCTGAGCCAGGACGATCCCACCCGCACGTGGGGCGACATCGACTACCAGGGGGCACCGTGGGTGAGCAACGCCTCCCTACCCTATGAGATCACGAAGGGCCTGCAGAACCGCCACCTCTGCATCTGGGCCAGTCATGGCCGCTATTATCAGATCAAGGGCCAGAAGTGGGAATGGCAGCGCCCGCCGCTCTTCGGCACCCGTGAGGACCTGTTCACGCAGACCATCGTCATTCCCTACCTGATACCCATGCTGGAGAAGGCCGGGGCCGTGGTGTTTACCCCGCGTGAGCGCGACTGGCAGCGGAATGAGGTGATCGTGGACAACGATACGCCCCGCAACAGCCATGGCATCTATATCCAGACACAAGGCAGCCACCCGTGGCAACGCACCGACTCCATCGGCTTCGCCATGCACCCTGGTGTCTATGTGGACAATGAGAATCCCTTCAGGGCCGGTTCTGCCGTACAGGCCGAGACGGTGGACAACAGCCGTCACCAGAGCGAGATCGCCTATCGTCCGAACATCCCAGAAGCAGGCCGCTATGCCGTCTACGTGAGTTATCAGACCATGCCGGGGAGCGTGGACGATGCCCACTATACCGTCTGGCATCAGGGCGTACCGACTGAGTTCCGCGTGAATCAGCAGATGGGCGGTTCTACGTGGGTGTATCTCGGCACGTTCGACTTCGACGCCGGCTGCGATGCCCGTAACTGTGTGGTGCTGAACAACCAGAGCGAGCATAAGGGTGTGGTTACGGCTGATGCTGTCAGGTTCGGCGGCGGCATGGGCAATATCCGCCGTGGCTTCAGCACCAGCGGCCTGCCCCGTTGTCTGGAGGGTGCCCGCTACTATGCCCAGTGGGCCGGCATGCCCTACAACGTGTATTCTTCGAAGAACGGCGAGGATGACTATGGCGATGACATCAACGTGCGCTCCCTGATGGCCAACCATCTGGCTGGCGGCTCGTGCTATATGCCTGATACCATCGGCTGTCATGTGCCGCTCGAACTCTCGCTGGCCGTCCATAGCGATGCCGGCTATACGGCAGACGGGAAGACGCATACAGGTACACTCTCCATCTGCACCACCTATCTGAATGACAGTATCTTAAGTACAGGTCGTTCAAGACTCGCTTCACGCGACTTGGCCGACGAACTGCTCTCCACCATCCCCAAGGAGATGCAAAAGAAATACGGCACCTGGCAGACGCGCGAACTCTGGGACCGGAACTACTCTGAGAGTCGTGTGCCCGAGGTGCCGAGTGCCATCCTCGAGACCATGTCGCACCAGAACTTCGCGGATATGCGCTACGGACAGGATCCGAACTTCCGCTTCGACTTTGCGCGGAGCATCTATAAGACGTTGCTGCGCTATATCTGCCGGATGCACCATGTGCCTTATATCGTCAGTCCGCTGACGCCCGGCCATCTGCGGGTGGAACTGCCCCGTGAGGGTGAGGCCAAGTTGAGTTGGAATGCCGTGGAAGACCCCGACGAGCCGACAGCCAAGCCTACGGGATACATCGTCTATACCGCTATCGGCAAGGGCGGCTTCGACAACGGACAATACGTGAAAGGCAGCAAGACCAGTCTGACAATGGACATCGAGCCCGGACAGGTGTACAGTTTCCGCGTGGCTGCCGTGAACAGCGGCGGAGAGAGTTTCCCGAGCGAGGTGGTATCTGCCTACTACGTGCCTGAAGCCCAGAAGACGGTGCTCATCGTGAACGGTTTCCATCGTCTGTCCTCTCCTGCCGTCAGGAACAATGCCGCAGAACAGGGCTTCGACATCGCCTACGACGCTGGTGTCACCTATGGAAGGACGGCTGGCTGGACGGGCTACCAGACCTGTTTCAACCGAGCCACCATCGGCAAGACCACGCCCAACGGTCTGGGATATACCGACGACTCGCTGGCAGGACAGTTCATCGCCGGCAACGACTTCAACTATGTGCGCACCCATGCGGAAGCCATCGCCTCGGCCCAGCGCTACAGCATCGTCAGTTGCTCGTCTGAGGCCCTGGAGAACAACGAGATCCGTCCGACGGAATACCAGATGGTGGACCTGATCCTCGGTCTGGAGAAGAACGACGGCTGGTCGCTGCGCCGCTATAAGACCTTCCCGCAGATGATGCGCCAGCACCTGCAACTCTTCACCTCACGCGGCGGTGCCCTGCTCGTGAGCGGCTCCTACATCGGCTCTGACATGGCCATGCCAGCAGAACGGGCCTACATCGGGAAATTGCTGAAATGCACGTATGAGGGTACGAATACCGACAGCCTTGCACGCGACACCATCAATGGCCTCGGCACGAGTTTCGAGTTCTACCGTCATCTGAACGAGACGCACTATGCCGCCACGCATCCTGAGATCCTGCAACCCGTGGCACCGGCATTCTCGGCGATGGTCTATGCCGACGACTACAGCGCCTGTGTGGCTTACGACGGCAAGGACTATAAGGCCATGACCCTGGGCTTCCCCTTCGAGTGCATCAAGTCGGAAGAGAAGCGCCAGACGCTGATGCGGGGTATCCTGAATTTCCTATTACAACAATCATTATAAACTAAAACAAAAGCGTTATGAAAATCCAGACAAATTCATCCGGAACGCGGAGCATCGAAGTCTCCGACGAACATCTCTCTACGATTGAGAAGTACCAACTCTTCCGCGATCTGATCGATTCCAACGGCTATGTGGATGAGCAGGTGCTCGAGAAACTGAAACTGAACATCCGCGGACTGCTGGAAGGTGATGCCGGTAAGGACAAGAGTCTGCTGGACCTCTGTCTCGACGTGATCTACCATCCGAACATGAAAGCCTACGGTCTGCAGCAACTCGTCCTGCTCTACATCAACTGGAAGAACCAGTCTAACGAGAATCTCGGTATGACGACGCGTGCATTCCAGGGAACTCCGTTTAATTAAAGGTGAAAAGGTGAGAAGGTGAATAGTAGAGAGTATAGGCTGACGGACTTCTTGCCGACGACGAAGAAGGAACTCGACCTCCGTGGATGGACGGAGGTCGATGTCATCCTGTTCTCCGGCGATGCCTATATCGACCACCCTTCATTCGGGGCGGCAGTCATCGGACGGACTCTCGAAGCAGCAGGCTATCGGGTGGCCATCGTGCCGCAGCCGGACTGGCATGGCGACTTCCGCGACTTCAAGAAACTCGGACGGCCCCGCCTGTTCTTCGGCATCGCCCCCGGCTGCATGGACTCGATGGTGAACAAATACACGGCAAACCGTCGCCTGCGCTCTGAAGACGCCTATAGTCCAGACGGCAGGCATGACATGCGGCCCGAGTATCCCACCGTCGTCTATTCCAAGATCCTGAAACAATTGTTCCCCGATGTCCCCGTGATCCTGGGCGGCATCGAGGCCTCGCTCCGACGGCTGACCCATTATGACTACTGGCAGGACAAACTCCAGAAGTGTATCCTCTGTGATGCGGGAGCCGACCTGCTGATCTACGGCATGGGCGAGAAACCCATCGTCGAACTCGCCCGTCAACTGAGTGAGGGCGTGCCCGTCAAGGATATCCGTGACATTCCCCAGACCGTCTATCTCTCCCGTCGTGAAGACATTCCCGGCGGCATCGGAGACAACGACATCGTGCTCCACAGCCATGAGGAATGCCTGAAGAACAAACGTTCGCAGGCCGAAAACTTCCGCCATATCGAGGAACAGTCGAACATGATGCATGCCCAACGCCTGTTGCAGGGCGTGGACGGGCGCTATGTCGTGGTGAACCCTCCCTATCCGCCCATGACGACGGAGGAACTGGATGCCTCTTTCGACCTGCCCTACACCCGTCAGCCCCATCCCAAGTACAAGGGCAAGCGGATTCCGGCCTACGACATGATCAAGCACTCGGTGAACATCCATCGTGGCTGTTTCGGGGGCTGTGCCTTCTGCACCATTTCGGCCCATCAGGGGAAGTTTATCTCCTGTCGTTCGAAGGAGAGTATCCTGAAGGAGGTGAAGCAGGTGATGGAGATGCCCGACTTCAAGGGTTATCTCTCCGACCTCGGCGGACCGTCGGCCAATATGTACGGCATGGCGGGCAGGAATAAGAATGCATGTGAGAAGTGCCGTCGGCCCAGTTGTATCCATCCGCAGGTCTGTCCCAACCTCGACACGAATCACAGTCGGCTGCTCGATGTCTATCATGCCGTCGATGCCCTGCCGGGTATCAAGCGCAGTTTCATCGGCAGTGGCGTGCGCTACGACCTGCTGTTGTACCGAAGCAAGGACGAGGAGGCCAACCGCGTCGCCCAGCAATACACCCGTGAACTGATAAGTCGGCATGTGAGCGGACGTCTGAAGGTGGCTCCCGAGCATACCAGCGACCGTGTGCTCTATCTGATGCGCAAGCCGAGTTTCCAGCAGTTCTATGAGTTCAAGCGCCAGTTCGACCGCATCAACCGAGAAGAGAACCTCCGTGAGCAGATCATACCCTACTTCATCTCGTCGCACCCCGGTTGCAGGGAGGAAGACATGGCAGAACTTGCCGTCATCACCAAGAACCTCGACTTCCATCTCGAACAGGTGCAGGACTTCACCCCCACCCCCATGACCAACGCCACGGAGACCTGGTACACGGGCTACGATCCCTATACGCTGGAGGAAGTGTTCAGTGCCAAGAGCCAGAAGGAGAAACTCGCCCAGCGGCAGTATTTCTTCTGGTATAAGCCCGAGGAGCGTCGTAACATCGAACAGAGTCTCCGCCGCATCGGGAGACCTGATCTCATCAGCAAATTGTATAATGGAAATAATAGAGCAGAGCATCATTCCCAAGAACCCCGCCAGGAAAAGCGAGGACGGAATCGTCGTCACAAGTGACTTCATTGCCGTGATCGACGGCTCCACCTCGAAGACGCCCCGCCACCATTGTCCTTGGATGAGCAATGGACGCTATGCCATGCGGCTCATCAGCCGCTATGTGCGTAAGATGCCTGCCAACACGAGTTGTCATCAGTTCTGCGTAGGCGTTACGAAGATGATACGCAGTCATTACCGTTTCCGCTTCCCCGTAAGCCGAATGGCGGATCACCCCGAAGAACGGCTCTGTGCCTCGGCCATCATCTACAGCCGTCTGCGTCGAGAAGTCTGGATGGTGGGCGACTGCCAGTGTCTTATCGGGGATGAGTACTTCGACAATCCCAAGCCTTACGAAGAGGAACTCGCCATATTGAGAGGAAACCGCGTCAGGGAGTTGTTAGACGAGGGTATTCCACAGCAGGAACTGCTCCAGCCCCGTGATCCTGCCAGGGAAGTGATGATCCCCCACATGCTGGAGACGATGCAGAACCAGAACAAGACCTACGCCGTAATTGACGGCTTCCCCATCCCCGAACAGAAGGTCCTGGTGTTCACTCTCGGTTTCCAGCCATTCGAGATTGTCTTCGCCTCCGACGGCTATCCTTACCTGGCCAAGACCCTCGGGGAATCGGAACGTCTCTTGGACGAACAGCGCCGCAATGACCCGCTGAACATCGGGAAATTCAAAGCCACCAAAGCCTTTGTCGAGGGCAATAACTCCTTCGATGACCGCTCTTACATAAGATTTACCGTCTGAAACAGAATTCGCGGCCCTAAAATTTGGCTGTTTCCGAAAAATGTTATACCTTTGCAGCCGATTTCATAAGAATCAAGGTCAGGTTCCGTAGCTCAGTTGGATAGAGCAACTGCCTTCTAAGCAGTAGGTCTCGGGTTCGAGCCCCGACGGAATCACAAACAGGATGAAAAAGACGTTTTATAGTTTGGCAGTACCCATCGTGGTACTCATGATCATCAGTTATATACTCCCCACACCTCGGCATGCCGGTATCCATTTGGCGGCTGTTGATATGCCTTTACCCAAGACAGAGCCGACAAAGACGGATCCCAACAGTCTGGTTCAGGATGAACTCGACTACTATCTGGACCGTCATAACGTCGAGGATGAAGGCTACGAGATGGTGGTAGCCTTTGCCAATGGGCGAAGGCTTGAGATGGAAGTCGACCCCAGACTCGATATCAGGAACATCGGTACATGGAAGAACCACCGTCGTGAGGGCACGGCTGTCGTACTCGACTCCCTGGGGCGTACCATCGTGGGCACCTGTCGCAATGACTCGCTGGAGACGGGCATCCGTCCTGACAGTATCGGCCTCTATCTCGGGGATTTCAGCAATGACAAGGCCGACGGTCATGGCGCCTACATGGCATCTGACGGCAGTTACTTCGAAGGCCACTGGGAGAATGACCGCCGCCATGGCTTCGGTCTCGAACTGCTGACACCCGACGGCGCAGAGCCCCGTCTCCGTGTAGGTGAGTGGAGCAAGGACAGATTTCAGGGCGAACGGATGAAATATACCACGGAGCGTATCTACGGCATCGACATTGCCCGCTACCAGCATGGCAAGGGCCGCCGACCTGTCGCCATCCAATGGAATAAACTGCGCATCACCCACGTTGGCAAACGCGGTAGCCACAATGTCAGCGGCACGGCAGACTATCCCGTTTCCTTCGTCTTCATCAAGAGCACCGAAGGTGTGAGCGTGCGCAATAAGTTCTACCCCGGTGACTACGTTCAGGCCCGTAAGCACGGCATCCATACGGGTGCCTACCATTTCTGGTCAATGCGTAGCAGTGGTGCCTCCCAGGCAGACTTTTTCCTGAAGAATACGCGTTTCAACATCGGCGACCTGCCCCCTGTGCTTGACATCGAACCCTCGAAGGCCCAGATTGAGCAGATGGGAGCCGATAATTTGTTCCGACAGATACGCCAGTGGCTGAGAATTGTGGAACAGCGTGTCGGCGTGAAGCCCGTGCTCTACGTCAATCAGATGTTCGTGAATAATTACCTCGTGAACCAGCCCGACCTGAAACGCGATTACTCCGTATGGATAGCCCGTTACAGCGAGTACAAGCCCGATGTCAGGCTCACCTACTGGCAACTCTGTCCAGACGGACGTGTGAGCGGTATCCAGGGCGACGTGGATATTAATGTCTTCAACGGCTACAAGAGCCAGTTTGAAAACTATCTGGAAGAAGAGACTATTAAATAAAATATAAGGTATGAAAACGCTGCTGATCCTCGTGGGTAAGACCACCGACAAACATTTCCTGGCGGGCATCAATGACTATGTGGAACGCATCGGCCACTACATGCCCTTTGAGTTGGTGACAATTCCCGAGCTCAAAAACACGAAGAGTCTTACAGAGGAACAACAGAAAACGGCTGAAGGAGAGTTGATCCTCAGGCAATTACAGCCATCTGACACGGTGGTGTTGCTCGACGAGCATGGACGTGAGTTCCGTAGCATCGAGTTCGCCCGCTGGCTGGAACAGAAACGGAATACGGCCCGCCGACTGGTCTTTGTAATCGGCGGACCGTATGGATTCTCTCAGGCTGTCTATGGGCGTGCCAACGAACAACTGTCACTCTCGAAGATGACCTTCTCACATCAGATGATCAGGCTCGTATTTACGGAACAGGTCTATCGGGCATGCACCATCATTAAGGGAGAGCCTTATCATCATGAATAATCCCCGCCGATTGGCGGGGATTTTCCTTTTTTTAGAGGTCGTTATAGTTCTGTACGTTAAAGGTCGAAGTGCGCATGTCACCGGTATCGAAGCCGCGCTTCAGCCAACGCTTGCGCTGGTCGCTCGTGCCGTGAGTGAACGATTCAGGCGTAGCCCTGCCCTGGGCCTTCTTCTGCAGCCAGTCGTCGCCGATGGCCTTAGCCAGTTCCAGACCTTTCTCCAGATCACCATACTCCATCGAGTGGTTCATGGCATCCTCATAGTGAGCCCACACACCAGCATAGTAGTCGGCCAGCAGTTCGAGGCGTACGCTGATCTTGTTGGCCTCCACCTTGTTGGTCTGGTTCATAGCCGTATGAGCCTTGGAGAGCGTACCTGTCAGATACTCGATGTGATGGCCGATCTCGTGGGCAATCACGTAGGCATAGGCGAAGGTATTACCCTCGACACCCAACTGACGCTTCATCTCCGTAAAGAACGACAGGTCGACATACAGTTTCTGGTCGCCTGAGCAGTAGAACGGACCTACGGCCGCCGTAGCAGAGCCACAAGCGGAGTTCACCTGGTTGGAGAACAGCACGAGCGTGGGTGACTCGTAGGTGGCACCCATCTCTTCAAACACCTTCGACCAAACATCCTCCGTCGAGGCAAGGATCTTCTTACAATCTGAGGCCAGAGCCTGTTCCTCTTCAGTAAAACTGCCCTCATCGACAGTCTCCGTGCGAGCCGACATCTGTTCCTGGGCAGCCTGAAGGCCAGCCGACAGAGGGTCACCACCACTCATCCAAGCAAACAATGCTGCTACGATGACAGCACCGATACCACCGACACCGGCCACTGCTTTTCCACTCATTCCGCGGCGGTCTTCCACGTTGGAACTTTCTCTTCTTCCGTCTAATCTCATAATCGTTAATGTTTTAAGTTAATATATAATTCAAGTTTCGCAAGTTCCTAATTTGCCATTTTTAATTGATAGATTTCAATAAAATGAGAGAGTTTGTCCGACCGATTCACAAGCATATCAAGGATCTGTTCATCCTCGATATTGAAGCACTCTGCGATTTCGCGGA
>JAFUAK010000122.1 GCA_017460765.1 Prevotella sp. | reverse complement strand
GCCGATGTAGTTGCCATACTCCACGAAAGCCTGTCGGGGCAGGGTGGGGTAACGCTCCTTCACGAATCGCTCGCTCTTGGCACCGCTGTTGATGACGACCCGTTCCGAGCCTGATGCCTTGGCCACCTCCATACACTTGCGGATGCTCTCGATGAAGGCCTCTTCGGAGAAAGGCTTCACGATGCCCGACACACCGATAATCGATATGCCGCCCTCGATACCCAGTCGTGGGTTGAAGGTCTTCTTGGCTATCTCGGCACCGTCGGGAACGGAAATGGTGATGCAGACGTTCTCCCGAATGTTCTCCTGCATCATCTGGCGCGGCCCTCGGTTGATGGCAGGCTCGCCGGGTGGGTAGTCGAAGCCAGGCAGCGTGAAACGCCCCACACCCTCACCTCCATAAATGATAAGTTGTGAATCATTCCTCATTTCTTCATTCCCATTTCTTTGACCAAGGTCAAAGCGACTTCGTCGATTACTCATTTCCCATTTCTCATTTCTCATTTGGCACTTAGCCCGTATTTCGATGCCGTCCGTCACGTCAGGGTCGTCGCCAGCCTCCTTGATACAATAGGCATAGTCCTCGCCATAGCCTACTGCAACCTGGATGGTCTCACCGTCAGGCAGCACTACCGGCACTTCCGCGGGTGTATCGCCTTTCGTCAATCGTCGTGTTGCTGCTATCGCCGCCGCTGTGGCACACGTTCCCGTTGTCAGTCCGCTGTGCAGCGGATAGAACTCTGGCAACAGCCGTTCCACCATCCGGCGCAGTCCATGCGGCCCGTCGACGCAGCACTTAAAGGGTAGTTCCGGTCGCTTGATGGCAATGATACGCATCCCCTTGCTCTTGGCTTCGGCAACCTTTTCCACAAAACCGCCCGAGCGTCCGCTCTCCTTCATCAGAATGGCTTCTGCCTCGGCAGTTTGCGGATAATAGCAGAGCTGTTCCTCGGTGGCTCCTTGTTGCTTGGCCAATGCGATGCTGCTCTCGCGGTTCAGGATACGATAAACAACCCGGATGCCCTCTGCCTCTATGGGTTTCAGCTTGCTGATGCTCTGTACCCCCGTCGTTGCCAACAGCGAACGGATGTTGCGAGGCACCTGACTGTAGTCGTCAATCCATGTGATGTCCGGGTCACGGGGCGGATAGATGCGTTCATAGCGAATGGTGGGGATGTTCAGCGATTCGGATACCTGGGCTATCGTCTTGTGGAGCTGTGCGGCGAAGGGATGGGCAGCATCCACCATCAGCCGAATGCCCTTCTCACGACAGCAAGCCAGCATCGCCTCGCAGTCCATGGCTCCGTCCAGTCGAATGCCGTGATGCAGCGCGATGTCCTGTTCGCCCGTCTTGGTCGAATAGTAATAGGTGGTACCGGCTTCCTCCAGCACCTCAACAGCCTTGCGCCCCTCCGTCGTTCCTCCGAATACCAGTATCATAGCATATCCTTTTCTTTTCGTTTGCAAATATACCACTTTTCTTGCGATAATGGATGCAAAATCAGGAAAAAAAGCCTCCCCACCAGACGTGCTGACGGGGAAGGCTCACAGTGTTATCCTAAAAACTCACCTATGAGAGTTTATTCTGCCAACGACTGGTCAAGTGCGTCGCCGATGACGGCCAGGCTCTTGC
>JAFUAK010000121.1 GCA_017460765.1 Prevotella sp. | reverse complement strand
CTTGCACAGACGGATGAGTTCCTGGGCACGCTTCAGTTGTTCCGACATCTGGTCGATGTCCAGTTCGTCGTTCTCCATCTTGCGCACGATGCCTTGCAGTTCGGCAAAGGCCGCTTCGTATTTGATTTCCTTCATTTGATGATTGATTTGATGATTCCTTCTGATAACCTTGTCTCTATTTCGTCGCCTGGTGCCAGCGTGTTGGCGTCCTTCACGGCCTTGCCGTTGTGGAGCGTGATGCTATACCCGCGCTTCAGAATCAGTCCCGGGTCATGCGATTTTAGTTTCTCTCCGATGATTTCCAGCCGATGGCGCTCTTGCGTGATCTTGCGCTCGGATATCAGCGGAATCCTCTGCTCGAATCCCTCGATCCTTGCCTGCTGGCCGATGATCTTCTGCTGGATGCCTGAGAGCATCTGGCTGAAGAGGGCGTCGAGCCGAGCCTCCTGACGGGTTCTCACGATGGAGAAGAGCCTCGGGATGGTCTCGGCGATAGTGGATAGTTGGGAATGGAGCGTGGAGAGTTTGCTGCCGCAGTAGTTGACGATGTGATTCTGGGCCTCATTGAGTGCGTCGAGCACGGCCTTCAGATGGTCGATGAGCAGGGCGGCAGCGGCAGTAGGGGTCTTCACCCGCGTATGACTCACCATGTCGAGGACACTCTCGTCGCGGTCGTGCCCGATACCTGTAATAATAGGTAGGGGGAAGTTGGCCACGTTCTCTGCCAGAGCCAGCGTGTCGAAGCCCGACATATCGCTCGTGGCACCACCGCCTCGGATAATCACCACGCAGTCGAAAGGCTGTCCGTAAATCCGGTTCAGGGCGGCGATGATGCTCTGTTCCACCTGCTCACCCTGCATGATGGCAGGGAAAAGTTGGGTGCGGAACTGGAAGCCATAGGGATTATCTGCGAGTTGGTTACAGAAATCTCCGTAACCGGCAGCCGATTCCGAGGATATCACGGCGATGTGCTGGCAGAACAGCGGCAGCGAGAGTTCTTTCTGCAGGTCGAACACCCCTTCCTCCTTCAGTTGGCGGATGATCTCCTGACGCTTGCGGGCCATGTCGCCGAGGGTGTAGGTGGGGTCGATGTCGGTCACGATCCAAGAGAAGCCGTAAGCCTCGTGGAATTGCGGATACACCTTCAGCAGCACCTTCATGCCTGCATGCAGCCGCTGGCCCGTGGTGCGCTCGAAGTAGGGGCGCAGAATCATCCATTTCGAGGCCCAGCACTTCGCGGAGGCCTTGGCGATCGGCGTGGCCGTCTGCGGATCCTTCTCGATGAGTTCCATGTAGCAGTGCCCGCGCGACTCACGACATTCCGACAACTCCGCCTCTACCCAATACTCATTGGGCATCTCGCACTCGATCACCTCCCTTACCAGTCGGTTGAGTTCGTATAGTGTCAGCCGTTTCTCACTTTTCACTCTTCACTTCTTCACTTTTCACTTCCATCCTTCCCACCATATACGCCCGCCAGAAGTTCGGCGTGCCGAAGCCGTAGATGTTGTCGGGCTTCTGATAACTGTTGCCGCTCTGGCGCACGAGGCTGATAATCTCCAGCGCCGTCTTGCCCGGCAGCGCCTGCCACAGACAGGCCACCAGACCAGCCACGATGGGCGTGGAGAACGAAGTGCCCATGTCCCTGATGATCGTGCCGCGCCCCGATACCAGAGCCGCAGGGCTGCCCAGGGCCATCACGTCGGGCTTCACGCGGCCGTCCTGTGTCGGCCCCACGCCGCTGAACGGCGCATTCTTCTTCTCCTGATTCAATGCCCCCACCGTCAGGATGTCGTTGGCATCGGCGGGGAAGGCGATCTTCTTCCAGGGTCCCATGCCCGAATTGCCTGCCGAATTGACGAGGATGATGCCCTTGCGGGCCAGCATCGAGGCCGTGTGGGATATCAGGGCCGTCTCGCCGTCGAGGTCGCGCTGGTGGTAGTAGGCCGAGTCGCCGTCGTATTCGTTGTAACCGAGGCTGGAGTTGATGATGTCCACCCCCACGGAGTCCGCGAACTCCGCCGCCATCGCCCAGTAGTCTTCCTCCACGGGCTGCTCCGTCTGCTGATCCTCGCAGCGCAGCAGCCAGTAGCGCGCCTCCGGGGCCGTGCCAACCAGTACTTCCGGCTCGCTGACGGCCATCGTTGAGAGCACCTTCGTGCCGTGGTCGGTCTCCTGATAGAAGTACGGGCTGTTCGGATAGACGAAGTCCTTCACCCCGATGATGTTCGCATTCTGGATGGCGGGAATCTTGTCTGCATTCTGGAAGCCCCCGTCGAGCACGGCGATCATCATTCCCTTACCTTTCATCCCGATACTGTGCAGCCGATGGCCGCCCACCATCTCAATCTGCTCCTTGCCGTTGCCGTAATACTCTCCCTTGATGCTGTCCCACGCATTCCATTCCCCGTGGGCCTTCACCTTCACGACGCCGCGGTCGATGCTGTCGGGCGATACCCACACCTTCCGAGCCTTCTTCACGAAGTCGAGTTCCGACAGGCGGTTCAGCAGCGTGGTGTCGTTGCTGCGAACGAGCACCGTATTGTTCCATCTCGACGTGCCGATGACGGTCCATTCTGCGGGCGATTTGCGGTCTTTCCGTGCAAGCCCTATGGCGATCTTCTCGATGCTCCGGAGATATCTCTGGCTGACGGGCAGGTCGGTGGAGTCGACGCTGAGCCCCTGCCGCCTTCTGCGCTCGATGCTGCGGTGGGTGAGCCATCGCGAGGGGTGGTCGATGGAGTAGGGCGAGCCCTGCTTGTCTTTCAGCGTGTAGCGGTAGATATAGTATTTGCCCCCAGGATATTTCATCTTGGGACCGCTGGCTGCGCTGGCTCCGATGGTCCAGGCGAGCACGGCAAATAATATGTTTAGCAGGCGTAGTTGCATTTGTTTCTAGGAAGTTTGCGAGTGCAAAGGTACAACATATTTCTGAAACTTCCAAATATTAGGCCATTATTTCCCGCCTTTTCGATCCGTATCTTCCGACCGCCGTGTCCGTAATATTCGGGGGCTCGAAGTTATTGCCCGTCTGCTTTGCGCTGGACATTGTGACATGTGATTTTGTGACAATAAGCAACTCCAGTTTCAGAATCCAGTCATGACAGATGACAGATGACAGTTTTTTGAATTTGAGAGTATAGAGAATGTTAGTATTATATATATTATAATATATATAATATTAATAATTAATCTGTGAGTAATTTTCAAAAACTGTCATCTGTCATTTGTCATCGTTGAACCACCTTAATGTCACAAAGTCAAAGTCACAAAGTCGCGGTTTTGCTAAAAAAGAGGAATTGCGCACGTGAAATTTGGCGGTCTCGAAAATAAGTTGTACCTTTGCACCGTTATTAGGAAAAAGGAAGTATGCAAGACAACAGACAAGCCGCACTCGAACTGGGACAGAAGCCCGTAGGCCAACTGCTTTGGCAGTATGCCCTGCCCGCCATCGTGGCCATGACTGCATCGAGCCTCTACAACATCATCGACCGCGCCATGATCGGTCAGGTGGTCGGCCCTGAGGCCATCGCGGGTCTCGGCATCACGTTCGCGTTCATAAACCTCTCGGCAGCCTTACGCGCGGCTGTCGGCGTGGGAGCGATCACCAGCATCAGCGTGAAACTGTTGCAGAAGGACTATAAGACGGCAGAGAATCTGGTGGGCTACTCGGTGACGCTGAATCTGGT
>JAFUAK010000120.1 GCA_017460765.1 Prevotella sp. | reverse complement strand
TTTGTCGAAATCGAAGGAGAGGTCCTGTCCATTCCCCCAGGCGGCAGCAGAGAGTTTGCCCGACAGCGTGGCATTGACTGCGCCAGCGTATGTGCCGGTGATAGAGACGTGGTTGTTGGCTTTCAGGTCCTCGGAGGCTGTGTATGCGTAGCCCCTCGTGTCGTTATCGGTGGTGAACAGCACTTTGATGGAGGGCTTCCCTACAGAGGGCAGGAGCATCTGTTCGGGCGTGGCCTTCCAGGTGGTGCCGTCAGCCTGTTTGGTGAGCGAGACCGTGTAGTCCTCTGTGGGCGTGTCCGGCTTGGTCAGATTGAGTTGGATCGTGCTGTAGAACTTGCCCATCGTGACTTCCACCTTCGTGACATTGGTGGGTACTTGCCGGATTTCCACGGCATCGAGGCAAAGAACCTGATGGAAGAGTTCGATGCTGAGGGCCTTGGTGTCTCCGTCTTCGAGCGTGGTGGTGCTGTTCTTCATGAGCAGGTCGCCTCTTTCCTCACCGGACTTAAGGGAGATGACGCTGGAGGGCGTGGCCTCGCCTTGTGCAGGGAGATTGTAGATGGAGAGATCTTCGCTGCCCACGGCACAGAGCGTGTAGGTGCCTTCGGGGAGTTGGGCTGACTCTGTCTGGCCGGCTTCTCCCGTGGTCAGGAGCGCCACGCAGGTGTTTGACTTGTTGAACACATAGATGCGGCCATCGGGGATGGGGGCGCCTCCGTCGACACCTGCTCCACGGGTGGTGACAGAGAGGGTGGAGGTGGCAAGGGGTGCGGGGCCGACTGCCCATTCATCGTTAAAACTGGCCTTCTCACAGCCGGATAAGGCGATTGCAACACACAGTAAAGTGATAGTTTTGTTTCTCATAATTGTTTGAATTTAAAAATTAACACAGCGCAAAGGTAGAAAGATTTTTGCAAATCCCTCTACCTTTGACGAATATTTTAAACTAATTTAAGATTTCAGTTGGCTGACTCGAATTCCTCGAGGAAGCGCGTATCGTTCTCTGAGAACATGCGGAGGTCGGAGACGCGGTATTTCAGGTTGGTGATGCGTTCTACGCCCATGCCAAAGGCATAGCCGCTGTAGATCTTGGAGTCGATGCCGCAGAGTTCGAGTACGTTGGGATCGATCATGCCACAGCCCAGGATCTCCACCCAGCCCGTGTGCTTGCAGAAGCCACAGCCTTCGCCGCCACAGATGAAGCAGGAGATGTCCATCTCTGCAGAGGGCTCGGTGAAGGGGAAGTAACTGGGGCGCAGGCGGATCTTGGTGTCAGGGCCGAACATCTCCTTGGCGAAGGAGAGGAGTACCTGCTTCAGGTCGGTGAATGACACGTTCTTGTCGATATAGAGTCCTTCCACCTGATGGAAGAAGCAGTGGGCACGTGCCGTGATGGCCTCATTGCGATAGACGCGTCCCGGGCAGATGACACGGATGGGGGCAGAGAGTTTGCCGTCTTCGGTGTGGAGTTGTTCCATGACGCGGGCCTGGACACTGGAGGTGTGGGAGCGTAACAGGATATTCTTCGTGACATCGTCGGGATGCTGGGAGACGAAGAAGGTGTCCTGCATGTCGCGTGCAGGGTGATCGGCAGCGAAGTTCATCTTCGTGAAGATATGGTTGTCGTCCTCCACTTCAGGACCGTCGGCCAGGACAAAGCCCATGCGCGAGAAGATGTCGATGATCTCGTTGGTGACGATGGTCAGGGGGTGGCGTGTGCCCAACTGGACGGGGTAGGGGGTGCGTGTCAGGTCGATGGCCTCTTCTCCGGCTTCCTGGGTCTCACACTCCTCGCGCAACTGGTTGATGCGCTCTGTGGCGAGTGTCTTCAGTTCGTTGATCTTCATGCCCACCGTCTTCTTCTGGTCGGCAGCCACTTCCCGGAAGTCGTTCATCAGGGCGGTAATCTCACCTTTCTTACTGAGGTATTTAAGGCGGAGTTGTTCGACTTCGTCGGCATTTTTAGCACTTAACTGCTGCACTTCTTTGAGCAGTTCGTCAATCTTATCAAGTATCATATTTGTGTAAAATTGCAATTTTGCGTGCAAAGGTACGAAAAAAATGAGAAATAGAATCAATTAATTCGCAAATTTGCACTATCTTTGCAGAAATTTTTGCGAATGAGAAGGTTTTTGATTGGGATGATAGGCCTGGGAGTGCTGCTGTTCTCGTGTACGGGGAAGCAGGGCAGGAAGTCGGATGAACTGTCGGCCGACTCTGTGATGGCTGATACCATCGGGGTGGTCGAGGAGGATACCCTAGAACTGTTGATCACTGAGACTCCGATGCCCCGGGCTGCCGACGCGATGTTTGACGACTTCGTGTTCAACTTCGCTGCCAACAAGCGCTTGCAGAAAGAGCGCATCATCTTCCCCCTGCGGAAGATGGAGGGTGGGGATACCACTGCCATCGAGAAGGAGAAATGGGAGATGGAGCACTTCTTTATGCGCCAGGGCTACTACACACTGCTCTTCAATGACGACCAGCAGATGGCGTTGATGAAGGATACGGCTGTGACAGAGGTCGTGGTGGAGAAGATCCAACTGAAGAAGAACCGCGTGACGAACTATCTGTTCCAGCGCGTGAAGGGTGCCTGGATGCTGAAGGCCATCCGCGTGACGCCTATCGAGGAGAATGCCAATGCCTCGTTCCTGAAGTTCTATCAGCAGTTTGCTGCTGACAGCGTGTTCCAGGTGAGAAGCCTGAATGCCACGGTACAGTTTGTGGGGCCGGATCCTGACGATGACTTCAACATGATGGAGGGAGTGATCACGCCTGACACCTGGGCTGCCTTTGCGCCTACGTTGCCTGCGAAGGTGCTATATAACATCGTGTATGGCAAGCCCCTGCCCTCGGGGAATGAGAAGATATTCCTGTTGAGGGGTGTGGCGAACGGTCTGGAACTGGAACTGAGGTTCAAGTGCGTCAATGGGACGTGGAAACTCATGAGCATGACGACGTAGAAGTGAGAAGTGAAGAGTGAAAAGTGAAAGATATCAGGGATTATAGTCTGAAGGGGCATAACACGTTTGGGATTGAGGCCAAGTGCAGCCGTTACCTGGAGTATGAGAATGACTCTGAGGCACAGGAGGTGGCTGAGATCCTGAGGAAGGAGGCCACACCTTATATAATAATAGGTGGGGGCAGTAATCTGCTGCTGACCCGTGACTTCGAGGGTATCGTGGTCAGGTCAGGCATCAAAGGCCATTATTTCGAACAGGGTTCTGTTCCCAGTGACCACAGGATGGTCTGTGGCAGCGGGGAAGCCTGGGACGATATGGTTGCTACCAGTATCAGTGCCGGCTATTATGGTATGGAAAACCTGTCGCTGATCCCCGGGGATGTAGGGGCGAGTGCCGTGCAGAATATCGGGGCCTATGGGGTAGAGGCGAAAGACCTGATCCTGTGTGTCTGGATGGTGGATATTCAGACGGGGAAGACCCATATCTGGGGTAATGAGGACTTTGAGTATGGCTATCGGGACAGCCGGTTCAAGCATGACTGGAAGAACAGATTCCTCATCACACGTGTGACCTATGGGCTATCGAGGGAATTCCATCCCCATCTGGACTATGGGAATATCCGTGCGGAACTGGAGCGCAAGGGCATCGCTGAACCAACGGCCCAACAGTTGCGCGAGACGATTATTGAGATCCGGCAGGCGAAGTTGCCTGATCCGAAGGTGGAGGGGAATGCTGGGAGTTTCTTTATGAACCCCATTGTGGATCGGGCACAGTATGAGGCCTTGGCAGCGAAGTTTGAAGGGATGCCTCACTATGAGGTGGATGCCGGTCATGTGAAGATTCCTGCCGGTTGGATGATTGACCAGTGCGGCTGGAAGGGCAAGAGTCTCGGCAGGGCAGGCGTGCATGACAAGCAGGCGCTGGTGCTTGTGAATCGCGGTGGTGCGACAGGTGCGGAGATCGTGGCACTGTGTGAGCGTATCCGGAGTGATGTGAAGGCGAAGTTCGGGATTGAGATCAAACCGGAAGTTAATATAGTGTAGAGTTAAGAGTTAATAGTTTAGAGTGAAAAGTTGATGAGGCTGACGTTTTTGGGAACAGGGACATCGTGCGGGGTACCGGTGATCGGGTGCCAGTGCGAGGTGTGCAGGAGTGAGGATCCGCGGGATAAACGGACGCGTTGTTCGGTGCTTGTGGAGACGGAGCAAACGCGTCTGCTCATCGACTGTGGTCCTGATTTCCGTCAGCAGATCCTGCCACAGCCTTTCCGGAAGATAGACGGCATCCTGATCACGCATAGTCATTATGACCACATGGGGGGCATGGATGATATCCGGCCTTATTGTCAGTTCGGTGAGATCAACGTCTATGCGGATCCTATCTCGCGCAGGGAGATGCTGCAGATGCTGCCCTATTGTTTTGCGGAGAACCGTTATCCCGGTGTGCCTGCCATCGGACTGCACGAGATCCATGCGCATGAGCCTCTCCAGATCGGTGACCTGGAGATCATGCCTATCGAGGTGATGCATGGGAAGTTGCCTATCTTGGGGTATCGGATTGGTTCCCTGACGTATATCACGGATATGAAGACTATTAATGATTCGGAGTGGCCATATCTGGAGGGGACGGAGGTGCTGGTGGTGAATGCCTTGCGCTTTGACAGGCCTCACCATTCGCATCAGTTGGTGGATGATGCGATTGCCTTTGCGCGCAGGGTAGGGGCCAGGCAGACTTACCTTATTCATGTATGCCATGATGTGGGCCTCCATGCCCAAGTGAATCAAGAGCGCCTTCCCGCGGATATCCAATTGGCGTATGACGGGCAGGAAATCGTTATTTAGAAAGAAGTCTTACTTGCGTTTTTTTCTCTTTTTGGAGGAGAAACCGAAAAGAGAACCGTAGTTTTTCATGAGTTTGCGGATGAGGAGGAAGGTGTCGAATGCCACGATGCCATTACTGACCAAGCCTGCGATGTAGTCAGCCTTGGTGTTGTCCTCACGCTTCAGGAATACCTGGTTCCAGAGGGTGGAGAACTGGGTATTGTCCTTCTGGAGGTCTTCGAGGAGTTCGTCTTTGCGCTGACGGATCTCATCGAGTGTGCGATAATCTCTTACGGGTTTCTTGACTGGTAACATTATTTGCTGAGGAGTAAGGTGGCCAGGAAATGGACGAGGGGTTTCTCGATCCAGGTCTTGCGATACAGGATGAAGAGGATGAAGAGGAAGAAATGGATGACTGCCACGATGAGGAAGGCCAGTGCAGTGCCAGTGTAGGCAGAGAGCCAGAAGGCGAAGGCAAAGGAGAGGAACAAGAGGACGGCAATGATGATGAAGAAGAACAGGATTGCCAAGGCGGCTGCCGTCAATAGGCGAACCACCTTGTCAATCACGTCGAGTTTCACATACTCGGTCTGAAGTCCCAAGTAATGCTTGAGAACCTCGATCAGTTGCGCGATCGTCTCTACATTCTTGTCGCTGGACAGCATTACTCCTCTGTTGCAGCGTCCTGGATATCGTCAACCAGGTCGACCACTTCCTTTCGGCTGAGTTTGATGTTGTGCTTCTTGAGGAAATCCTCTACTGCATCCGTGATCTTCACGCGGGTGTCCTGACCTTTTTCGGGAGCCATGAGGATACCCAGGGCTGCGCCAGCGATAGCACCGCCGAGAAATGCGCTTAAATAACCTAAACTTTTCATAATCTCTTTGTATTAATAATGAATATTGCGTTTCTGTCCTGCAAATATACAAAACTTTTCCGTTGAAAAGCAAAAATCGGCCAATTTTTTTGTTAAAAAGTTGTGTTTTCCCTGATTTAACAAACTTTATGTGCCATTTTCGCTTGGTTTTGCGTGATATTTTGTAATTTCGCACCGATTATTGAAATAACTGAATTTATTAAATACAAACAAGAAATGAAAAAGTACACCCTTTTGTGCGTAGGTTTATGCGCAGCGATGGCTTTCACAAGTTGTAAGTCAAGTGAGAGTGCCTATAAGAAGGCATACGAGAAAGCAAAGCAGTCGGAGGCTCAGGCTCCCGGTACCAACACCACGCTGGACGAGAATGCAGTAGTGGCTCCTGTAGAGGCCAAGCCTGCTACCGAGGCCCGTGTGACTGACAACCTCGACAATATTTCCTATCGTCAGGAAAGCGTATCGCTTATCAGTGGTTCCGGTCTGAAGGACTACAGTGTGATCGTCGGCTCATTCAGCCTGATCAGCAATGCCGAGGGCCTGCAGCAGCGTCTGAAGGCTGCCGGCTATGATGCCCAGATCGTGAAGAACGAGGACAAGAACATGTACCGTGTGGTGGCAACTACGTTTGCCGACAAGGGATCTGCTGTCTCCAGCCGTGACCAGTTGCGCGAGACTTATCCCGAGGCCTGGTTGCTCTATAGTGCCCGATAAGTCGCAAGTTGGCGAGGATTCTTTCCATCGACTACGGTCAGAAACGTACCGGACTGGCAGTCACCGACCCTCTGCAACTCATTGCAGGAGGGTTGGCGACTGTCTCTACGTCGGAACTCTTCGAGTGGCTGAAGGCCTATCTGGAGAGGGAGCAGGTGGAGCGTATCGTCATCGGGGAGCCCAGGCAGACTAACGGTCAGCCCAGTGAGAACCTCGGGCGCGTGCAGCAGTTTGTGAATCGCTGGCGCAAGGCTGTGCCAGAGGTGCCGATCGAGTATTTCGATGAGCGTTTCACCTCTGTCCTGGCCCATCAGGCGATGATAGAAGGCGGCCTGAAGAAGAAGGCGAGGCAGAACAAGGGCCTGGTGGACGAGATATCAGCGACCATCATACTTGAAGACTATCTCCGTGCGCGAAGATAATCTCGAGTTAAGAGTTATGAATTAAGAGATAAGAGTTAATGATTCTACCTATTTATATATATGGGCAGCCGGTGTTGAGGAAGGTGGCTGAGGACATTGGGCCGGACTATCCCCAGTTGAAGGAACTGATTGCCGACATGTGGGAGACTCTGGCAGAGTCAGACGGCATAGGACTGGCAGCCCCTCAGATCGGGAAGGCTATCCGACTGTCGGTGATAGACCTGGACGTGCTGTCGGAAGACCTGCCGGAATACAAGGGCTTTCGGAACGTCTATATCAATCCCCATATCATCGAATATGATGATGCGAAAACAGACTCTTCGGAAGAGGGCTGTCTGTCGCTGCCTGCCATCCATGAGAAGGTGGTGAGGCCCACGAGGATCCATGTGGCATGGGACGACGATCAGTTTCAGCACCATGACGAGTGGATCGAAGGCTATCTGGCCCGTGTGATGCAGCACGAGTTCGACCATCTGGACGGCAAGATGTTCGTGGACCGCATCTCTCCTCTACGCAAGCAGTTGATCCAAAGCAAACTCCGTGCCCTCACCCAAGGGCGTTATCGCTGTTCTTACCGGACGAAACCGGTGAAAAGGTGAAGAGGTGAAGAGGTGAAAAGGTGAAGAGGTGAAAAGGTGAAGAGGTGAAAAGGTGAAGAGGTGAAAAGGTGAGGAGATTGAGATTGTTTTTAAATTGCAATGTTGTGAGGAAACTTGTGTTTTTCTCACTTTTTCACCTTCTGACTTTCTCACCTTTACACGCCCAGTTCAATACTGACCGGCTGGTGATGATCGGGCGCTCGGCCCTCTATTACGAGGACTATGTGCTGAGTATCCAGTACTTCAACCAGGCCATCAGTCAGAAGCCCTGGCTCTATGAGCCCTGGTTCTTCAGGGGGGTGGCAAAGTACTACCTCGACGACTATCGTGGGGCAGAGAACGACTGTTCGGAGGCCATCGAGCGCAATCCCTATGTGGTGAGTGCATACGAACTGAGAGGTCTCTGCCGGATCAACCAGAAGAAATATGCAGCGGCTGTGACAGACTATGACAAGGCCCTGCGCTACGACCCTGAGAATCAGGGACTATGGCATAACCGCATCCTCTGCCTGATTCAGGAGAAGGACTATGATCGGGCCTTGGCAGAGATTGACACGATGACCACCCACTGGTCGAAGTATGCCAGAGCCTATGCCATGCAGGCAGAGGTGTATCTGCTGCAGAAGGATACCGTGAAGGCAGTGGCCTCGCTCGACAAGAGCCTGGAACTGGATCCTTATGACGGGGGCATCTGGGCAGAAAGGGCCGTGATCAGTCTGGCCAGTCAGCAGTGGAAGGAAGGTGAGGAATACCTCTCGAAGAGTATCCACCTGTTGCCCAGGCACCCAGGGAACTATATCAACAGGGCCTTGGCGCGCTATAACCAGAACAACCTGAGGGGGGCCATGGCAGACTATGACACCGCGCTGGACCTGGATCCCAACAATTTCCTGGGACACTACAACAGAGGCCTGTTGAGGGCTCAGGTGGGTGATGACAATAGGGGTATCGAGGACTTCGACTTCGTGTTGAAACTGGAACCGGACAACCTGATGGCGCTCTTCAACAGGGCCTTGCTGTTGGAGCAGACGGGTAACCTGAGGGCTGCCATCCGCGACTACTCGAAGGTGATCGAGGAGTTTCCGAACTTCTGGTTCGGCCTGGAGCACAGAGCCTCGTGCTATCGTAGGCTGGGGAATACCAGACAGGCAGAACTCGATGAGTTCAGGATCCTGAAGGCCCAGATGGACAAGCGCTATGGCAAACAGCCCCGTCTGACTCAGAAACAGAGGCAGATGCGTAAGCGCAGTGACGAGGACCTGGAGAAATACAACCAACTCGTGGTGGCTGACGAACAGGAGGTGGAGCACGAGTATAAGAGTGCCTATAGAGGCAGGGTGCAGGACAGAAAGGCAGAGATGAACTATCAGCCGATGTACGGGCTGACCTTCGTGAAGCCAGTGGACGAGGTGAAGCACGATGTCCCCTACGAGCATAGTGTTGAGGCCTTCAACCAGTCAGCGAAGTCGCATAACATCTATGTGTCGTGTGAACAGACAAACCTCAGTGAGGAGCGCATGAAGCAGACCTTCAACTATATCGACTCGCTGAGTCAGGTGATAGACCAGACAAAGACCACGGCAGACGTGAAGCCCTATCTGTTGCTGAGGGCTGTGGCCTACTGCTCGATCCAGAACTTCGACAATGCCATCGACGACCTGAGCATCTACCTGCAGATCGACTCCACGTCGTCGCTGGCCTATTGGCAGCGGGCTGTGTGTCAGGCTAAGATCAATGAGTTCAACGCCTCGCAGGGTACGAACACCGACTTGCAGTCGGCCAATGTGCTGGGTGATCTCTCCGATGCCATCCAGTTGGCTCCGCAGAACGCCTACCTCTACTATGACCGGGGTAATCTCTATGCCCTGCGCAGGGACTATCAGCGGGCCATTGACGACTATACCAGGGCCCTGGAACTCGATGAGGCACTGGCAGAGGCCTGGTACAACAGGGGGCTGGTGAGACTCTATGCCAAGAAGACGGCAGAAGGGATCGAAGACCTCTCGAAGGCGGGAGAACAGGGTCTCTATCAGGCCTATAGCGTGATTAAGAAATACAGAGAATAACAGTTTTATTAATTTCAAACATATATTGTAGATATGATGATTAACATTACTTTCCCGGACGGATCTGTTCGCTCGTATGAGCAGGGCGTGACTGGCTATCAGATTGCAGAGAGCATCTCTCCGGCTCTCGCACGCAGCGTTGTAAGTTGTGGAGTAAACGGTGAGACCGTAGAGTTGAATCGTCCGATCAATGAGGACGCCACGATTGAACTCTATAAGTTTGAAGACGAGCAGGGTAAGCACACCTTCTGGCACACTTCGGCCCACCTGTTGGCAGAGGCCCTGCAGGAGTTGTATCCTGGCATCCAGTTCGGTTTCGGACCTGCTGTCGAGAATGGTTTCTTCTATGATGTCTTGCTGAAGGATGGCGAGATGATCAAGGAGAGCGACTTCCCCAAGATTGAGGCAAAGATGAAGGAACTGGCTGGCAAGAAGGAGCCGGTTGTTCGCAAGGAGGTGGCTAAAGCCGATGCCCTGAAGCAGTTTGCTGCCGAGGGTCAGACCTATAAGTGCGAGCACATCGATCAGGACTTGGAAGACGGTTCCATCACGACTTATACGCAGGGTAACTTCACAGACCTCTGCCGTGGTCCTCACCTTGTAGATACAGGTGAGATCAAGGCTGTCAAACTGACCTCTGTGGCAGGTGCTTTCTGGCGTGGTGACGCTACGCGTGAGCAGATGCAGCGTCTCTATGGTATCTCCTTCCCGAAAAAGAAGATGCTCGACGAGTATCTCGTGATGCTCGAGGAGGCCAAGAAGCGCGACCATCGTAAGATTGGTAAGGAGATGGAACTCTTCATGTTCTCCGAGAAGGTGGGTAAAGGTCTGCCTATCTGGTTGCCGAAGGGTACTGACCTGCGCCTGCGCCTGCAGGATCATCTGCGCAAGGTGCAGAAGCGCTATGGCTATCAGGAGGTGATCACCCCGCATATCGGTGGTAAGAGCCTGTACGTGACCTCTGGTCACTATGCCCACTATGGTCAGGACTCGTTCCGTCCTATCACGACTCCAGAGGAGGGCGAGGAGTACATGCTGAAGCCGATGAACTGTCCTCACCACTGTGAGATTTTCGCCTGGAAGCCCCGTTCATACAGGGATCTGCCCCTGCGCATCGCAGAGTTTGGTACTGTGTATCGCTATGAGCAGAGCGGTGAACTCCATGGTCTGACCCGTGTACGCTCGTTCACCCAGGACGATGCCCACCTTTTCTGTCGTCCTGACCAGGTGAAGCAGGAGTTCCTGAACGTGATGGATATCATTGGTGTGGTGCTGACAGCCTTTGGTTTCAACTACGAGGCACAGATTTCACTGCGCGATCCCAATAACCACGAGAAATATGTTGGAACCGACGAGGACTGGGCTTTGGCTGAGAAGGCCATTGTGGAGGCCTGTGAGGAGAAGGGCCTGCATGCCAAGGTGGAATATGGCGAGGCAGCCTTCTACGGTCCGAAACTCGACTTCATGATCAAGGATGCCATTGGCCGTCGTTGGCAGTTGGGTACCATCCAGGTGGACTACAACCTGCCGAAGCGCTTCCAGTTGGAATATACCGACGAGGATAACCAGAAGAAGACGCCTGTGATGATCCACCGTGCTCCCTTCGGCTCGTTGGAGCGTTTCACTGCAGTGCTCATTGAGCACACCAGTGGTCACTTCCCCTTGTGGCTTACACCCGAACAGGTGGCCATCCTGCCGTTGTCTGAGAAATACAATGACTATGCCCAGGAAGTTGCCAAGAAGTTCGGTGAGGGTGGTGTACGTGCCACTATCGACCTGCGCAATGAGAAATTGGGCCGTAAGATCCGCGACAACGAGTTGAAGCGTATCCCCTATATGGTGATCGTCGGTGAGAAGGAAGCAGCAGACGGTACAGTCGCTGTCCGTCCCCAGGGTGGCGGTGAACAGAGCGTGAAGTCTATTCAGGCCTTTATCGACGAAGTGAATGAGCGTGTCGCAGAAATGACAAAGGATTTTTAAAAATAATTAATAAAAAATTTGGCTAATTCGCTGATTTATTGTAATTTTGCAGCCGATTTCTAAAAAAGAGTGGATGAAGAATGACAAATTGAAGAATCAGTACCGGATCAATGAGCAGATCCGAGTGCGTGAAGTACGCATCGTAGGCGACAATGGTTCTACCGTAGTTCCTACACGGGATGCGATCAATATGGCCCATGAGCAGGGTGTCGATCTTGTAGAGATCTCTCCCAATGCCAATCCGCCAGTCTGTCGTCTCATCGACTACTCCAAATTCCTTTACCAGCAGAAGAAGCGCCAGAAGGAAATGAAGGCCAAGCAGGTGAAGGTGGAGGTGAAGGAAATCCGTTTCGGTCCCCAGACTGATGAGCACGACTATCAGTTCAAACTGAAGCATGCGAAGGAATTTCTGGAGGAAGGTAATAAGGTGAGGGCCTATGTGTTCTTCCGTGGCCGAAGCATCCTGTTCAAGGAGCAGGGTGAGGTGTTGCTCCTCCGTTTCGCTAATGACCTGGAGGAAGTGGGTAAGGTAGAAGGCATGCCCTCGCTGGAAGGCAAGAAGATGTTCCTCTACCTGGCGCCTAAGAAGGCCGGTTCCAAAAAGATGAGTCAGCAGGCTCGCGACCGGGAGGCTGCTGAGCAGGAAGCCAAGGAAGCCAAGAAAGCCCAGCAGGCAGAAAAGGTGGAGGCTGAGGCCGCAGAGATGCCAGCCAATGGCGGTCTCTTCGCCAATGCCAAGATTTCGGCTGATGCCCTGAAGAAACTCACTGAGGAAGAGTGAAAAGGTGAAAGGGTGAAAAGGTGAAAGAGTGAAAGAGTGAGAAAAAAGAAGACGGCGCGCCCGGTATATGCGTAGTCGTCGGATATTAATAACAATTTAAAATTTTAAAAACAATGCCAAAAGTAAAGACAAACTCCGGTGCAAAGAAGAGATTCACATTCACCGGTACAGGTAAGGTAAAGAGACGTCACGCCTACCACAGCCACATTCTGACGAAGAAGACCAAGAAGCAGAAGCGCAACTTGGTTGGTACAACCATCGTTGATCCGTCGAACATGAAGCAGGTTCGCGACCTGTTGTGTCTCCGTTAAACCTATTGTCGAACATTTAAAGTTGAAAAATTATGCCTAGATCAGTAAATCATGTTGCATCAAGAGCAAAGCGTAAGAGAATTCTGAAACTTACCCGCGGTTACTTCGGTGCCCGCAAGAATGTTTGGACAGTAGCAAAGAACACATGGGAAAAGGGTCTTACCTATGCCTATCGTGACCGCCGTAACAAGAAGCGCAACTTCCGTGCCCTGTGGATTCAGCGTATCAACGCTGCCGCTCGTCAGGAGGGTTTGAGTTACTCTGTTTTCATGGGCAAACTCACCAAGGCCGGTATCGAGATCAACCGTAAGGTGCTCGCAGACCTTGCCATGAACAATCCCGAGGCTTTCAAGGCCATCGTGGAGAAGGTGAAGTAAAGACAGTCTTTATCGATAAAGCCTCCCGAAAAACGGGGGGCTTTTTAGTTTCAGAGATGAGAAAAAGAATTCTGTTGTCGTGTATGGTGCTGCTCCAGTGCCTCTGTGTCGTACAGGCAGAAGATACGCCGAATGCCAGACAGGCCAGGCGCATCTTCAATACAGCCTATCAGCAGGTTTTCGGAGAGCAGGGAGCAACCTTGCATTACGATGTGAACATCATCGGCATCTACAAGACCAACGGCACTATCTGGTATAAGGGCAAGAAGAGTAAGTTCGTGGATGCGAAGATGGACTCCTGGAATGACGGCACGACGGTCTACACCATCAAGAAGAAATCGAAGAAGAAGGAGGTGGAGGTCTATCATGCCAAGAACAATAAGTCGGACAAGTATTCCCAGAAATTCAAGTTCGAGCCTGAGAATTTCGACTACAGTATTGCTGAACAGGAAGAAGGACTGATGATCACCCTCAAGGCCAAGAAAGGCAAGAAAGGCATCAAGGAGGTGCATGCCCTGGTGAAGCGCAGGACCTACGAGCCCATCAGTGTGCGCATCAAGATTGCCTTTGTGTGGACCACCATCAAGATCTCGAACTTCCGTTCTGGAGGCATTACGGACGAGATGCTCCGATTCCCAAAGGAGAAGTATAAGGATTACGAATTTGTAGACAAGCGATGATCTCTGTAGAAGGACTTAAAGTTGAGTTTGGGGTGAAGCCCCTGTTCGTGGACGCGAGTTTCGTGATCAACGACCGGGATCGTATTGCCTTAGTGGGCAAAAACGGTGCAGGTAAGTCGACGATGCTCAAGATCCTCTGTGGTCAGCAGAAGGCTACGGCGGGTACGGTGAGTATTCCCAATGACTGTAGGATCGGCTATCTTCCCCAGGTAATGATCCTGCAGGATGACACTACGGTGCGGGAAGAGGCTCAGAAAGCCTTTGCCGATATCGCGAGGATAAAGGAGCGTCTGGACCGGATGAACCAGGAACTGGCCGAACGTACGGACTACGAGAGTGAAGGCTATCTGGCCCTGATAGAGAAATACACCACCGAGCATGAGCGCTATCTGATGATGGGGGCGGAGAGTAGGGAGGCAGAACTCGAGCGGACGCTGATGGGCCTGGGTTTCGTGAGAACCGACTTTGACCGTCCTACCTCAGAGTTCTCCGGAGGCTGGCGCATGCGTATCGAACTGGCGAAGATCCTGTTGCAGAAGCCCGATGTGCTGTTACTTGACGAGCCGACCAATCATCTGGACATCGAGAGTATCCAGTGGCTGGAGCAGTTTCTGGCGCAGTCGTCGAGTGCTGTGGTGCTGGTGAGTCACGACCGTGCCTTTATCAATCATGTGTCGAACCGTACGCTGGAGATATCCTGCGGGCGTGTGATTGACTATAAGGTGAAGTACAATGAGTATGTCGTGCTTCGCAAGGAACGGCGCGAGCAGCAGTTGAGGGCCTACGAGAACCAGCAAAGGGAAGTGGCTGATATGAAAGCGTTTATCGAGCGCTTCCGCTATCAGGCTACGAAGGCTGTACAGGTACAGCAGAAAATCAAACAACTGGAGAAGGTCGTGCCTATCGAAATCGATGAGGTGGATAACTCCGCCATGCACCTGAAGTTCCCGCCCTGTCTGCGAAGTGGGGACTATCCCGTCATCTGTGACGAGGTGCGGAAGGACTATGGTGCCCATACTGTATTCGACCATGTGACACTGACCATCAAACGTGGTGAGAAAGTGGCCTTTGTGGGCAAGAACGGTGAGGGCAAATCGACGCTCGTGAAATGTATCATGGGCGAGATTCCCTATACGGGAGAACTGAAGATCGGCCATAATATCCAGATCGGCTACTTCGCCCAGAACCAGGCGCAGTTGCTGGATGAGAGTCTGACGGTGTTCCAGACCATCGACTATGTGGCTAAGGGAGAGATCCGCCTGAAGATCAACGATATCCTTGGTGCCTTTATGTTTGGCGGTGAGGAATCGGACAAAAAGGTGAAGGTGCTCAGTGGCGGTGAAAGGAGCAGGCTGGCAATGATCCGTCTGCTCTTGGAGCCTGTGAACCTCCTGATTCTCGACGAGCCTACCAATCATCTGGACATGCCCTCGAAGGATGTGCTGAAAGAAGCCATCAAGGCTTTTGACGGAACAGCCATCATCGTGAGTCACGACCGAGAGTTCCTGGACGGCCTGGTAACGAAGGTCTATGAGTTCGGTGGCGGAAAGGTGAGGGAACATCTCGGCGGAATCTATGATTTCCTCAGGGAGAAGAAAATAACAGAACTGAATGAATTAGGAGATTCTAAGGAAACTAGAAATCTTAGGGATATTAGGGAGTTTAGGGAAATTAGGGAGCCTAGCGAGGATATCTCAAAGGTGCTCAATTATCAGGAGCGCAAGGAGATTCAGAAACGCATCAACAGGGCAGAGAAGGCTGTGAAGGAGTCGGAGCGCAAGATCGAAGAGATGGAACAGCGGCTGAAAGAACTCGACAGCCTGTTGATGGTGCCTGAGAATGCCTCTGACATGAAACTTGTCACTGAATACACCACGACGAAGCGATGCCTCGACGAGGAAGTGGAGAAGTGGGAACAACTGGGTGAGACATTGGAATCACTAACCAAAGAACTAACATAAGAAATATGAAAAAAATTGTAATGATGATGACTATGGCATCGATGACCATGATGACCATGGCGCAGGTCAAGCCGGGTGATGACTTCTATGAGTATGCCTGTGGCGACTGGATGAAAGCCCATCCTCTGCCTGCCGCTTATTCGCGCTATGGCAGTTTTGACCAGTTACAGGAGAACAACGACCAGCGTATCAGTGACATCCTGCATGAACTGAAGAACGGTACCTACGCAGAAGGTACCATCGAACAGCAGTTGGGTGACCTCTACAAACTGGCGATGGACTCCGTGAGACGAAACCAGGAGGGCGTTGCTCCCCTGATGCCCATGATCAAGAAACTGGAGGCCGCGAAGACCAACCGGCAATTGCTGGCTATCCAACTGGAACTGGCTCCCTATGGCGAGCAGGAATTCTTCCGTGCTGGGTTCGGGGCTGACGACAAGAACGCCACGCAGAATATCCTGAACGTGTATCAGGGTGGTCTGACGCTGGGACAGAAAGACTATTACCTCGATACCGACAAGGCCACTACAGCCATTCTGGAGGCCTACAAGAAACACATTGTGAAGATGTTCCAGTTGTTTGGCTTCAGCAAGGGTGCCGCCACGAAGAAGATGCAAAATGTCCTGCAGGTGGAGACTGCCCTGGCCAAGGTCAGCAAGTCGCGTACAGAACTCCGTGACCCGGAGGCCAACTACCATAAGATGACGCTGGCAGAGTTCCAGCAGCGCTATCCCAACCTGCCCCTGGAGCAGATGATGAACGCTGAGGGTATCGACAGTAAGTATATCCAGGAAATGGTGGTCGGTCAGCCAGAGTTCCTGGATGGCGCCAATGTACTGTCCGGCAGCATCAAGCCTGCAGCCTATCGTGACGTGATGGAGTGGGGGCTCATTCATGGAGCCGCCAACTACCTGAGTGATGATGTCGTGGAAGAGAAGTTTGACTTTGAAGGGCGTGTGTTATCGGGAAAGAAGGAGAACCACCCTCTCTGGAAGCGCAGCACCCTTCAGGTGGACCGTATGATGGGAGAGGCTCTTGGTCGCATCTACGTGCAGAAGTATTTCCCTGAGAGTTCCAAACAGCGTATGGCTACGCTCGTGAAGAACTTGCAGATTGCCTTGGGCGAGCGCATTGCCGCACAGGACTGGATGGACGACTCCACGAAGGTGAATGCGCTGCTGAAGTTGAATACCTTCTATGTGAAGATCGGCTATCCTGACAAATGGACAGATATGTCGGCACTCCGAGTGGACGCTAAAAAATCTTACTATGAGAATGTGATGGAGTCAACGAGGTTCTGGAACAAGTGGAACAATGACCATCGTGTAGGTAAGCCTGTTGACAGGGATGACTGGTACATGACGCCCCAGACAGTGAATGCCTATTACAATCCCTCAACCAATGAAATCTGCTTCCCAGCAGGCATTTTGCAGTATCCATTCTTCGATCCAGAGGCTGACGATGCATTCAACTATGGTGCCATTGGTGTGGTGATCGGTCATGAAATGACTCATGGATTCGATGACCAGGGACGTCGGTTCGACAAGGATGGCAACATGCATGACTGGTGGACAGAAGCAGACGGAAAGAACTTTACAGCCCGTACAGACAAGTACGCCGACTTCTTCTCAAACATCGATGTGCTGCCCGACCTGAAAGGCAATGGCCGTCTGACTTTGGGTGAGAACCTGGCAGACCACGGTGGCTTGCAAGTGGCCTTTGCAGCCTATAAGAATGCTACGAAATACAAGCCTCTGGGCGAGAAAGACGGTCTGACAGCAGACCAGCGCTTCTTCCATGCCTATGCCGGTGTGTGGGCTAATAACATCACAGAGGCAGAGATTCGCAAGCGTACGAAGAGTGATCCCCACTCCCTGGGAAGATGGCGTGTGAACGGTGCCCTGCCCCATATTGATGCATGGTACGAAGCCTTCGGCATCAAAGAGGGTGACAAGATGTTCATCCCCAAGTCCGAACGTCTGCAATTGTGGTAAATCAGTCGGAAAAGTGATAAAATGCCGTCGTAAATGTAAATTTACGGCGGTTTTTTTTGGTTAATTAGATTTTTTTATTAATTTTGCACCTACTTACGCTAAAACACGTGTATTATGATGAACGATGATATTACGCTAAACCCGGAAAAAACTGACAGGGGCATGCCACAGATGCAGTATCAGGAACTCACCATGGAGCGGACTGATAACCTGCTGCAAGAACAGCAGATGCAGATGCATGCCGCAGAGGGCGTGCAGTGTCCCCATTGTGGTGAGATGAATGAGCCCGGTGCCATCTTCTGTGCCTCCTGTGGACAGCCCATCGGTAAGACCACTTGTCCGAATTGTGGTGCAGAACTGGATCCTGATGCAGATTTCTGTGAGACCTGTCGTCATTATATCCGTAAGGATGTCTGTTCCTTCTGTGGTTCCCATCTATCTGGCAATGAGGCTTTTTGTCCGGAGTGCGGTAGCCCGAGAGGAGGTATCGTCTGTCCCGTCTGTCATACGCTGAACGACTTCTCGTTCTGTAAGCAGTGTGGTACACCCCTGACTGATGAGGCCCATCAATTGCTGGAGCGGATGAAGCAGATGCCAGAATTCCAGGAGATGCAGCAGTTGGCCTCCGAACTTCAGCAGTTGGATTTGACGATTCCCTATTCTTCAGAGCGTGAGTTGCTTCGGGATCAGCGTAATGTCCAGTTACGTGAGCGTGTCCTGACCCTGTTGGCACAGGACAGGGGTGTGCCCAATCCGGTGATTCCGCAGTCGGAGCACAAGCGCCTGAGCAAGGAAGAGTATGAAGCCAAGAAGAAGGAGCGCCTGGACAAGATATCTGCCATTCTGGACAAGATGGCCCAAGTGCCACAACCCAAGCCTGCCCAGGTCCGCAACTATGCGATGGCCTGTAGGCCCCAGGGTGTCAGGCTGGCCTGGGAGTGTAATTTCAAGCACGCCCTCCATTCCAGTCCCTGTGGCTGTGCCAAGCCCCAGATGGGTGGTAAATGGGTGATCCTCGGTAAGAATACAAAAAAAGAAATTAAAGACGATAAATGATGAGTACTGACAATGATGTTACGAAGCGGGCGACAGGGTTGGATGGTACTATAAGAGTTACCAGTAGTACCATCAGGGCTGTGGGCAGTACAATGAGGACTGACAGCATCGCAGCCGACCAACCGAATGTTGAGGACAACTTCTTCGTGCTGAAAGGCGTCAACTATAGGAATGTGCAATCGTTGAGTGATAACTCCGGTGAGGCACAAGTGTTTCTGGTGGAGCGCAACGGAGAGAACTTCGTGCTGAAGATCTACTATCCTAATTTCGATGTCAACCGGAAAATCCTGCAGACGGTCTATAACTTCGACTTTGAGATGATTGTCAAGGTGTATGACTTCGGTAAGACCTATGTGGACGGTAAGCACAGGTACTACGAGTTGATGGAATACCTCACCGGCGGGACGATGGCTGACTATCGTCTGAACGGGGATATGGACAAGTTCCGTCGTATAGCCCTCCAGGGGGCGGCAGCCCTTGCTTATTGTCATCAGTGTAACATCCTGCATAAGGATGTCAAGCCCAGCAACTTCTTCTTCCGGGACAAGGAACATACAGAACTGGTACTTGGAGACTTCGGTATCTCCAGTATCCTGGATCAGGATGGCAAGGCTCACAAGACCTCTCAGGCCCGTACGCCTATTTATGCGGCCCCAGAGATGTACTCGGATGTGATCGACGGTGTGGTGGAGGTGACTCCTGCCGCCGACTACTACTCCCTTGGTATCTGTCTGATGGCCCTGTGGCTGGGCGAGTCGCCTATGAGTACCAATGAACGGGTGATGATGCGTCAGAAGAATGAAGGTCGTCTGCCCCATATCCATGAACTGCCTGAGCGGGTGAGAATGATTGTGCAGGGACTGACGGTTGTCAATCCTACCAACCGCTGGAGTTATGAGCAGGTGGAAGACTGGTTCCAGGGCGGCAGCCCACAGGTCGACCTTTCGTCGCCCTTCCTGAAATACAAGAGTTTCATCGTGGATCCTGACAAGAACCTCGTGGCTGACAATATCCACGAACTGATTCCCTTGTTGCTTGATAACGAGAAAGTGGCCATCGGCTATCTCTATAATGGGCGAATCAGTTCGTGGCTGGACTCCTGTGGTAACCAGAAACTGAGTACCATCGTGAAGGATATCGTGGTGAACCGTTACCCTGTTGACCAGCGTGCCGGACTGATGGCTGCTGTCTATGCGATGGAGCCCACTTATCCATATAAGGACGTCAAGGGCAATCTCTGTGACGATGCCCATAGCGTGGCTATCTCGCTGTTGAGTTATCAGAATGACTACGCCCTGCTGCTGACGAACCCCAATGACAGTCTTTTCCTCTATCTCGAGTCGCATACGAAATGTAACATGGACCGGCTACGCTCCTATTTCACCAAGGTGGACAAACGGAACATCCACGTGCCTATCATGCGTCTTGTGTATGAGATTGATCCCGAGATTCCCTTGCTCTCCCGCTATCCCTCCTCTAACCTGAAGGAGATCGTGAAAACCTTCGGACGGGAGAAACTCACAGAAGACGACTGGCACAGTCTGACTGACGGTCGTCTGCTCTCATGGATGTACAGTCATGAAGACCGGATGGCCTGTGAGAGTCTGCGTATCCTGACCCAGGGTCAGCCTTATTCCGAGTCGTTGGCCTATAAGGTACTTTACAATTTGGACCGTGAGGCCGGCTATGACCTGCGGACAGTTTTCACGCCGATGCAGATCGGTGAGCAACTTAATGAGCGTCTGAAGAATGCCGAACATCTGAATGACAGGGAATTTGCCGAGGAGATGAAGGATCTGGCGGAACTCAACGGCCGTTTCAGTTATTATGCCCAGTTGCATGGCTGGACGGAAGTCTTGAACGAGTATAACCGTTGTTTTGACTTAAAGAGTGAGGAGAATCGTGAGCGTTTGGGAACCTACGATCTGAAGACGGCGGTATATCGTTTCTGCCGCATTCTTGGTGTGAGTCCTGTCTATCTGTTGGCTGACGGTACAGAACTGACCGACGGTCGGAATCTTGATCCCCG
>JAFUAK010000119.1 GCA_017460765.1 Prevotella sp. | reverse complement strand
GCATGGCCCAGATGAGGGTCACCATAGACGGTAGGACCACACACATACATGCCCACATTAGGAGAATGGAGCGGTTCAAACCGCTCCTTCTGTCTTGTCAGTGTATTATAAATAACTAATTTCGAATCCATTTATTTCACGTATTCTGCAAAGTCTGTCAGTTTCATGTCACCCTTGCGAGCCAGCGTGTCGTGCATGGCGAAGGCGGCAGAAAGGTTATGACGGGTATGACCCATCTTCGCAATCTTCAGGTAGTCCCAGAGCAACTGCTTGTAGTCGGGATGAGCGCAGTTCTCGATGATACACTCTGCACGCTGGGCGGGACTCTTGCCGCGCAGGTCGGCGATACCCTGCTCCGTCACGATAATGTTCACGTCGTGCTCCGAAGAGTCCTGATGACTGACGAACGGCACGATCGACGAGATTACGCCGCCCTTAGCCACTGAAGGACAAGTGAAAATCGACAGATAGGCATTACGGATAAAGTCACCCGATCCACCGATACCGTTCATCATCTTCGTACCACTGATATGCGTCGAGTTCACGTTACCATAGATATCGGCTTCGATAGCCGTATTGATGGCGATCACCCCTAAGCGGCGGATGATCTCGGGTGAGTTCGAAATCTCGCTCTGGCGCAGCGTCAGGTGATCCTTGAAGTAGTCCATGTGGTCGTACACCTGCATCAGACAGTCGTTAGACACCGTCAGCGAGCAAGCCGAAGCATCCTTCACACGACCGTTGAGCATCATCTCGATCACAGAGTTCTGGATGACCTCAGTATAGATGTTGAAGTCGGGCACATGCTTGTCCTCTCCAAGCGCGCCAAGGATGGCATTGGCCGTTGATCCCACACCACTCTGCAAAGGCAGGAACTCCTTGGGGATACGTCCTTTGTGCATCTCCTCCACGAGGAACTCAGCGGTCAGGTATCCGATCTTATCCGTTACAGGATCGCTGTCCTTGAAAGCGCGGGCCTCATCGGGGATGTTACACTCGACGACACCAGCCACCTTCTCCTTGGGGATGCTCACGAAGGACTGTCCGATGCGGTCACCCACATGCTCAATGGGAATAGCCTTGCGGTAAGGAGGATCCAAGGGCTCATACACGTCGTGAATATACTTCGCATTGGGGTTGTGGAAACTGTTCAGTTCCAGGATCACCTTCTTGGCCAAACGGGCAGCCGTCGGCGAGATACCACCGGCAGCAGTCAGATAGACATGATAGTCGTTGCCCACCTCCTCGATGTCGCACACCTCGAGGATGGCCCAGTCCACATCGCCATAGAAACCATAGCGCAGTTCCTGTGCCATGTGGCTCAGGTGCAGGTCGTTGTAGGGAATCTCGCCCAGGTTCACGTGCTTGCGGAAATCAGGGTTCGTCGTGTAGGGAGCACGGTACTTGATGGCCTGGGCGTTAGCCAGGTCACCGTCCGTCGACTGTCCCGTCGATGCACCCGTGAAGATTGCCACTTTGAACTCGCGCCCTGCCTCATGCTCGGCCACGGCGATCTTTGCCAGTTCCTTCGTTGTTGCCTTGGCCACACCGGCAGGTGTAAAGCCACTCATAGCGATCTGGTCGCCATTCTTAATCAGTGCTGCAGCCTCGGCAGCCGTCATACGTGTATAAGCCATAATCTTATCAATTTGCAAATTGTGCCTGCAAAGTTAGTGTTTTTCACGCAAACCACCAAACAATTCCCCCACTTTTCGCTCTTCACTCTTCACTTTTCGCTCTTCACTTCTACAAGTACTCCATCAGCACATCCCAGACGGCGATGATATGGCAGACGGAGCCAGCCAGCACGAAGAAGTGAAACACGGAGTGCATATACTTCTTCTTGTTCAGACTGTAGAAGACGGCACCCGTGATATAGCAGACACCCTCGGCGATGATCCAAATGACAGCCGCCGTACTCACGGAATCCAGCAGCGGTTTGAAAGCCACGAGCACACTCAGCCCCATACCCACGAAACAGAAAGTCTCCAGATTCGAGTGTTCCTTCAGACGGATAAAACTGGTGATGGTACCCGCAATGGCACAGAGCCACACGAACGAGAAGAGGCTCCATCCCCAGTAGCCCTGACTCCGCAGCGCCACCAGCGTCAGCGGTGAATACGAGCCGGCGATATGCCAGTAGATGGCGGCATGGTCCCATCGGCGCAGCCTTTCCTTCCACTTCGAGTGGTGCTTCATCGAGTGATAGAGCGTCGAGGCGGCATACGAGCCGAGCATGCCGAAAAGGTAGAGGATCACCCCCACCCTCGCCCAGTCGTTGTCACTCTTGAAGCACCAGATCAGGAAGATGATGCCGAACACCACCCCTAACAGGATGCCCCCGCCGTGCGACGTAGCATTCCAAATCTCCTCTCTTTTAGTATACCTTATCACTCTTCACTTCTTTATAATACCGATCTGCAGTCCAAAAAAGGCAGCATCCAGCATCTGTTGACTAATAAGTTTTGACATGTACTAAGATAATAATTACAGTTTATGGTGGTGCAAAGGTAACAACTTTTCTTGGATATATGCAAATTTTCCTGTAACTTTTTTCATTTATTCAGAAAAAGTCTTCGAAATATTTGGAGGGTAAACGATTTTTATATACTTTTGCAGCCGAATTTCGTTCAGACGATATGATTTAACCAGAAATCCGCTTCAGAAGCACAGTGTAACAATAGGGTCGCAAGGCCCTGCATACGCCAGTTCGTGAAACTGGTGTC
>JAFUAK010000016.1 GCA_017460765.1 Prevotella sp. | reverse complement strand
GTTTTTAATGCTGCAAAGATACAAAGAAATTCCTTAATACCTCCATCATGATACAAATGCTTAAGAGCCTGCTACAAACGATGAAGTGAATGTCGTGAATAAGGCGTACCTTTGCAACCAAACAAACAGAACAAAGAATGAAAAAGATGTTTATGGTCTGCCTGACTGTCTGTTGCATGGTGACTGCCCAGGCGGAAAATTTCCGTATCGCCAAGGTGGCCAAGAATGCCGTCAGGATCCGTTATCAGGAGAGTGAAACGCGGGATACCCTGCCCGACTGGCTCTATGTGAAGCACGACGAGGTGGAGGAGTGCGACCTGCGGGTGGAGACCGATCCCACGACACAGGCCGTGACCATCAAGAACCGCGAGGGACAGACGCTGTTCCACGCCACGCGGCACGAACTGTTGCGCGGTGGAGCCACACTGGCCTTCGACTCTCCGAAGGACGAGTGCCTGTTCGGTCTCGGACAGTTCCAGGATGGCTATAGCAATGTGCGCGGTCTGTCGCGCCGTCTCACGCAGGTGAACACCCAGATCAGTCTGCCGATGCTGTTGTCGAGCAAGGGCTACGGCATCCTGTGGAACAACTACGGCATGACAGAGTTCAACCCCTGCGGCCATAGTGTCAGACTCATCAAGAGCGATGCCACAGGCCAGCAGGAGGTGGTGAACGTCACCTCTACGGAAGGGGGCAAGCAGGAGATCCGTCAGCGGCATATCTATGAGGCCGACTTCGAGGTCTTTGAGCCGGGTGACTATGGCCTGTTGCTTGATGTCGGCCAGAAGATGGCCCGTCGGCATAACCTCGCCATTGACGGTGAGACGGTCATCGAGATGCAGAACCTCTGGCTGCCTCCAACCGCCTCTAAGATCGTGCATCTGGAGACGGGGCACCATCACCTGACGGCAGAACTGGCCAACGGTGACCAGCCCGTGGTCTATTTCAATAAGGTAGAAGACCAGACCGTCTTCCGTTCACCGGTTGCCAATGCCGTCGATTATACCGTGTTCGTAGGAACGCCCGACGAAATCATCGCCACCTACCGCGACCTGACGGGCAAGGCTCCGAAGATGCCCACCTGGGCACTCGGCTATATCCACTGTCGCGAGCGCTTCCATTCTTCAGAGGAGATTCTGGAAACAGCCAACCGCTTCAAACAAGAACAGATGCCCCTCAGCATGATCGTACAGGACTGGCAGTACTGGGGTAAGTACGGCTGGAACTCGATGCGCTTCGACGAAGAGTTCTATCCCGATCCTAAGGCCCTGACAGACAGTCTGCATAAGATGGACATTCGTCTGATGGTCAGCGTATGGTCGAAGATCGACAAGTCGTCGGAGGTGGGTCTCCAGATGGAGCGCGACCGGTACTATATCCCTGGCACTGACTGGATCGACTTCTTCAACCCCGATGCGGCAGCCTCGTACTGGAAAAACTTCTCGGAGCGTCTGGTACCCCTCGGCATCGATGCCTGGTGGCAGGATGCGACAGAGCCGGAGAATGATGATCTGGACGGGCGGCGCGTGAACAACGGGCGATGGGACGGGGCACTGGTGCGTAACGTCTATCCCCTGCTCGTCAATAAAACAGTCTATGAGGGCCTCGTTCAGGCCGGGAAGGAACCCATGATCCTTACCCGTTGTGGTTTTCCAGGCATCCAGCGCTATGGCTCTGCTCTCTGGAGCGGTGACGTGGGTAACGACTGGGAAACCTTCCGTCGGCAGATCGTCGCCGGACTGGGCGTACAGGCAGCGGGTATCCCCTGGTGGACCTACGATGCCGGTGGCTTCTTCCGTCCGCAGAACCAATATACCGACAGTGCCTATATCGAACGGATGCTGCGTTGGATAGAGACCAGCGTCTATCTGCCGCTGATGCGCGTGCATGGCTATATGAGCAATACGGAGCCCTGGAACTACGGTGCCGAGGCACAGGCCATCATCGCCGACTGTCTGAAGGAACGCTATCGTCTGCTGCCTTATATCGACCGCTGTGCCAAGGCGGTGGCAGAAGAAGGCAGCACACTGATGCGTCCGCTGGTGTTCGACTTCGCCAATGACGCAGAGGCCCTGAAGCAAAAGTACGAATATATGTTCGGTCCGGCTCTGCTGATCAGTCCTGTGACGGAGCCTGGAGTAACGACGTGGCGCACCTACCTGCCCAAGCACGAAGGCGGTTGGTATGACTATCGCACAGGGCAGCACTACGACGGAGGGCAGTATGTCAACACCCCCGTTACCAAGGCCCATATCCCCGTTTTCCTGCGGGCGGGCTATCAGATAGAAGAATAATGTAAGATTGATATGATGAAGAAACTGATTTTACTTTGTATGCTGTCGTGTGTCTGTGCCACCATGCAGGCGCTCGACGAGATGGTCAAGCCGCTGCCCACCCTGCATGTCGAGGGCCGCTGGCTGGTGGATAAGCACGGCAACCACGTCGTGCTGCATGGTGTGATGGATACGCCGAATATGTATTTTAATGGTTGGCGGTGGGGTTCGCCCTGGGACTGGGCAAACACATCCAACTACGACAGCAATGGCGCGTCGAAGTGCCTGGCTTATTTCGAGAAACTCTTTGCAGGCCTGGAGCAGGCGAAGTGCGACGTCTTCCGCCTGCACATGGATCCTGCCTGGACCAACGATCCTAACAAGCAGAGCGACGGCAAGGAGAGCGGTGAGGCTGACATTTCTTGTTTCAGTGCCGACCGTCTAAAGACTTTCCTGGATATCCTCTATTTCCCTCTGGCCAAGATGGCGATGGATCACGGTATGTACGTCGTGGTGCGTCCGCCGGGTGTCTGTCCGGGCACAATCAAGGTGGGTGACTACTACAACGACTATCTGATGACGGTGTGGGATATCTTCTCCAGTAATCCGGACATCAAGAAGTATGCTGGACAGATCAGTATCGAACTGGCCAACGAACCCGTACGGCTGTATAGTGCCAACGGCAAGGACGAGCCTGCTGCCCTGCACGACTTCTTCCAGCCCATCGTCGACAAGATACGGGCCAACGGCTTCACGGGTATCATCTGGGCACCGGGCACGGGGTGGCAGTCGAACTACACCAGTTATGCCAAGTTCCCCATCGAGGGCGATAACATCGGCTATGCCGTGCACGACTATACGGGCTGGTACGGTTGCAGTGACGACACACCGGATCCAGATAACAACATCAAGCAATTCCATAAGCAGGTGCCCGTGGTGGACGACTATCCTATTATCATCACAGAGGTGGACTGGAGTCCCTACAAGCCAGGTACGGGCCACTATAATGAGCATGGCGACTTCGTGCAGTCGAACTACGGCACTTGGGCCACGGGTTCCACCTCGAAATGGGGCAAGGCTTTCAAGGCGCTGCTCGATCACTACGGCAATATCTCCATAACGCTTTCAGGTACGGGCTGTCTCATTGACATCGACGAACTGCTGAGTTCTGGTGAGGTAGTGCCTGCCTTCGACGGTCTGGAGGAAGCCTGTGGCAAGGCCTGTATGGACTGGTATGCGGAATACTTCAATGTGGACTGGCCCCATGCGGACAATGAAGAGTCGGCCATCGGCTCGGCCATTGCGGAAGAGAATGCCCTTGTGGATGTCTATTCATTTAGCGGAGTGCTGTTACGCCGACAGATGGAGCGCAGACAGGCATTGAACGGACTGCCGTCGGGTATCTATCTGGTAGGAAAGAAAAAGGTCATTTGGGGAGGTCGATGATGAAGCGACATCCATCGGTATAACTGGTATCGAGGAAAAGGTCACCGCCTAGGTTGACGATGTGGCGTTTAGCCAGAGGCAGACCGAGTCCCAGACCCTCTGACAATTCATTGACCTTTGTGAACAGTTCGAACATCTTGTCGCGATAATCCTCAGGTATGCCCAGTCCCGTATCCTCGAAGGTGAAGCGGACGGTGCTCTCTGTTTCTGTCACTCTTAATGAGATGTTCTTGCCATCAGAGTATTTTGCTGCGTTGTATAAGAGTTCGCGCAGGCTGCGTATGAGGTAGAGACGGTTAGTATGAATACAGAAAGAGTCAGGCAGCGTGGTCTCGAACAGAATGGGCAGGTTGGGAACATGCTGGTGGGTCATCTCGATACTCTCGCGGGCAACGTCATTGCATGAAACCTTCTCATGTTTGCTGCTGTTGAGTTCCTCGGCCAAGCCGGAGTCCGAACTGTCGAAGAGCATGAGCACCATACGTGTCAGCGTCTTCGAATTGTGGTCGATCATGTCGATGATGTTCTTTGCTTCCTCTTTCGGCATCTGCCCCGTGTTTTCGCCCAACACCTGTGAAAAGCCCATGATGATGTTCAGTGGCGTACGTATCTGGTGCGACATGTTCTGTATGAAAGCCGTTTTCTGTTTGCTGGCTTCCTCTGCCAGTCTGCTGGCCTCGTCCAACTCTTCATTTCGCTTTGCCATCTCGTCATTGACACGTTGGATGTCGCTAATATGATGGTCCAGAGAATCTTGCATGAGGGCGAAACTGTTCTGCAGCCTTCCGACGGCATCACCTCTTTTAGTATGTGGTATCTGTTCGTCGTAATGTCCTTCGGCTATGCGCTGCGACTGTTTCAGGAGTCTGTTCAATGGTCTGACGGCATGGTTGACCACTCTGTTACAGAGTAAAAGGATCAGCAGCAGGCCGATGATGAGCAAAGGTGCGATGATATAGGCCTGGCGGTGGTATTCCTGGAGGATATCACTGTCGGGACAGACGAGGCCCAGACTCCAGTGCGTACCTTTTACAGGCTGGTAGCAAACCAGACAGGGCTTTCCGTCGATGAAAACTCTCAGATTGCCCTGTTTGCCGGCTGTCATCTCATGACCAAGGGCAATGATATCGGCATGCTGCTTGGGATCGATGTCGCTGAAGATGGTCTTATTGAAGAGGCGTGCTGTGTCAGGATGCACGTAGTAGTTCCCCCTTTCTCCGATCAGGATGAAGTAGGAGTGGGGATAGGGGTGCTCTGCAAGGATGGTCTCGGCGAGACGGCGCAACGAGAGGTCGGTGGAGATGACGCCGATGAAGCGCCTCTCGGCATCGTGAAGGGGCTTACAGTAGGAGGCAATCAGTTCTGGCGACGAGAGCGTACCTTCGTTATAGTCGTCGAAAGGATCTATCCAACAGGGTTTGCCAAGGGTCTTGGGTGTCTTGTACCACACCTTGTCGAAATATTCGTATTCGGCCTCCCTGACAGTTTCTATAGAGTCTCCTTCCCTGACACTATAGGCAGAGAAGTATCTGCCGTATTGTGGGAATGTATAGGGTTCGGTGGTGATGGAACAGCCGTTGACATTGATGTTGTACCGTACGATGCGGTGGGAGTAGGCTAGCAGGGAGTCGGGGTGCAGGTTCTCCGTGATGAACCAGTCGTTGGCATTGGTGGCATTTTCCACCGTGTTTAAGTTTCGTTCGACGCGCACTGCCGTGGTCTTAAGTACACTGGTGGCACGCTCCAACGCCTCTTTACGGATGAGGTAGCGCGATTGCAGGAACAGCAGACCCAGTGTCAGGACAAACACAAGCACAGTCAGCATCAGGATGCCGAAACTGAGTTTTGTCGAGAGCGACAGGCGGTTGTGGAGGTAAGCAATCGGATTCATCGCTGTTCGTTTACTTTTGTTGTTCTGAGGCTGAAAGCAGACTGTTGAGCAGTTCTGTGACAGCCTTTCCCTGCTGCTGTATATTGTTCACCAGATAGCCAGCCTGATGGTTCTCCAACTTATCATAGTTGGCACAAAGGGCATTGACGTTTGTTTCAATGACGTTAACAGGTGGAATCATCTGGTTGGTCATATTATGTAGGAAAGCCGTCTTCATGTTATTGGCTTCCTTGGCCTGTTCGTATGCGGCCTGCAGCACCTCACCGCGCTCCTGCAGGGTGGTGGTCAGCCGCTCCAGTTCACTGACGTGGATGGCCAGTGCCTGCTGCATCTGTCCGAAGTGGTTCTGCAGACGCCCGATCTCATCTTGTTGGTGGCTTTCGGGGATTGGCTCGTCGAAGTGTCCCTCCGCAATGCGCTGGGCCGTCTTTGTCAGCAAGCGCAATGGCATCAGTTCGTGATGGGTGAATCCCCAGCAGAGCAGGAACAAAAGCACGATTCCTGCGATGGCGATGAACAGGATGTAATAGAGCAGGCGATAATAGTCGCCGAAGATATCATCCTTGGGATAGATGATACCGACACTCCAGCCAAGATCCTCCATGGAGCGCCCTTGTAAGGCGGCACGCTTAAATGGTTTGTAGAATACATAGTTGTCCATGCCGTTCAAGCGGAAAGATTTGTAACCCGTCTCACCTGAGACCATGGCCTCTCCCGCTTCCTTCACTGAAGGGTCGGTACCCTCCTTCTCCGTTTGTGTAAAGACGGTCTGGTGGAACAGTTTATCCGTATCGGGATGTATGATGTAAGAGCCGTCGCTTCCCAGCAATGTACAGTAGGAGTTCGGCGACGGCTTAGCGGCAAGGGCTATCCTTGAGAGGGTGTTGAGGGCCACGTCAACTCCCAGGACACCAACGATCTTGCCGTTATCATAGATGGGCAGGCAGAAGGTGGTGATGGCCTCGTCTTCCGTGTTGTCATCTTTCAGGGGGTCCATCCAGAAAGGTCTGCCCCTCTCTATGGTTTTCGTGTACCAGGCCTGTTCATTGTACGGACGGTTGCCAAAGATGTTGGCCTGGATGATGGGTGAGTCTGTTGCCGTCAGCCCTTCTGTTTCGGTGCGGTGGACGTAGGCCATGAAGTATTGGCCCTTTTCCTGATAATAATAAGGCTCGAAGGCGGCGGCACAGCCGATGATGTAGGGATTGGTCTCGACGGCTTTCCGGCTATAGGTGAACATCCTGTCCGGCTTATCCAGATGATTCAGTAGGTCAAGGTATATATTGCCTGCAGTCTGTTCCACACTCAACAGGACATTGTCGATATGTTCCACCGTGGCCTCCAGTGTTTGAACAGCATTGTTTTTGGCCTCGTCCTTGATGGTCCGCCGTGAGTAGCCGAGCATGATCAGAAGGGCAATAACGAGCAGCAAAGTAATAGCAGACACAATCATCAGACTGAGCCGTACGGATAAGGTTCGGGTGACGAATTTAGGTAGTCGTAACATATTCGGTGGCAAAGATACGAAATAATATCGAAAACTCTGTCACGATTTGCGAAAATCGTTAGATCTGTCTATTACTTTATGAATTTGCAGTTGGTCTTGTGTCCTTTTGCGTTGCTGACAGTTGCCACGTAGACTCCTTCAGAGAGCATGTAAAGAGGTATTTCCGCATAGCCGCCGTTCAACAATGTCGAGGCACTGAATACGGTCTGTCCTGCCAAGTTGTAGATGGTTACTTGCATGCGTTCTGAGCCCTGTCCATTGATGATGAGACTACCTGCTGAATAGACGATGCTCATACTATTGGCTGATTCTGCCATCACATCTTCAATACCTGTGAAATTCGACTGATCGACATCTGTCAGATAACTGGTTTTCAGGTTGGGACGGGTGATGGTGGGTATGTTCATCACAAATACGTCGTCGCAGCCGTCAGGCCAGCGCCCTGCGGTCTGGTCTTCCTTCAGTAAAGGATAGTAGAACTGGTCCTGCCAGGAATTGTCGGCTGCGGTCAGAACCATGCTGCCGCCTTCCGCTGCGAGTTTGAATGAGGCATGGAGTTGTGAAAGCGGCTCCTCCTTATCACACCATACGATGAGATGGCCGTGGGCAGGAATCACCGTCGAAGCCTGTGTCTTGTCTTTGGTAATCTGGTATTTCTCGGGCTTCTGTGGGTTGTCGCTCAGATACATACCTTCCACGTCAATGGCTGCATCTGTCGTATTGTAGAGTTCCACCCAGTCGTTGCGCTTCCAGTTGTCGTTGGCGAAGATACCGTTATTGGCACTTACTTCGTTGATGCGCACGGGGATCATGCTCTCACTGACCTTTTCAAAGGTGGCAGTAAGGCTTAAGGAGTTGTCTGTGGGCAAATCGATGACAGCGTTCGTAGAGAGTGTCTCACTACCTTTCTTCCAACCAGTAAACTTATAACCTGCAGGCGCCTGGGCCTTCAGTTTCACAGGTGAGAAGAGATGACCGTTGAAGTCGGCATAGGGCACTTCTATGTCGTTGACGAAGATTCTGGCGCCCTCTGTATCAGTATTAATGCCAACGGCTTGGGCGTTGCTGCCAAGGTTCAGATATGAGAAAGACTTCATGTAGCCTGTCATCTTATAGGAACGGTTCTTCAGATTGTTCTTAATGGTGGTGGCCGCTTTGTTGGGCTCATGACCATCACTGATGCCCTGATCCCTCATCAGTTTACACATATCCTTGACGTTATCCAACAGTTCATCAACGATCATTCCTGCACGTGAAGGCTCGAAGACACTGCCACCAACCACGCAGAAGGTGTCAATGAACTTCCGGCAGTACTCTTTGTGACCAAGCAGATTGAGGAAGAAAATGACAAAGTCCTTATTTTGGTCATTTTTATCCTTAAAGCTGCTGAACCACTTGAAGGGATCTTCACCACTGTCGCCCCAGCAGCCGGCAAAGGCATAGTCAAGGTCGAAACTGACGAAGCGATAGCGACCGTCCTTTCTACTGCGGTAGCCCTTGATGTTATTATTGGGCCAGTCATCATTGAAAAGGAACAGGGTGACGGCCATGTAGTTGGTGAACTCGTCGATGTCAAGCAGTGTTTTCAGTTCGTCGTAAGCCCCAGGGTCGTTGATGTGTTTGCCTAACTCAAAGATCCGGTTAATGGCCTCCTTGTCGCCATTCTTCATCTTCAAATTCTCGAAGGCATCGAGTTCCTCATCGTCATAACCCCAGTTGGCATAGGCGAACTTATCGTTATTGGGCTCACGCAGATTCAGTACACCGCGCAATTCGCCATTTACATATTCAATGACAGGTACGTATGACTGCACATCGACATCAATTCCAGAACGTTGGATAATGGTCTCCAAAGCAGGATCGATGAAACGGGCGTTATGCCTCCATACGTCGTTACCGCCATTGCGCACAAGCAGAGTCTTGTTGCGGTTATAGGGCTTCTGGGGATAGAAGGGGTAGTCCATTTTGTTTTGACCGTCAAAAATCTTGCTTGACTTCAGTTTAAACGAACGGAATCTCTGTGAGCGCGTGTAACCGCCCGAGGCACTGATGTTCACGTCCTGGTTGAAGAGCATCTCACCCTCAGGGCTGAGGTAACTGAAGTTCACAGGGCGGTCCCAGTCGCAATTGTAGTTTCTGGGCGAATTCTGACCATTGCCGGTTTGGCCGTTAGTGCCGTCGCCGTCGCAGTCAAATCCAATTTTCGGATCGGTGAAAAAACGTTTGTCACCCACAATGCTGATGACAGGGAGGGTGTACTCATGGTTTGTCTGGATGTAGGAACGTGTCACAGGTATGCTGGGCAGATAGCCGTCCTTGAAGAGCCTGAACACGAGGTTCGTGGTCTTTGAGACTGAGAACTGTCCGTCTGGGCTCTCTTGAGTGGTGTTGGGGTAACTGCTGTTGGTATCATATTCCCACGACACTTCGTCGAAATAGTAATTATTGTCTGTTTTGTCGATATTCAGGTTGAAGGCGATGGTCTGCATGCTCTTGTAAGTGACAGGTTCCCACCAGGCCCAGCCTCCACCGGATTTGCCTACCTGCTCGTCGGTGATGGTGCCTTCGTAATAGAACTCCTGCCACTCGGTGGTGACATTGAAGGTCTTTCCATCGAACATCTGATAATGGATATAGTTGTGGGGGGTGGTATGCGTCTGAGCAGATATTTTGCCGGCTTTGTCGGCACGCACCTTCATACGGAAACGGTATTTCTCACCTGTACTCCAGACATGATCAGGTGTATAGATGAAAAACTGAGCATCGTGGTCGTTTACAGCCGTACTACTGGCATGAACTTTGATTCCCCTTGACCCGTTAACACCTACACCGTCAGCGATGTCTGTCTTGTCTTTGGACCCGTCGGCATCGCGATAACTGAGGCTATTAGTCTGCGAGCCCTCACAATCGCCGTTGATGACATATTCTTTCCAAGGCGAGACTTCCTCACCGGGCTTGACAGGCGCACTGGGCAAGCGACCATCGGTGGTATACATCAGATGTGCACCTTCAGGAATCTGCACTTTGATAGAGAGTGTACCGGAGAATAGTTTGCTGTCGGTATCAATGACGGGTGCAGCCAGACGTTCGGAGGCAAAATGCGCCGTGTTATTGCTTTCACCTGGGGTGGCATTTGCTGTCCAACCCCAATCGTCACCGCCGTCCGTCTTGCGGGCATAGGCCGTATGACTGATAGCCTTGGGGTAATCCTCGCTGGTGATGAGTTGGCCCGATGCATCGCTCAGATAGACAGTACCACCATCACAGTTGAGTTTGAAGGGTGCCTGCCATTCATCAATATCGTTCGAGCCGAGCCATAACACCATATACCCCTTTGCGGGCACCGTGCCATAGGGAATCTCCCAACGCTTCAGGTTGTTCGCATCATCGCTCAAAAACAACCCGTTGAGATCAAGGGGCTGGTCCGTGGGATTATACAGTTCAATCCAACTGTCGAAATTTGTTGCAGGGCTTATCACGTCGCCCACATTGGCAGCCATCAGTTCGTTAATAACAACGATGGCAGAAAGTAAGAAAGAAGTCATATCTTGATAATTTTGGTGCAAAAGTAATAAGAATTCCGCAATTATCCTTAGACGGTATTCTACAATTTTGCAAGTTGGTACATTTCACAAAGTCTGTGAAACAAAATTATCAAGACATGACCTCTTATATAGATTTGTTTATCCCACCTGGCTACCTGGCTTTACGTCCTTCGTGGTGGTGACCACGCTGAGGCTCTCGTCGAAATCGACGGCACTCAGGATCATACCCTGGCTTTCGATGCCCATCATCTGACGAGGCGCGAAGTTGGCCACGAAGAGGATGCGCTTGCCGATGAGTTCCTCAGGGTTCTCATAGAAGGCAGCGATGCCAGAGCAGATGGTGCGGTCGGTGCCAGAGCCGTCATCAATGGTGAACTGCAGGAGTTTCTTAGACTTCTTCACCTTCTGGCAGTCCTTCACCAGACCTACGCGGATGTCGAGTTTCTCGAAGTCCTCGAAACTGACGGTATCCTTAATGGGAGTCGGGAGACTGGAGTCAGTAGTAAATAGATTACCACTGCCTTCCGACTCCTGACTCCTGTCTCCTGCCTCCTTCTTCATCGCTTCCAGTTTGTCGAGTTGCTTCTGAATGACTTCGTCCTCGATCTTCTCAAAGAGCAGGCTTGGCTCGCCCAACTGATGGCCAGCCTTCAGCAGGTCGGTGTTGCCCAGTTGCTCCCACTCAAACGAATCAATGTTCAGCATCTCGCGGAGTTTCTTGCTCGAGAACGGCAGGAACGGCTCGAAGGCGATGGCGAGGTTAGCCGTCAGTTGCAAGCAGATGTTCAGGATGGTTTCGCAACGCTTCGGATCAGTCTTCCATACTTTCCAAGGCTCGCACTCGGTGATGTAGCGGTTGCCGATGCGGGCCAGGTTCATCGCCTCGAATTGGGCATCGCGGAACTTGAACTGCTCCAAAAGTGCCTCGACTTTCTCCTTGACGTCCTTGAACTCTGCGAGGGCGGCTTTGTCGACCTCCTGCAGTTCGCCACAAGCGGGAACCACGCCGTTCCAGTATTTCTTGGTCAGTTGTAGGGCACGGTTCACGAAGTTGCCGTACACGGCCACCAGTTCGTTGTTATTGCGATCCTGGAAGTCTTTCCAGGTGAAGTTGTTGTCCTTGGTCTCAGGGGCATTGGCAGTCAGCACATATCTTAATACGTCCTGTTTGCCAGGCATGTCCACCAGATACTCATGCAGCCAGACGGCCCAGTTCCTTGAGGTCGAGATCTTGTCGTTCTCCAGGTTCAGGAACTCATTGGCGGGCACGTTGTCGGGCATGATATACTTACCGTGGGCCTTCATCATCACGGGGAAGATGATGCAGTGGAACACGATGTTGTCCTTACCGATGAAATGGACCAATCGGGTGTCCTCGTCCTGCCACCACTTCTCCCACGAGCCCCACTTCTCGGGCTCACGCTCGCAGAGTTCCTTCGTGTTCGACACATAGCCGATGGGTGCGTCGAACCACACGTAGAGCACCTTGCCGTCGGCTCCCTCTACGGGCACGGGAATGCCCCAGTCCAGGTCGCGCGTCATCGCACGGGGCTGCAGGTCCATGTCGAGCCACGACTTGCACTGCCCGTAGACGTTCGGGCGCCACTCCTTATGTTCCTCGAGGATCCACTGCTTTAGCCATTCCTGATACTCGTTCAGGGGCAGGTACCAGTTCTTGGTCTCCTTCATCACTGGGGTAGAACCGCTGATGGTCGACTTGGGGTTGATCAGTTCTGTGGGCGAGAGGTCGCGTCCGCATTTCTCGCACTGGTCACCATAGGCGTTCAGGTTGTGGCAATGGGGGCACTCACCCGTCACGTAGCGGTCGGCGAGGAACTGCTTGGCCTCCTCGTCGTAGAGTTGTGTGGTGGTCTCTTCTGTCAGTTTTCCCTCATCGTAGAGTTTGCGGAACCATTCGGCGGCAAACTTGTGGTGGGTCTCCGAGGTGGTGCGGCTATAGATATCAAAGGAGATACCAAATTCTTCGAAACTCTTCTTGATCATCTCGTGGTAGCGGTCCACCACGTCCTGCGGGGTGATACCCTCCTTGCGGGCACGGATGGTGATGGGCACACCATGTTCATCCGAGCCACCGATAAACAGCACCTCGCGCTTCTTTAGACGCAGATAGCGCACATAGATATCAGCAGGCACATACACACCGGCCAAGTGGCCGATATGCACGCCGCCGTTAGCGTATGGTAGCGCCGACGTTACCGTCGTGCGCTTGAATGTCTTGTTTTCCATCTTAAAGATATGTATTTTTGATTTTTGGCTGCAAAGGTACTTATTATTTCTTACAAAAAAGAAAAAATCTCGAAATTTGTTAATG
>JAFUAK010000118.1 GCA_017460765.1 Prevotella sp. | reverse complement strand
TCGTCGATGATAAAATTTTTATACAGAATAGGGATCGAGACGCCAGCGTCACGAGCCTCGGAGATGAAGGCGTCGCGGCCTCCGAAGTAGTGCTCGTCGGTAAGGATGGAGAGGGCGGCGGCACCGTTTTGCTGATAGGCGAGGGGAATCTCCGCGGCCCGGCCTTCCTCCTTGATCCAGCCCTTCGAGGGCGACTTCCGCTTGAACTCTGCGATGATGCCGCTGGCCGACTCGGTGAGGGCCTGCGACAGGGAGGCGACGCTGAAGTCGAGCAGGGGCTCCACGCGGCGATGGATCTCGCGCTCGCTCAGTTCCTGCTTGAAGCGCTCCACCTCCAGCCGCTTGTGGGCAATGATTTCTTCTAAAATATCCTTTGCCATAATCTGATAACACAAAAGGGACGGTTCTCTTTGTGCACTTTTTAACTGTTCAGTTCTGCGAATTTCTTGAAGGTGCGGAGGGCGGCACCGCTGTCGATCGACTCGCGGGCGATGGCGATGCACTCCTCGATGCTCTTCTCGCCTCGCTCCAGCACCTGGATGCCGAAGGCGGCGTTGGCCAGCACGATGTTCTTCTGGGCGGGCAGCGCGCGGTTCTCCAGCACCGAGTCGAAGATCCGGGCAGCCTCCTCCTCCGTGGCACCGCCGACGAGTTCCTCGGGCTTGGCGATCGCGAAGCCGAGGTCCTGGGGCTTGAAGATGCGCTCGTACTGCTTGGTGGTCACCTTGAAGTCGCCCGTCAGCGAGATCTCGTCGTAGCCGTCGATGGAGTTCACGATGCCGTAGTCGATGCCGATCTTCTGGTACACCTGGCTGTAGAGGCGCATCTGGTCGAGGTTCGCCACGCCCAGCAGTTGGCACTGCGGCTGCGAGGGATTGACCAGCGGGCCCAGCAGGTTGAAGATCGTGGGGAACTGTAGGGCCTTGCGGATCGGGCCGACGAACTTCATCGCCTTGGCGAAGAGTTGGGCGTGGAGATACACGATACCGGCCTCGTCGAGCGAGCGGTTCAGACGGTCGATGTCGTCGGTGAACTTGATGCCGTGGTGCTGTATCACGTTCGATGCGCCCGACACCGAGGTGGCGGCGTAGTTGCCGTGCTTGGCCACCTTGTAGCCGGCGCCGGCGATGACGAAGCAGGAGGTGGTCGAGATGTTGAACGTGTTCTTGCGGTCGCCGCCCGTGCCGACGACGTCGATGTAGCGGTCGGCGCTGAGCAGTGCGGGCACGCCCGTCTCCAGGATGCCGTCGCGGAAGCCGAGCAGTTCGTCGACCGTCACGCCTCTCATCTGCAGGGCCGTCAGCAGGGCTGTGATCTGCTCCGTGGGGTACTGGCTCTGGGTGATGCCCACCAGGATATTCTTCATTTCTTCCCGCGAGAGTTCCTCGTGGTTCAGCATCCTGTTCAGGATGTCTTTCATTGTCTGTGCCATAGTCTATTGTCTTTTAAATTGTTGATTCTGTGCTTCCGCCAGTTGGCGGGTTTGCTCCTTCGCTGATTCTGGATTTCCGCCAGTTGGCGATTTCATTTTTTCGCCGATTGAGTGTTTCCGCCAGCGTTTGGAAATGCTCAATCGTTGATTCCAGATTTCCAAGAGCGTTTGGAAATGCTCAATCGTTGATTCCAGATTTCCCCGGGCTTAGAGGAACAGCCAGTTCTGCAGCATGCGCCGCCCGTCGGGGGTGAGGACGCTCTCGGGGTGGAACTGGATGCCGCGGATGTTCATCGTCTTGTGCTTGAGCGCCATGATCTGGCCCTCGTCGCTCTCGGCGGTGACCTCCAGGCAGTCGGGCAGGCCCTCGCGGGAGACGACCCACGAGTGGTAGCGCCCCATCGTGATGCGCCGGGGCAGGCCGCTGAATATCTCGTCGTTGCCCAACTGCGTGCCCTCCGTGGCGACGCCGTGGAACACGTCGGAGAGGTTCTCCAACCGTCCGCCGAAGGCCTCGCCGATGGCCTGGTGGCCGAGGCACACGCCCAGGATGGGCTTCCGGCCCGCGTAGGTGCGGATCACGTCGAGCAGCAGGCCCGCCTCCGAGGGGATGCCGGGGCCGGGCGAGAGGATGATCTTGCTGAACTCTTCGAGTTGCGGCAGTTCGAACTGGTCGTTGCGCACGACGGTAACCTCCGCGCCCAACTCCTTCACCAGGTGACTCAGATTATACGTAAACGAGTCGTAATTATCGATGATGACTATCTTCATTGTTGCTTACATTTTTTCTGCCATGAGGATGGCGCGGCGCAGGGCGCCCAGTTTGTTGTTCACTTCCTGCAACTCGTATTCCTCGTTGCTCTTGGCCACGATGCCGCCGCCGGCCTGGAACCAGAGTTCGCCGTTGCGCGAGACGAACGTGCGGATCGTAATCGCCTGGTTCAGCGAGCCGTTCAGCCCGATGTAGCCGATGCATCCGCCGTAGGCACCGCGGTTGTGTGGCTCGTACTCGGAGATCAGTTGCATGGCCCTGACCTTCGGCGCTCCGGAGAGCGTGCCTGCCGGGAAGGTGTCGATGAAGGCCTTGATGGGGTCGGCGCCCTCGTCGAGTTCGCCTGAGACGCGCGAGACGAGGTGGATCACGTGAGAGTAGTACTGCAGGTCCTTGTAGAAGTCGACCTTCACGCCGTGGCAGTTTCTCGACAGGTCGTTGCGGGCCAGGTCGACCAGCATCACGTGCTCGGCGTTCTCCTTCGGGTCCTGGCGCAGGTACTCGGCTCCCTGACGGTCCGCCTCGGCGTCGCCCGTCCTCTTCGTCGTCCCCGCAATCGGGTCGATATAGGCCTTGTGGCCCTCAATGCGGCAATGCGTCTCGGGCGAGGAGCCGAAGATGCGGAAGCCGCCGAAGTCGAAGTAGAACAGGTAGGGGCTCGGGTTGATGCTTCGCAGGGCGCGGTAGAGTTTGAAGTCATCGCCCTCGTATTTCTGCACGAAGCGTCGCGAGAGCACGATCTGGAACACGTCGCCCCGCAGGCAGTGCTTGATGCCGAGGCGGATGTTCGCCTTGTGCTCCTCGTCGGTCAGCGGACTGGTGGTCTCGCCCACGGGGTGGAAGTCGTAGGCCTGCACGTTGGACTTGTTCATCGCCCGGAAGATGGTGTCGAGTTCCTGCGCGTCGCCCAGCGTTACGATTGTCAGTTGGTTGTTAAAGTGGTCGAACACGACGATGTCCTTGTATAATATATATAATAGGTCGGGCGCGTCGTTCTTCTCCTGCGTCTCGTCCTTCACGGCGATGTCCTCGAAGTAGCGCACGGCGTTGAACGAGGTGTAGCCGTAGAGGCCACACATCTCCGCGTGCTCCCCCTCCACCTCGATACGGTCGATGAGGGCGTGGATGGCCTTGTCGGAACGGTAGTCGCGGTTCACCTCGTGCTCCAGGGTGCTGCCGTCGGGGTAGGTCACGGTGGCCTTGCCGTGCCCGATGGCGACACTGGCCATGGGGTTGATGCCGATGAAGGAGCGCGAGTTGTCCTTGTCGTGGTAGTCCGAACTCTCCATCAGCGCACTCTGCGGGTAGATGTCCCTCAGGCGCATGTACACGCCCACCGGGGTGTAGAGGTCCGCCAGTATCGTGCGCGAAGTCGTCTTGTATTTAAAACTTTCCATATTCCTTTGCCATTTGTTTGTTCTTCAGATACGTCTCCACATCCTTGTCGCCGCGGCCTGAGACGGTGAGCACAACGACATCGTCGGGCTTGAAGGTGAGTTTCTTCAGCGCGGCGATGGCGTGGGCACTCTCGATGGCGGGGATGATGCCCTCCATGCGCGTCAGTTCGTAGCCGCCGTAGATGGCCTCGTCGTCGTTGATGCTCAGTACCTGCGTGCGTCCCTTCTTCGCCATGTTGCAGTGCATCGGCCCCACGCCCGGGTAGTCCAGTCCGGCCGAGATGGTGAAGGCCTCCTGTATCTGGCCGTCCTCATCCTGCATCACGAGCATCTTCGCCCCGTGCAGGATACCCGTCGAACCCTTGTGGATGGTGGCCGCCGTGTAGTCGGTCTGCCAGCCGTGTCCGCCGGCCTCTGCCAGCACGATCTTCACGCGCTCGTCGTTCACGTAATGGTAGATGGTGCCCGCAGCGTTCGAGCCGCCGCCGATGCAGGCGATGAGGTAGTTGGGGTAGTCGCGCCCGATCTTTTCCTCCAGTTGCCACTTGATCTCCTCCGAGATCACGCTCTGCATGCGGGCCACGAGGTCGGGGTAGGGGTGCGGCCCCATCGTCGAACCCACGATGTAGAAGGTGTCGGCAGGATGGCAGCACCAGTCGCGGATGGCCTCCGAACAGGCGTCGCTCAGCGTCATATTACCCGTGCGGACGGGATGTACCTCGGCGCCCAGCATCTTCATGCGCTCCACGTTCGTGTGCTGGCGCTCCACGTCGGTAGCGCCCATGAACACCTCGCACTTCATGTTCATCAGCGCACAGACCGTCGCCGTGGCCACGCCGTGCTGTCCGGCGCCCGTCTCGGCGATGATGCGCGTCTTGCCCATCTTCTTCGCAAGCAGGATCTGGCCGATGGTGTTGTTGATCTTGTGCGCACCCGTGTGGTTCAGGTCCTCGCGCTTCAGGTAGAGCCTGCAGCCGTACTGCTCGCTCATCCGCTTGGCGAAGTAGAGCGGTGACGGACGGCCTACGTAGTCCTTCAGCAGCGCGTGATACTCCTGCTTGAACTCCTCACTCTCGATGATGGGCAGGTAGGCGTCCTGCAGGTCGTGGACGCACTTGTAGAGGATCTCCGGCACGTAGGCGCCGCCGAACTCTCCGTAAAACCCTCTTTCATCTACAAAATAGTTTTCTTTCATATCTTATTGTTCTTGTGTAATCTGCTTATTAAAAAAGACTCGCCGCTGTCGCGACGAGCCTTTCTATATCTTGGTATAACATACGGCTGTGAGCCTCGCGACTATTTTAATCTCGAGAGCACCACCACCAGATGTTAAACATGCAATTCATTCTTTTCTTCTTTAGTTTTCTGGCTGCAAAGTTATACATATTTCCCGTTTCCTGCAAATTTTTCGGCGATTTTTTTAATAAAATGAAAGAAAAAGCGTAATTTTGCCGACGATTTATCATTAAACTATGACTTTAAAGGACTTTTTAGCAAATGGCGACCATTTCGCCGCAGAGAATGGCTGCATATTGAAAGAGGTGCGTGAAGGCTATGCCCGCGCCGAGATGACAGTTACCGAACATCACCTGAATGCAGGGGGCGTCTGTCAGGGTGGTGCCTATTTCACGCTGGCCGACATCGCCCTGGCTGCCGTGATGAACAGCCGTGGCACCCTCACCTTCGGACTGGAGAACAACATCGTCTTCCTGAAGAGCGCAAAAGTAGGTGACACGCTCATCGCCGAGGCCTCCGAGGTGTTCAACCACCACAAGATTCCCTACGTCGATGTGCGCATCACCAACCAGCACGGCGACCTCTGCTGCGTCGTCACAGGCATCGCCTACCGAAAAGCCGCCGACCTTCCGGTCAGCGGCCTTGAGTGATTATTTCGTTGCGTACCAGTCTCTAAGGACGTAGAAGGCGAGTTTCTTCTCACCCTTGTCGGAGAAGACGCCCTTGCGGTTGTAGTAGTCCTGGATGCCGTTGAGCACGCGGCGAGGGGAGCGGAAGTCCTTCAAGATCCACGGAGTGGTGCCTGCCAGACCGTCGATCTTGTCGAGCATGGCGCAGTTCTCGCGGTAGAGGTTCTCCTGGAACTCCTCCGTCCAGCGTTGGTTCTTCGCACCGTGGAGACCGTACTTGGCACCGCCGCCGAACTCGCTGATGATGACGGGCTTGTTGTAGGGGATCTCCCACGTCATCTTAGCGGCATCGTTCACGTCGCGATACCAGCCGATGTACTGGTTGAAACTGACCACATCGACATACTCGTTCATGTTGTCCTGCAACTTGTTGTGGTAGTTCGAGGCTGAGGTGACCTCCATCGCCATTGAGATGAGGCGGCTGCCGTCGAGTTGGCGGGCCTTCTTGGCCAGACGGCTCAGGAAACTGTCGCGCTCGGCGGAGTGGGGCGTCTCGTTGGCAATCGACCAGATGATGACGTTGGCACGGTTCTGGTCGCGCAGGATCATGTCGGACAACTGGCGCTCGGCATTGGCGTAGGTATCAGGATTGGTCCAGGCGATGGTCCAGTAGCAGGGAATCTCCGACCATACGAGGATGCCCATGCGCTCGGCCTCGCGGACGGCGTATTCGTTGTGGGGGTAGTGGGCCAGGCGCACGTAGTTGCAGCCCAGTTCCTTGGCCCATGAGAGCAGCGTGTGGGCATCTTCCGTCGAGTTGGCGCGTCCGCCGCCGTTGGGCTTCTCCTCGTGGATGCTGATGCCCTTCAGGAAGATGGGCTCGCCGTTGAGCAGGATCTGCTTGTCGCGCGTCTCGATGGTGCGGAAGCCGATCTCGTCGGTGAGCGTCTCGTCGCCCAGTTGAATCTCCACCTTATATAATTTAGGGTTCGTGGGAGACCAGAGTTTTAGTTGAGAGTTGAGAGTGGAGAGTTGAGAGTGGATGGTGCCGTCGGCATCGGTGGTGAGAGTCTGTCTGATCTTCAGTTCGGGGATGGAGAGGGTCACCGTGCGGCCTGCCTCCTTCTGGTTCAGACGGAGCGAGAAGTCGATGGTGCGCTTCTTCGACTTGGCAGAAGCCTTCTCGAGTTGCAGGCGGTAGTTCTCCACATAGACGGGCTCCACCTCGACCAGCAGCACATCGCGCGTGATGCCGCCATAGTTCCACCAGTCGAAGATCTGCGTGGGCACGTCCTCGGCATGACGCTTGTTGTCTACTTTGACGATTACCGTGTTCTCGCCGTCCTTGAGCAACTCCGTCACGTCGAAGTTGAAGGGCGTGAAACCGCCCACGTGGTGGCCTGCCTTCTTGCCGTTCACATAGACGTGGGCGTCGTAGTTGATGGCTCCAAAATATAATAAGGTGTGCTTGCCGGCCTTGGGGTGGAATTCAAAACCCTTCTTCAGCCACACCGTGCCCTCGTAGAAGAACAGACGCTCGTCCTGCGTGTTCCAGTCGCCAGGCACCTGCATGGTCTCGGCCTTGTCGAAGTCGTATTCGATGAGGTCTTCTGGCCCCTGAGGCTTTGCGTTCTGGAAAAATCCCCAGGGCGTGAGCTTCATGCGGTAGTCATAGTAGCCCTCCTCCTGTACGTCGACGATATAGTTCCAGGCGCCGTTGAGCGAGGTGGTCTGACGGGCCATGACATTGGCTATCTGCGGCACTGCCTGTGCACAGACAGAAAGTCCTGCTCCAACGAGCAGGACTAACGAAGTGAATATTCTTTTCATTACTTTTTCACTTTTCACTTTTTCACCTTTTCACCTCTACTGTATTTCCCAACCGATGGCAGAGGCACCAAGGACGGCTGCGCTGGCACCGTCGAGACCGCTCACGAGGAACTGGGCCTTGCCCTTGAAGATCTTCAGCACGTGGGCATCGTAGGCCTCGCGGATGGGCTTCATAATCAGTTCGCCAGCCTTGACCATACCACCGAAGAAGATGAAGGCCTCGGGAGAAGAGAAGGCTGCGAAGTCGGCGCAGGCCTCACCCAGCATCTTGCCCGTGAACTCGTAGATCTCCTTGGCCAGTTCGTCGCCCTTGCCGGCAGCAATCGAGACATCGAGAGAGGTGATCTTCTCAGGATCCATCTCGCGGAGCAGACTTGGACGGTCGGACTTCGAGAGCAGTTCGCGTGCCGTACGGGCCACACCAGTAGCCGAGCAGTAGCACTCCAGACAACCGGTACGTCCGCAGCCGCAGATACGGCCTTCCTCGCCGCGCACCATCGTGACGTGGCCCAACTCACCGGCAAAGCCGTCGTGTCCGTAGAGCAACTGGCCGTTGACCACGATACCGGAGCCAACACCCGTACCGAGGGTGATCACGATAAAGTTCTTCATGCCACGGGCCACGCCATAGACCATCTCGCCGATAGCGGCAGCGTTGGCGTCGTTGGTGAGGGCAACGGGGATGCCCAATGCATCGCTGAACAGTTTTGCCAGGGGCACAATGCCGTCGTGGGCCCAGGGAAGGTTGGGGGCAAATTCGATCGTGCCATTATAAAAGTTTCCGTTGGGAGCGCCAATGCCCATCGACTTGATCTTTTCGATGCCGCCCACCTGGTCGATAATGACCTGCAGAGCCTCTACGCTGGCGGCGACATAGTCTTCCACCTTTTCGTAGCCGCCTGTCTTGATGGCTGTAGTTGCCTTGATTTCACCACGCGCATCCACGATACCGAAAACGGAATTCGTACCTCCTAAGTCCAAGCCGATTACATACGGCTTGATCGCTGCATTCTGTTCACTCATAATTGTTATAGTTTTATTGTTTTGTTGATAATTTCTCTTTTGTGCGACAAAGTTAGTAAAAAACTGCCATACTCTGTTCATTTTTACGGAAATTAACCATTTCTTTCAAAAAATATGTGTACCTTTGCAGCCGTTATGCCGTTTCATGTACCAATCAATATATTGGATTTCATCTTCAAGGGGATGATGATCGGGGTGATAGCCAGTGCTCCGATGGGGCCCGTCGGCATCCTTTGTGTGCAGCGCACGCTGAACAAGGGACGCTGGTATGGTCTGGCCACTGGTATCGGTGCTGCGGTGAGCGATATCATCTACGCAGGCTTTGCGGGCTTCGGTATGTCGTTCGTGATGGACTTCATCACCAACACGCAGAACCGCTTCTACCTGCAGATAGCGGGAAGTATCATGCTGCTTTGTTTCGGCTTCTATACCTATCGTTCGGATCCTACGCGAAAGATGCATCAGTCAGGTCAGCAGAAAGGTACGCTGTGGTATAACACGTGGACGGCCTTCCTCGTGACCTTCTCCAATCCGCTGATTATCTTCCTCTTCCTGGCCATGTATGCGCAGTTCGCCTTCGTATTGCCCGACCATCCGTTCGAGATGCTGGTGGGCTTTGCGAGTATCGTGGGCGGTGCCATGCTCTGGTGGTGGGGACTGACGTGGCTGGTGGACAAGATCCGCACGAAGTTCGACACGAACGGCATCAGAATTATCAATCAGGTGATCGGCGTGGCCGTGATTATCGGCTCCATCATCATGCTGCTCGGCACGACGACGAACCTGGTGAGGTTTTTTTAATGCACAATTCACAATGCACAATTCACAATCATGTTTGTAGCACAGGAATTAAGGAAGAAGAATATTGCCGAGTATCTGCTGTATATGTGGCAGATAGAGGACACGATACGGGCCTTCGACTGTTCGCTGTCGAGGATCAGGCGTGAGTATGTGGAGCGCTTCGACTATACGGACGAGCAGAAGGAAGAGGAGATCGACTGGTTCGGCAACCTCATCCGGATGATGAACCAGGAGGGCTGCCGCGAGAAGGGACACCTGCAGATTAATCAGGTGACGCTGCAGATGCTCATCGAACTGAACGACCAACTGCTACAGTCGCCGAAGTTCCCCTTCTATAATGCGGAGTACTATAAGGTGCTGCCCTACATCGTGGAACTGCACAACCGTGGGGCCAATAAGGAGGAGAATGAGATTGAGACCTGTTTCAACTCACTCTACGGGGTGATGCTGCTGCGTCTGCAAAAGGCGGACATATCACCTGATACTCAGCACGCTGTGAAGGAAATCAGCACCTTCATCGGCATGCTCAGCGACTATTATAAAAAAGACAAGGAAGAAGGACTGAAATTCGAATAAGATGAATATTTTGATTACCGGATGTAACGGTCAATTGGGAAACGAGATGCAGTTGCTGGAGAAGGAAAATCCCCAGCATGCCTATTTTAATACGGATGTGGCCGAACTCGACATCACCGACCAGGCTGCCATCGAACACTTCGTCAGTGAAAACAAGATCGACGGTATCGTAAACTGCGCTGCCTATACTTCCGTAGACAAGGCCGAGGAGAACAAGGCCTTTTGCAGCAAACTGAATGCCGAGGCACCGGGCCTCTTGGCAGCGGCCATCGAGAAGCGTGGAGGCTGGATGATCCAGATATCGACTGACTATGTGTTCGACGGTACGAACCACCGTCCCTACGTAGAGACGGACAGCGTCTGCCCCAACAGTACCTATGGGCGTACGAAACTGGCGGGAGAGCAGGCTGTACAGCAGGCTTGCAGCCACTCGATGATCATCCGTACGGCGTGGCTCTACTCCACCTTCGGCAACAACTTCGTGAAGACGATGATTCGTCTGGGCAAGGAAAAACTGGAACTGGGCGTGATCTTTGACCAGATCGGTACGCCGACCTATGCGCGCGACCTGGCAGCAGCCATCTTCGCCGCCGTCAATAAGGGTATCGTGCCAGGCATCTATCATTTCTCCAACGAGGGTGTCATCTCGTGGTACGACTTCACGAAGGCCATCCATCGCATCGCAGGCATCACCACCTGTCATGTGCGCCCCCTGCATACAGAGGAGTATCCCACGCCTGCCGCCCGTCCGCACTATTCCGTGCTCGACAAGACCAAGATCAAGGAAACCTTCGGCATCGAGGTCCCCTACTGGGAGGATAGCCTCGCCGAATGCATTAGTAAGTTATGAATCAAGAGATAGAAAGAAGAAGGACATTTGCGATTATATCGCACCCGGATGCGGGTAAGACGACACTGACGGAGAAATTCCTGCTGTTCGGTGGACAGATACAGGTGGCCGGTGCCGTCAAGAACAACAAGATCAAGAAGACCGCAACCTCCGACTGGATGGACATCGAGAAACAGCGTGGTATCTCGGTATCCACCTCCGTGATGGAGTTTGACTATACACCTGATGGCTCCGATACGGAGTACAAGGTGAACATCCTCGACACCCCTGGTCACCAGGATTTCGCCGAGGATACCTTCCGCACGCTGACGGCTGTCGATTCCGCCATCATCGTGGTGGATGGTGCCAAGGGCGTGGAGACGCAGACCAGAAAACTGATGACCGTCTGCCGCATGAGGAAGACACCCGTCATCATCTTCATCAATAAGATGGACCGTGAGGGCCGTGATCCCTTCGACCTGCTCGACGAACTGGAACAGGAACTGGAAATCAAGGTGCGCCCGCTGTCGTGGCCCATCAATCAGGGCGCGAAGTTCAAGGGCGTGTATAACATCTACGAGGAGAAACTCGACCTCTTTACGCCTGACAAACAGCGCGTGACGGAGAAGGTGGAGGTGGACATCGACAGTGAGGAACTCGACAGCAGGGTGGGCGAGCAGGATGCTGCCAAACTGCGCGAGGATCTGGAACTGGTGGAGGGTGTCTATCCCGAGTTCGACGTGGAGACCTACCGCTCGGCAGAGGTGGCCCCTGTGTTCTTCGGCTCCGCACTGAACAACTTCGGCGTGCAGGAACTCCTGAACTGTTTCGTGAAGATCGCACCCAGTCCTCGTCCGACGAAGGCCGAGGAGCGCGACGTACAGCCCGAGGAGCCTAAGTTCACTGGCTTCATCTTCAAGATTACGGCCAACATCGACCCCAACCATCGTTCCTGTATCGCCTTCTGTAAGGTGTGCAGCGGACGGTTCCAGCGCAATCAGCCCTATCTGCATGTGCGTCATGGCAAGACGATGCGCTTCACCTCACCCACACAGTTCATGGCGCAGCGCAAGAGCACCATCGACGAGGCATGGCCTGGTGATATCGTAGGCCTGCCGGATACGGGTGGCGTATTCAAGATCGGCGACACGCTGACGGAGGGCGAGCAGTTGCACTTCCGCGGACTGCCCTCGTTCTCGCCCGAACTCTTCAAGTATATCGAGAACGACGATCCCATGAAGTCGAAGCAACTCCAGAAGGGCATCGACCAGTTGATGGACGAGGGCGTGGCCCAGTTGTTTGTCAACCAGTTCAACAACCGCAAGATTATCGGCACCGTCGGCCAGTTGCAGTTCGAGGTGATCCAGTACCGTCTTGAGAACGAGTACAACGCCAAGTGCCGCTGGGAGCCCGTGCATCTCTATAAGGCCTGTTGGATAGAGAGCGACGACGATGCCGAACTGGAGAACTTCAAGAAGCGCAAGTACCAGTATATGGCCAAGGACAAAGAAGGCCGCGACGTGTTCCTCGCCGACTCAGGCTATGTGCTTTCCATGGCGCAGGAGGACTTCAAGCACATCAAGTTCCACTTCACCAGCGAATTCTAAGAAAAAACCCGGTTTTGCCGTTAAATCCTGCCGATGTTAGTTGAAAATGATTATAATCGGCAGGATTAGATGAGTGATTCTTCCCGTCTGCAGCACGAAGTTTCAACTGGTGACAATTTGTCACCGTTTCATTTCAGTTGTCATCACTCTTATCCAGAAGTCCTTTGACGGCTTTGTCAAAATCGCTCTCCAGCAAGCGCATTTCACGCTCGCGATAGATTTCAAACTCTCGTTCAGCCTTCTCAATGGCCTCTTGGTGCGAGATGGTATCGTTTCCCGTGAGGATGTCCCTGCGAAGACGTAGAATCTGGTCGTCCAGAGCCTGAATCTAGTCAGCCATCGTCATCGGGTTCTGCTCTAAGGCCTGGAACTCTGCATAGTCAAGGAATTATCAATTCCGCTGCCGTGTGTTCATGCACGGCGTAGTGCATCTTATTTTGTACTGTTGCGAAGAACAACTTTGTCATCTTCGCCCTTGGGTCATAGTCCGTCGAAGTGGCATAGATGTCCGTCACCTGCTGGTAGAAGTTACGCTCGCTGCTACGAATGTCGCGGATGCGTTGCAACAATTCGCGGAAGTAACGGTTGCCGCCCTGCTTCAGACGCTCATCGTCCATCGTGAAGCCCTTTTGGATATACTCATGCAGGCGCTCTGTGGCCCATCTGCGGAACCTCACAGCGATGGGCGACTGCACACGATAGCCAAGGGCGATAATCACATCAAGATTGTAATGATCCATGTTGCGATGCACCTGCCGTTTGCCCTCTTGTCGAACTAATAAGAATTTCTTATAAGTTCCCTCTTTGTCGAGTTCTTTGTCCGAATAGATATTGGAGATGTGCATAGACACATTCTCCTGAGTCGTCTGGTAGATGGTAGCCAGTTGCTCCTGCGTCAGCCACACATCTTCATCGGCAAACCGAGTATTAACACTCACCCTGCCGTCCTCATCCGTATAGAGAATCAGTTTGTTTTCTTTATCCATATTGTTATAACGTTTTTATTCCGTTTGTATTTCTTATAATCCATAAATTTTAATCATTAAACATTCACCATATATTTAGTATGCAAATCTTGATAATTTTACATCTCCATCGCCACTTTTATTTTCTCAATCATCCGTCGTGACCTGTCGTTTATGACTTCTGTACTGAAATCAATGTAGCGATGACACTCTGCGAAGAAGCGTTCACGATTCATATATCCTCCACGCCAGTAGGGTACCTGCCCCTTCTATGTAATAAACGACGGCCTTATTTATGTCTTCAACTCGGTCTGTCACATTATATTCTTATATATAGCATTCACAAAATCTTTAAAATCCTGCACATCTGTTAAATATGTATCTTATTTTTAATTACCAAATGCAAAGATAAGGAGTTTTTTTCAAAAATGCCAAGGATTTTATCTCAAAATACTCATTATTTCTTAAAGTGAGAGGCTTTTCACCTCTCTTGGTGCTTAAAGAAGGTCACTGACGACACCAACTACCTTGAAAAGATACTAGATAACCTATTCGGATGGATTATTATACCATTATCATAAAGTTGTCGTGATAAACCGGATAAGCAGGGAAAAACTTATGAAGATAGTACTTCAACACTTCGTCAATAGGGAAGTCTTTGATTGGGCCATATTTGGCAGTAATAAAAGCCTGCCATTCCTCAAAGGTCTGCGTGTCGTAATCCCATTGTTCATCTCCACAGTTATCTAAGTGGAATTCATCACAATACCATACCTCGCTCTTACCCAAAGCTTTCGCGATTTCGTAGAAGCCCTTTCTGACAAAGAATGGCGGAGTGAATAGTTGGTGATATCTATACGCAGGACTTACATGCCAGTAACCTTTTCTTAAATGCAGACAAGACATGTGGTGAGTAGCACTATACACTTGATAGTCGCCATAATCCAAGCCTTCTAGGCCTGAAGGTTGCGGCTATCATCAACAGACGGCGCGGATGGAAAGACCCAATGCAGATTCGCGATGAACATATCCATCAGATTACGAGTGACTGCATGGACGTGTTGCGCATGATGCCTGAGTTCCATTGGTGGACGTATGAGG
>JAFUAK010000015.1 GCA_017460765.1 Prevotella sp. | reverse complement strand
GGTGCCAGGATCAACCCTTCGTCCTTCCAGTTATAGAAGTCTTTGGAGGAATAGCAGCGCACGCCCCCGAACATCCTGGTGGTGCCCAACAGGGCGTCGGCCTTATTCTCACCATACCAGTAGTAGGTGCCGTCGATGCACACGATCTGGAAGCCGTGGGCCTGGATGGGCTTACCCTCGGTATCGAGCCAGACGGCACCTGGGTGGACGGCATCGTAAGCGACGACCTGCATGGGTATCTCCTGTACACTGACATACTTCGACGGCACGCCCTTCTGCACCACCTTGACAGGGGCCTTCAGATCGACATTGTTGAATCCGAAGATGTTCACCACGCTACAGCCGTCGATGGTCAGGATACTGTCGGTCGTATGGATATCCACATCCTTCATGGAGAAGCCGGTAACATCCTGTACATGACCGACGCGCTGGGCGGTCACCGTGGCATTGCCGAAGAACACGTTCTTCACAGGCAGTTCGGGCTGACCTGTGAAACTCACCAGTTCGCGGCAGCCTTCCACCACCACATCGTGCACGGAGATATCATGGAAATAAGGCGTGTATTTCGTCTTGGGAGGCGTGGGGAACCGCTGAGCCAGTTCACCCATCCACTTCGTTTCGCCCAACAGATCACAGTAGAAGGCGGAATACTTCACGTTGGCCCGTACCCGTTCGACGAAGATGTTGGAGATGCCGCCGCCCCTAGTGCGACGACTCTTATAGCGGAACGCCTGATCGGTGCCCTCGAACACGCAGTCGTGACAGTAGACATTGTTCACGCCACCGGCCACCTCCGTACCGCAGACGATACCGCCCGCCCCGCGCAGGGCAAGGCTGTAGCGCACCACGACATTCTCCGTCGGACGGTTGATGCGCAGACCGTCCCAGCCGCGACCCGACTTCATCGTGTAGGTATCGTCCTGACAGTCGAGCGAACAGTATTCTATCAGCACATTACTGGAGGACTCCACGTCGATGCCGTCGGTACGCCCATGACCGAAACTACTGACGGTGACGCCACGGATGATCACGCTGTCGCAATACTGCGGCACCACGTTCCAGTAGAGTCCCTGTGTCAGGGTGACGCCCTCGATGAGCACGTTCGTGCAGTTGATGGGGGCAATGGTCTTGGGCAGAAACACCTCCTTGGTCTTCACCCCGTCGTAGTAGCGGGCTTCCAGAGGTTCTTCCCCCACGATCTTCTCGATATTCAGACAGTATTCCTTATTCTGCTGGTAGATCTCGCAGTCGATCGAAGGACCAATGATCTCACCTGCTCCCGTCAGGGCGATGTTCCGCTCGCCATTGGCATAGATGAACGCCCCGAGACTATAAATCTCGATGCCCTCGTCGCGGGTGAACACCACGGGATGGTAGTCGGCAATCTGCCCACTGAAATGCAGCCGGCAGTCCTTGTCGAGGTGCAGGTCGATGTTCGAGCGCAGGGTGATACGCCCCGTCTGCCAGTCGCCGGCAGGAACCGCCACCCTACCGCCACCCTGTGAGGCGAGGTCATCGATGGTCTGCTGGATGGCCTTGGTGGCCAGTCCCTTGCGGGGCATCTTGACTGTCACGGTCCGTTCCGGGAACTGCGGACGTTGCAACTGCGGCATCTCGAAGGGTGCCTGAATGGGGGCAATCTCGTCATTCATGGCCTGCGGCCCCACCTGTTGCCTTACGGGCTGGGCAGTGCTGCTGGCAACCATCGTCAGCAGCACTGCCAGTAGCGTATTGATTTTTTTCATCTTTCTCCTTTATTTCGTCATAACGGTCTTCGTAGCACTCTTCAGACCGTCGCAGGCGGCGGTGATCTTCACCTTTCCGGTCGTGTTCCTGTCAGAGCGCAGGATGGCCATGGCGAAGCCCTCATAGAGATCTTTCTGGTTACCGTCGAAGAGGTCGTCGCTGGAGTGGTTACCGTTATCGACGGCAATGATACGGGCCGGGCCCTCCACGTTAAAGGTTACCTTTCCGTCGTAGGTGGGCACCACGCGTCCTTTCGCATCGACGGCATATACCTTCACATACTGCAAGCCCATACCGTCGGCCTTCCAATCGGGATTCTCCGTTTCCATCATCAGTTTCACGGCCTTGCCGGCAGTCTCCAACTGATGTTGAGCGTGTATCTTTCCATCCTTACGGGCGATAGCCTTGATGGTGCCGGGTTCGTACTGCACGCCGTCCCAGACGATCACGTTGGGCTTGCGCTTGTCGCTGTTCTGCTTCACGCCGATACTCTTTCCATTGACAAACAGTTCTACCTCGTCGCCGTTGGTGTAGGTATAGACCTTGTATTTCTGACCCACCTCACGGTTCCAGTGGCTGCTGACACGGGTCTGACCGACCACGATGTCGTTCCACCACAGCGTATCTACCTTACCTGCAATACCAATATGTACCTGCGGCTCCTCGGGTTTGAAGATGGTCTTGATGAGGTAGGCCTGCGAGTTGGGCTCCAGGGAGTGGCGGAAGAACGAGTAGTCCCAGCCTTTCTTCGGCCAGATGTTCGACTCGCCCCAGTACTCGATGGCTCCCCAGTAAGCCAGACCGACCATGTGCTCACGGTCCATGCCAGCCCAGGGTGCAGTCAGTTCGTTGGTCGTTGCCTCGCTCTGATAGAGAATCATGTGGGGTGCATACTTCATATACTTGTCGTAGTCTTCCCAGCAGTAGTTGAAACTGGCCACCTCGGTGTGCTGCGCCAGTTCGGCGGGGATGATATTCTGTTCCAACCGATACTCAGGACTGTGCTTCACGATACCACCGGCACGGGCGGGATACATGGCCACCGTGGTCTTGCGCGTCGGGTCGAGTCGCTTCACAAGGGTGTTCATGATGTCGTAGGTAGTCACACCCCAGTCACGGGTCGGGAAGCCACAGCGCTCCTCTTGGAACTGCAGTTCGTTACCAAGGCTCCACATGATGACGCTTGGGTGGTTGCGGTCGCGCTTCACCCACTCCATCAGATTCTCCCACCACATCTCCGTCCAAGGACGGCGACCGGCCCAAGCCAGTGTGTTCGACCACTTGTCGTAGAGTTCATCCACAATGAGGATTCCTTTCTCGTCAGCCAGACGCAGGAAGGCCTCGCTATAGGGATTGTGCGACGTACGGATATGGTTGAAGCCAAACTCCTTGATCTTGTCCATCATACGGGCGATACCCGTCTCGTAGGCAGCGGCTCCGGGGGCACCGATGTCGTGGTGGTTGGCCATACCCTGCAGGAAGATCTTCTTGCCGTTCAAGCGGAAACCATACTCCCGCGAGAACTCCACAGTACGGATGCCGAAACGCTCCGAAAGTTTGTCGATAGTCTGACCATTGAGGATGAGCGACACCTCTGCCTTATATAAATTAGGTGTCTCGCACCACCACAGTTGGGGGTTGCTCACCTTCACCTGGGGCAACTGCACCTCCACCGTCGGCTGCTTATTATCCTTCGGGGCATCGATCTTCGTCATGCCCACCTGCTGGCCGTCGGGGCCTAGGATCTTGGCCTCGATCACGAGGTCGTATTTCTTGTTCTTGATACCTTCTACCTCCACCTGCACGCTGACGGTAGCCTCAGTCTCACTGATCTGCGGTGTAGTGATATAGATACCGTGGCGAGCGATAGCCACAGAGTCTTTCAGCACCAGATGCACGTCGCGGAACAATCCGCCACCCGTGTACCAGCGGGAGTTAGGCATGTTACCTGTCGAGCAGTGCACGGCCAGCACATTCGGTTGGTCCCACTTCAGCAGTTTAGTGATATTGGCCTCGAAGCCCAGGTAGCCGTAGTCCGTGCCGCCGATCTTCTGACCGTTCAGGTAGGCATCGCCGTGCAGCATGATACCCTCGAAGTCGAGAATCACGCGCTTGCCCTTCCAGGCGGGGTCTGCATCAAAGGTCTTACGATACCAGCCGGTAGCCATCTGCTTGAAGCCGCGGCCACGGGCGGTCTTGTCGTTATACCAGGGCATCTCGATCTGGAAGTCGTGGGGCAGGTCCAGACTGCGCCAGTCTGAGTCGTCGAGTGTCACGCTCTCAGCATTGGCAGTCTCACCCAGTTTGAACTTCCAGTCGAAGTTGAAGAGTTGGTTGACTCGTTCTCCCTCTGCCATCATCGTGGCAGAAAGCATCAGTCCCATCAGGACCATCAGGATTCGGTTTCTTTTCATCTTGGTAAATTTGTTTTAAGTGATCGTTTCTGCTGCAAAAGTATAACATTGTACGAAGATAGAGATGCGACATCGTACGTATTTCTCCATTTTCGTACAATATCCCTCGTTTCTTCTCGCGCGATCTCTTTATCTTTGCACTCGAATCAAAGCCAACGCACTATGAAGGTAATCTCTATTTCAGTTCTTTTGTCGCTGACCGTCATGCAGATGTCAGCCCAAACCCCGTTATCCTATGGTTTCGACCATCCGCAGGACTCTGCCCGCACCAAGGTGTGGTGGTTTCATGGAGAGACCGTCGGCACCCATGAGGGCATAACGGCCGACCTGGAGGCCTTCAAGGAGCAGGGCGTAGGCGGCGTGGTGTATTACGACCAGGTACACGGCAAGGGCGAAGGAGCCTTCAAGGTCTTCTCCCCGAAGTGGTGGGACGAACTGATTTTCTCTTCCCAGGAAGCCAAGCGTCTTGGTCTCGACTTCGAGGCTAATGCCTCTAACGGCTACGTGGCAGGCGGTTCGTGGATTACGCCTGACAAGAGCATGCAACGGCTCACGAACAGCGAACTGGTGGTAGAGGGCGGTCAGGACGTAAAGGTCAGGATGCCCGGCGTCAGGGCACACCGATACTGGATGAAGGATGTGGCTCTCATCGCCCTGCCCTACGACGAGCAGTTGATGGGCGACTCCAGAAAGGTATTCAGTGCCGACTCTACCTGGAAACTCACCGACCCGACACAAACTACTTTATTATATATGGACTTCGGACAGCCGTTTACGGCCCGGAGCATCACCTACGTGGTGAACGGACGGGGAAAGGCGCGCACCTCGTCAATGCAG
>JAFUAK010000117.1 GCA_017460765.1 Prevotella sp. | reverse complement strand
GAAGCATTAATCGTCGGGATTACGCTTGTAGTGGTATTCCTGAATGTTGGGGTTGGTACCCAGGTCGTTGTCGGGGATCACGGTCGTGCGGATGAGTTTCTGGTCGTATCCCTTGTGCATGGGGCCTACGCGCAACAGGAAATCGTTGAAATTCATCGTGGGTACGACCACGCCGAAAGCACCGATGCCTACGCGTGAACCTTCTGTGAGGATGTTGTTGTAGACATAGGCCGTGGTGAAGAAAGTGTGACGATAGATCTCCACGCGGTTATACTTGTCGAAGGCCTCGCGCCACTCCTGTCCGACCTTTGTGGAGTCGGCGGTGGTGAAGATGAAGCCGATATTGTGGACATAGTCGTCAATCTGGTCGCCGCGGATGCTGTCGTTCATCTCCATGCACTGCATGATGTCGTCGTTGATCTCGTCGCGCATTTCCCGCTCCGTGGGAGCAGTGAAGTAGGCGATGATGAGGAGCACTACGACGATGCCTGCGAGGATGAGCAACTTTCCTAGGCAACTGTGGTAGAAGGCTCCGGTCATTGTCTCGTCACCCCGGTTGTAGTTGATTCTGCTTGATTGGTTCATCTCTTGCTCAAATTTGGTTGTTGTGGATTAAGTTCATGAATTCTTGGCGTGTCTTGGCCTGATTGAAGGCACCGCTGAAGTCGCTCGTGGTGGTGATGGAGTTCTGTTTCTCGATGCCGCGCATCTGCATGCACATGTGCTTGGCCTCGATAACGACCATCACCCCAAGAGGCTTGAGAGTCTCCTGGATACAGTCCTTGATCTGCTGAGTCATGCGCTCCTGCACCTGCAGGCGGTGGGAGTAGATGTCGACTACGCGTGCAATCTTCGACAGCCCTGTGATATAGCCGTTGGGAATGTAGGCCACGTGAGCCTTGCCGTAGAAGGGCAGCATGTGGTGTTCGCAGAGCGAGAAGAAGTCGATGTCCTTAACGATGACCATCTGTGAGTAGTCTTCCTTGAAGAGGGCATCGGTGAGCACCTTATGGGCATCCATCTCGTAGCCGCGTGTCAGCACCTGCATCGCCTTGGCCACGCGCATGGGGGTCTTCTGCAGTCCTTCGCGCTCAGGGTCCTCGCCCAGCAGCCGCAGCACCTCCTTATAGTGCCTTGCCAGTTCTATTTCCTGTTTCATTGGTATTGAACGGTGATTTTTCCCTTGACAATGATGGCGGACTCGTAGCCGAGATTCTTCACTCGCGTGAGAACATCATGCGCCTCCTCGTAGGTGCGGTAGTTGCCCATACGGCAGATCCAGCGGGGGGAATAGAAGTGGACATAGACGGGCTCACCCGGGAAGAGTTGCTTGATCTCGTTGCCGGTGCGCTCGGCCTTGATACGGTCGTTACGGGAGTTTCCGCCGGCAAACACCTGCACGCGGTAGCCGTTGACCTTATAGCCGCGCATCACCTTTTTGCGGCTGTCATCGGGAGTGGAGAGATCAGTGGTGTCGCGCGACTCGCTGTGCGATTCCTTGGCGGTCTTATCCTGGCGGGCTGTCTGCTCGCCGGTCTTCTCCTGTTGCTTGTTTTCCTGCTGCTTACGTGTTGCGGGCGACGTCGGGGCCGTAGTGACGGGCTTGGCACCGTTGATGCCGTTCACCAGGTCGTCCACCTCCTTGCTCTGCTTCACGGTGACCTTCCCTTCACCTGCGCTGGTCTGCTGCAGCCGCTGTGTGAAGGTAGATTGTGCGTCGGCCGCGATGAGGCAGCCGACACACAATGTGAGCATGATGATCAGTCGTTTCACTTCTTCCAGGCGTCGATGATACCCTTGAAGTCAGCGGCCTTCAGCGAGGCACCGCCGATGAGACCACCGTCGATGTCGGGCTTGGCGAACAGTTCGGGAGCGTTAGAAGCCTTGCACGAGCCACCATAGAGGATGGTGGTGTCGTCGGCAACGGCCTGACCATACTTCTCGGCGATGATCGAGCGGATGTAAGCATGGATCTCTTCAGCCTGCTCAGCAGTAGCGGTCTTGCCGGTACCGATGGCCCAGATGGGCTCGTAGGCGATGACGATCTTGCGGAAATCCTCCTCTGCGAGGTTGAATACGCTGCCTTCAAGTTCGGCCTTTACGACCTCGTTCTGCTTGCCGGCCTCGCGCTCCTCCAGGCTCTCACCGATACAGAAGATCACCTTCAGGTCGTTCTTCTGTGCCAGCAGCACCTTCTCCTTCAGGATCTCGGGAGTCTCCTTGTAGTATTCGCGGCGCTCAGAGTGGCCGAGGATCACGTACTGTGCACCCGTTGACTTCACCATCTCGGCGCTCACCTCACCCGTGAAGGCACCCTTCTCCTTGTCGGCGCAGTTCTCAGCACCCAAGCCGATGATGTCCTGGTCAAGGAACTGTGCGATAGATGCCAGATGGATAAACGGTGTACAGATCACAACACCGCAGTTGGGCTTGTCGGCCTTCAATGTCTCGTTAAGCTCCTTTGCAAGAGCGATACCGTCCTGAAGATTCATGTTCATCTTCCAGTTACCTGCTACAATTTTCTTTCTCATATTACTTTTATTAATTAAAGGGTTTAACTTTTTACTTTTCACTTTTCTCTTCCTCAGCCAGTTGCTCCAGGCCCATAGGCGGTCTGCAAGGGTGAGAATCACCAGCGGGAGCACAAACCAGGTGAGTATCCAGAGTATCTTGGTCGTAACGGTCTCCGTAGGCAGTTGTCCGAGGGGCGATTCCTCGAGCGGCAGGCTGAGTTGCTCTTCGTCGGGCAGGTCGTTGTGGCTCCACTTGCGGATGATCTGGCCGTCCTTCAGCAGGAGCAGTCCGGGATTGGAGCGTATCACCGTCTTCAGCGTGGTCTCGTCGGTCTGGCAGAAGGGGTATTCTGCCCCCGTGTTGTTCCGCCAGTGGCTGATTCCCTTTTCCGTACTGGCCGTGAGGCAATAGAAGGGGTAGCCGTGCTCCAGGCTGTATTCGTAGAGTTGGTTGAGCCCGTCGAGTTGCGAGTCGTCGGCTTGTTCGAGGTGGGGCGACACGAGCAGGAAGGTGTACCCCTCGCTGCCGAGTACCTCCTCGGTGATGTCCTCTCCCTCGTCGGCGAGTTCAATGAAGAACTCCGAGTAGGGCGATTCCTCACCTTCCAGCATCCGCTGCCACCCGTCTCTGAGGTCGGTGCCCACGTGATAGGGGCGGAAGTCGAACTGGGGTAGGGTATAGAGGCTGCGTCCGGCGATGATCAGCAGGATGAACACACCCGAATAGTTCATGACGATCCACTGGTTCGACTCACCGATCAGTCGCGGCATCTCCAGGGGATGCTTCCACACGACAATGGCTGCTGCAAGCAGCAACAGGTTCTTCCAGAGCGTCTGCCAGTTGGTGAGCACGACGGCATCACCGAAGCATCCACAGTCGCTGACAGGGTTGGCCAGGGCAATCCAGAGGGTGAGGGGCGTCAGCACGAGCATCGCCGCGAGCACCACTTTCGACACGAGCCTGCGCCGTATGGCGAAGAGCAGGCAGATGCCCAGGATAAACTCTGCACTGGATAGCACGATGGATGCCGTGAGCGTCAGGAAGTCGGGCACATAGCCGGCCAGTCCCCAGGCGGCGAGGTAGTCGTGGATCTTATACTGCGTGCCCAAGGAATCCACAGCCTTGACGAATCCTGAAAAGATGAACGTCACTGCGAGTACCAGGCGGCAGATGTTGACGATGGTCTTCCTCACTCGTCCTCCGTTAGTTTAATCACTCCAAAGACCGCGTAGTTGATGATGTCCATATAGTTGGCACCAATGCCCTCGGAGACGAGCGTAGCGCCCTCGAGGTCCTCTATCTCCTTGATGCGCTCAATCTTGGTGAGGATGAAGTCCGTATACGAACTGATTCTCATTGAGCGCCATGCTTCGTCGTAGTCGTGGTTCTTGCGCTTCATCAGTTCCAGCGCCTCGCGGGCATACTTGTCGTAGAGCGCCATCGCCTCCTCGTTGGTGATGTCCACCACGTCGGCAAACCCCTTGTCGAGTTGTATCAGCCCCACGATGCCGTAGTTGATCAGCGCCACGAACTCTGGCCTGATGCCTTCGCCCACCTTCGACTCCTTCTTGATCTCCAGGGAGCGGATGCGCTTCGCCTTGATGAAGAGTTGGTCGGTGAGAGCCGTTGGTCGCAGGATGCGCCACGATGCCTTATAGTCGTGGAGTTTCTTCTCGAAGAGGGCGCGGCACTCGGCCATCGCCTTCTCAAACTGGGTGTTTGTCTTCTCTAAATTAGCCATAATCGGGTGCAAAGGTACATATTTATATTGAAACCACCAAAAATTATTGTTGTTTTTGTTTCTGGTGGATATAGCGGATTTTGGCTCCTAAGGTCTCGAACTGCGTGCGGATTGAGTCCCGGCGCATGCGGGTTCTGGTCAGCAGGGTGAGTTCCTCGGGTGTAGCCTTCAGGGCGGCCTTGTGCTCGTCCACCTGTTTCTGCAGCACCTCCAGTTCCCGGTTGGCCAGTTGCAGCAGACTGTCCGTGCGTGTCATCTCGATCTGTGCGGCCTTCAGTTCCACGTCCTGATGGAGTTTCAGGGCTCCCTTGCGCGCCTCCACGACGTTGGGGTAGGTCTTGCGCAGCGAGTCGATACCTGCCCTGGCGGCATCCAGGTTGCCCTGCTCATAGTGTGTCCTGGCCTCCTCCAGCAGACGGATGGCTTCCTGCTGCTGGGAGTCGCCGCAGGCCACCAGCATTAAGATGCCTGTCAACAGTGTTAATCCTCGTCTCATATCTTTCTCTTGTTGCTTTTTGACTGCAAAGGTACGGAAAAGTTCCGATTTTACCATAAATGAACAAGAAAAAGTGCGAGAATTTGGAGATGTTGGGATTTTTTAGTACCTTTGCACGCTCAAATCATCACTCAGCATGAAACTATATTCTGACGAGGAATTGGCTGAAATACTGGACCAGGAGGTGTTCCACCAGATCAGTGAGGCTGCAGACCGTCTGGGTCTGGAGTGCTATGTGGTGGGCGGCTACGTGCGGGACATCTTCCTGGAACGGCCCTCTAACGATATCGACGTGGTAGTCGTGGGCAGCGGCATCGCTGTGGCTGAAGAACTGAAACGGATGGTCGGCAGGAAGGCGCACCTCTCCGTGTTCAGAAATTTCGGAACGGCACAGGTGAAGTTCCGCCAAAAGGGCATCGAGTACGAAGTGGAGTTCGTGGGAGCCCGCAAGGAGAGTTACAGCCACGACTCGCGCAAGCCTGTCGTGGAGGACGGTACGCTGGAGGACGACCAGAACCGTCGCGACTTCACCATCAATGCGATGGCCATCTGCCTGAACCGAGACCGCTTCGGCGAACTCGTCGATCCCTTCAATGGCCTCGCTGACCTCGAGGACGGCATCATCGCCACGCCGCTGGAACCCGGCATCACCTTCTCCGACGATCCCCTCCGGATGATGCGCTGTATCCGCTTTGCCACCCAGTTGAACTTTGTCATCGAGGATGAGACCTTCGAGGCGCTGGAACGGATGGCCGACAGAATCAAGATCGTCAGCGGGGAGCGTATCAAGGACGAACTCAACAAGATCATGCTCTCGCCCCTGCCGAGTCGCGGATTCGTCGATCTGCAGCGCTCAGGATTGTTAAATATTATCATGCCGGAACTCGCTGCCCTCGATATCGTGGAACAGCGAAATGGCCGGGCCCATAAGAACAACTTCTACCATACGCTGGAGGTGCTCGACAACGTGGCCCGCCACTCCGACAACCTGTGGCTCCGTTGGGCTGCCCTGATGCACGACATCGGCAAGACGAAGTCGAAGCGCTGGGATCCCGCCATCGGCTGGACCTTCCACAACCATAACATCATCGGGGCCAAGATGGTGCCCCAGATATTCCGCCGTCTCATGCTGCCGATGGATGCGAAGATGAAATACGTGCAGAAACTCGTCGACCTGCACATGCGGCCCATCGCCATCGCCGACGACGAAGTTACCGACTCTGCCGTGCGCCGTCTGATGAACGACGCCGGTGAGGACATCGATGATCTGATGACGCTCTGTGAGGCCGACATCACGTCGAAGAACGAGGTGCGCAAGAAACTCTTCCTCGAGAACTTCCGTATGGTGCGTGAGAAGTTGGCCGACCTGAAGGAGAAGGACTATGTGCGTCTGCTCCAGCCCGTCATCGACGGCAATGAGATTATGGAGATGTTCCACCTGAAGCCCAGCCGCGAGGTGGGTGTGCTGAAGCAGTATCTGAAGGATGCCGTGCTCGACAACCGCGTGGAGAACGAGCGCGAGCCCCTCATGCAACTCCTTATGGAGAAGGCCCGTCAGATGAAACTGATTTAGATACAAACTTCCATTCCATGTAACATTTCACGGTTTTGGCATGCGGGCATCAAAACAGGCTAAAGACTTGGTTGTATCGCCGGAAGAAATAAGTCCTTTGCAACTGAAAGGTTACGTTGACGCAGTTCACTCGTGTAGGTTGTACGGGGCTGTTTCTGTTTTATGACGCTTCGTCAACTCCTCTTTTTTCGTAAAGTTCTTCGAAGATTGGAGGGACAGGTTTTTGATTTGTTTTGAAAAATCAATGACCTGTCCTTTGATTCCTGGAATACACAGAACCTATGATTTGGGCTTTAACGATTCCCAATATCTGGAAAAAACTGTTTTGATAGTCTCTCCTATCGCCTCAAATGAAATGTTTTCCTGCCGCTTGATACCTTTTAAGAAACCTCTCCAACGGGCAACTCTGTTCGAGTCAGTATAAAAGCCTTCCGTAAACAACGGATGATTATCCACGTATGATGTACCACGATTCTTAAAAGTATTCTGTATGGCATCACTCAGCACGCCAGCATCCAGTGTGCCACCTTTAAGGATTACATACACATAAAGAAATCCTTCATACGGCTATTGTTGACAGAGAGGGAAATCATTGCCTCAAACTTCTCTGCGACTACAGTCTCCAGTGAATAGGCAAGGATGCTCACACCAGGAACATTTTCAAGCAGCAGCGGGTAGTCCAAATCTTGCGGCCCGGGTGTTACTACGTCACCAAAACCGATATCCATGGATATACGCTGCCGCACAGAGTCCATTGATGCCATTATGGTCAGGCGAAGACCATGATACTCTTTATCCTGCGTGATATCTTCCACCTCTATTGAGTCCGAGTCAAATATGATGCCGTCTTCATTGCATGGCACAGCCGCTATTTGGGCAAAGATAGACTTAATATATTCCCCGTCATTGTTGATATGTGTACCCAAGAAGTCAATATCCTTTGTCGGTCGTGCCTTCTCTTGATTGAATGCGTAAAGTAGTGCACCGCCTTTTAAGAAGAAATTGGCACGATACTCGCTTTGGGCAACCCTGTAGAGCAGCCTTTCCTGAATATATCTCACAAGGATAGTCATATATGGGATGCCACTTTCCTTTGAGAGTGTCAACAGGCGAGCCTTGACAGACCGCCCATAATTCTTTATTTCTTTTGTCATACCATGTAATCTATGAGACTGTTCATTGTGCCTGCCACTCTCATCCGCTTGGCGTATTCGTTAAGCCTTGTTAGATTCTTGTCGGAGCGTTTCAGATAGTTCTTCAGTATCTCAGAACTAATATCAATGCCTATCTTGTTTCGGAATTTCACGGCGTCGCATACAGATTTTTCCAAATCATATATCTTCACTTTATAGCCGTCTATCTCCCGCTGAACTACCCCAATTTCAAGAGTGGACTGCGACCAGTAGCAGAGCGAAATAGGGGGATAGTCTGGAAGTGTAACCTTACGTTTCTTCTCTATGGCAATACAAATGGCAGGGGGAAGTTTTGTCGTCAACTCATAGTATGCCCATGCAGAGTACATGCAAAGAATACCACCTGGCACTATTGTCTCAACGTCAATCATTGTCTTTGCCATTTCGTCGGGCAGTGCATAGATGCCATTCCTAAGACGCACGACATTTCCTTTGGCAACCTCTGCAAGAAGTTGGTCATACATCGGGCGGTTATCCTTGATGTCCTTTGCACGGATATACCCTCCCTGCGATTTCATAAAAAGGCAGATACTTTTTTCCACGGTGCAAATTTACGGCTTTTTTTTGAATTAGCCGTAAAATTTGAGAGTTTTTT
>JAFUAK010000116.1 GCA_017460765.1 Prevotella sp. | reverse complement strand
TCTCATTGTCCTTCTGGGCGATGATCTGTTCCAACGAGTCGCGCTGCTGGGTAGCAGCGAGTTCGGCCTTCTTGACGGCATCCTGATTACAACTTGCAATCGCCAGTGTGCAGGCGGCTGCGAAAAATAGTTTTTTCATACCTAAATATTTTAATTACTCATAACTTTTTCACTTCTCACATCCTCCCAGGACGATGACAATCTCGCCCTTTGGCTCGCGCTCCTGAAAATGGGCGATGACCTCCTGAAGGGCTCCGCGGACACTCTCTTCGTGGACCTTGGAGATCTCGCGGCAGACGCTGACCTGACGCTCAGGGCCGAATACCTCGGCGAACTGCTGGAGCGTTTTCACCAGACGGTAGGGCGATTCATAGAATATCATCGTGCGCTGTTCGTCACGCAGCGACTCCAAGCGTGTCTGACGGCCTTTCTTCTGGGGCAGGAAGCCCTCGAACACGAACCGGTCGCAGGGCAGACCGCTGGCTACGAGTGCCGGCACGAAAGCCGTTGCCCCCGGCAGGCACTGCACCTCTACCCCCGCCCTGACGGCTTCGCGCACCAGGAAGAAGCCGGGATCGCTGATGCCCGGCGTGCCCGCGTCGCTGATCAGCGCCACATTCTCGCCTGCTAACAAACGGCCCACAATAGAGGCCGACGTGCCGTGCTCATTAAACTTGTGGTGAGACATCAAGGAGTTCCTGATCTCGTAATGTTTCAGCAGGATGCCCGAAGTCCGGGTATCTTCCGCCAGTACGAGATCCACCTCTTTCAGGATACGGACGGCTCGGAAGGTCATGTCCTCCATATTGCCTACTGGGGTCGGAACGATATACAATATGCCCATATCGGGGGACAAATTTAGCGTAAATTATCAGAATAGACAAAAAAAGCAGTGAAATCTTTGCAATTTTTAAAAGGATTTGCTAATTTTGCGGCAAAAATCACAGAAAACAAGACAGGAATCATGACAGGAGAGGCACATCGTCCAGGCAGAATCGAGGTGGTATGCGGCTCGATGTTCTCGGGCAAGACGGAGGAACTGATCCGCCGTCTGCGCCGTGCGCAGTTCGCCCGACAGAAGGTGGAGATCTTCAAGCCCGCCATCGACGTGAGGTATTCGGAAGAGGAGGTCGTCAGCCACGACCAGAAGCATATTCTTTCGACGCCCATCGACTCATCGGCGAGCATCCTGCTGCTCTCCTCGGACTGCGACGTAGTGGGTATCGACGAGGCACAGTTCTTCGATATGGGGCTGGTCGACGTATGCAACGAACTGGCCAACCGCGGCATCCGCGTAATTGTCGCGGGTCTGGACATGGACTATAAAGGTGTGCCCTTCGGGCCGATGCCAGCCCTCTGTGCCATCGCCGACGACGTGACGAAAGTGCATGCCATCTGCGTGCGCTGCGGCAATCTGGCTTACGTGAGCCACCGCATCGTCGAGGGCTCCCAGCGCGTGCTGCTCGGCGAGACCCAGGAGTACGAGCCGCTCTGCCGTGAGTGTTACCAGAAGGAAGTGAGAAATGAAAAGTGAAAAGTGATATAGAGAAAATGACAGAAAAGACCATTACCTTTGACCGTTTCATCAGGATTGCGGGCGCCATTCTACTGGTGGGTGCCATCCTCCTGCTAATCAACTACCTGAGCAGCGTGCTGCTGCCTTTCGTCGTGGCATGGTTCTTCGCCTATCTGCTCTACCCGATGGTGAAGTTCTGCGACCGCAAGTTCCACCTGCCGCGTGCACTAAGCATCATCCTGACGCTCATCCTCGTCATCGCCGTCATCAGCGGCATTGTCTATCTCATCATTCCCCCAATGATTGAGCAGTTTGAGAAGTTAGGACAACTCGCAGAAGACTATCTCCGCAAGTCGGCTGGCATCGCCAGCATACCGGCAGCCGTGACAGAATGGTTCGTGCAGAATCAGAATGACATAGAGGACTTCTTCCGCAGCGACACCTTCACGGACGGACTGAAGACCGTAATGCCTGGCGTATTCAGCGTCATCGGCCAGACCTACAGCGTCATCGTGAGCATCATCGCCTCGTTCATCACCTTATTATATATGTTCTTCATTCTGCTAGACTACGAGTATCTGACGGAGAACTGGATTCGCATCTTCCCCAAGAAGGTGCGCCCCTTCTGGGAGGAATTGATGGTTGACGTGGAGCGGGAACTGAACAACTACATTCGCGGGCAGGGTCTCGTGGCGCTCTGCATGGGCGTGCTCTTCTGCATCGGCTTCACGATCATCGACTTCCCAATGGCCATCGGTCTGGGCATCATGATCGGCATCATGGACCTGGTGCCCTATCTGCACACCTTCGCGCTGATTCCCACGGTGCTGCTGGCACTGCTGAAGTCGGCCGATACGGGGCAGAACTTCTGGATCATCCTCATCATGGCACTCGCCGTGTTCCTCATCGTGCAGTTGATCTGCGATATGATTGTCACGCCGAAGGTGATGGGCAAGGCCATGGGCCTCAATCCTGCCATCCTGCTGCTCTCGCTCTCCGTATGGGGTGCATTGCTCGGCTTTATCGGCCTGATTATCGCCCTGCCGCTTACCACCCTGCTCATCGCCTACTACCAGCGATACGTGACAAAAGAAGGCGAAAATGACCTGCCCGAAGAAAATTCATCCGAATAAATTTGGCAGATTCAAAAATTCATTGTACCTTTGCAGCCGATTTCAAAAAATCAACATAAGGTCGATCCGTTAGCTCAGTCGGTAGAGCACAACACTTTTAATGTTGGGGTCTTGGGTTCGAGC
>JAFUAK010000115.1 GCA_017460765.1 Prevotella sp. | reverse complement strand
TTATTTCGTAACTTTGCACCCGAAAAAAGAACAACTTAAAAGCAACAAGTTAAAATGTCAACATTAACAATCTGTATTGTCGTCGTCTTCTGTATAGGCTATCTCTGTATTGCCCTGGAGAGTCTGACGAGAGTTAACAAGGCAGCCATCGCGCTGCTGATGTGTGTATGCTGCTGGACCTTGCTGATGGTGGGGCCGGCCGCTTATTATCCAGAGATTGCCAGTGACGGCGTGGTTCACCACATTGCCGAGGTCATTGAGCATCATCTGGGTGATGCTGCAGGGACGCTCTTCTTCCTCATGGGTGCGATGACCATCGTGGAGATTGTGGACTCCAACGGTGGCTTCAACTTCGTGAGGGATACGATGAAGACGCGCTCAAAACGGAAACTCATGTGGCGTATGGCCTTCATGACATTCTTCCTCTCGGCCATCCTCGACAACCTGACAACAAGTATTGTGATGATCATGGTGCTGCGTAAACTGGTACAGAGTCGTGGCGACCGTCTCATCTATGCGGCACTGGTCGTGATTGCGGCTAACTCCGGAGGTGCCTTCTCGCCCATCGGCGACGTTACCACCATCATGCTCTGGATTAAGGGTGTCATCACTACGCAGGGCGTGCTTACCGAGATTTTCATTCCTTCGCTCGTCTCAATGGTGATTCCCGCCTTTATCCTTCAGTATCAGTTGGAGGGCAAATTCGACAAGGAACAGAATCTTCCGAAGTCTGATGTGAGCCAGTTTACGAAGGCTCAGCGCGACATCATCTTCTGGCTCGGTGTCGGCGGTCTCTGTTTTGTGCCCGTCTTCAAGACCTTGACGCACCTGCCGCCGTTCATGGGCATTCTTCTCGTACTAGGTGTGCTTTGGACAGTGACGGAGATCTTCCACTACAATACGGCAGAAGACGATACGATGGCCAAGCGCGTCAGCGACTTGCTTTCGAAGATCGATCTTTCTACCATCATGTTCTTCCTGGGTATTCTCATGGCAGTCGCTGTGCTTCAGGAGGTTGGCGTACTGACCATGCTGGGTAAGGGACTCGATGCAACCTTCGAGGGTAACCATTACCTCGTGACAGGTATTATCGGTGTGCTCTCCTCGATTGTCGACAATGTGCCTCTGGTGGCAGGATGTATGGGTATGTATCCCGTGGCCGCTACTGGCGACCTAGCCGTCGACGGCATCTTCTGGCAGTTGCTGGCCTACTGTGCCGGCGTAGGCGGATCCATGCTGATTATCGGCTCTGCTGCCGGTGTCGTCGTGATGGGGCTGGAGAAGATCACCTTCGGCTGGTATATGAAGAAGATTACCTGGATAGCCTTTGCAGGCTACCTGGCAGGTATCTTCTGTTATTGGTTGGAGAAAACCTTCCTGTTCTGAATCATTTCTCCCTGTGTTCGCAGGGAATCCACATCCAGAAGGTGGAGCCATGGCCTTCACCTTCTGAAGTAACACCGATATGACCGTTACAGCGGTCGGCGATAGCCTGACAGATGCTGAGGCCGAGTCCTGTACCCTGCACGTAGTCATTGAGTTTGACAAACCTTTCGAAGACACTGGCCTGCTTCTCCTTGGGAATGCCTGCGCCAGTGTCTTCGCAATAGAAGTACAGGCCGTCGGACTCGCCGTTGCCGTCCTTGGTAATGCGGCGCTCGTGGTGATAACCCACTTTGATGTGTCCCTGATGGGTGTATTTCACCGCGTTGGTAGTAAAGTTCGTCAGCACCTGCTGAACGCGTCCCTTGTCGAGGGTGGTACGATAATGATCATAGGGATTGTCCTTGACGAATTCCACGCCAGGTTCCTGTACCCGCTGCGCCAGTGTCTGGCAGATGTCATCGAAGACCTGTGCGAAATCTACTTCAGCCGGTTCGATGGCCAGTGCCTGACCCATATTGGAGGCTTCGAGGATATCGTTGATGAGGCGCATCAGCATGTCGCAGTTGTTGCGGATAATGCGGATAAATTCCATACGCTCCTCTGCCGTATCAACAAGTGGAAGCAGGTCGCTGAAGCCTACGATGGCGTTGAGCGGCGTGCGGATCTCGTGCGTCATATTAGCCAGGAAGGCGCTCTTCATCTTGCCAGAGTCTTCGGCGCGTGCCGTCTCCCGCTTCAGTTTCTGCTGAGCATCCATCAGTTTGGTGATGTTTCTGGAGATACCGAAGTATTTGACGATCTTCCCATCCTTGTCGTATGTCGGAACGCCGCTGATGGCATACCAGACAGGGCGTTTTTCGACAGGAGTGTATTTATAATAATGTGTAGCATTGTAGGGGATACCTGCTGCCACACAGGCGTGGACTTCATCGAGCACTGCCTGTCTGACGTTGTCCTCCACACCTTCGAAGAAATCCTCCAGCGTTTCCGTATATTCAAGATTGCGGGCATTACGGGAGAATCTGATTTTGTTGTCTTCCAGATAATAGTTCCAGATGAACATCTGGCTGTTCTCCAGCAGATAGTTCAACTGGTTTTCGTATTCGCTGATGACTTCGTTAGTCTTCTGGATTTCCTGGTCGTGCTTACGCTGATCCATATACATGATGCGCTCTGCCGATAGGTCGCGTGCCGTTACGACGTAGTAGCGCAACTCGTCGTTGCTGTCAAATGTGGGCGTAATCCTGAACTCTATATACTTGTCGATGCCTATGTCGGGGTAGTGCATCTTCTGACATACGTGGAAGTTGTCATGCCCACTGGGATCGAACTGGTCCTTGATGAGCGGTGCATCGAAGAGACGTGTCTGTCGGAAGTATTTCTCGCCTTCTTCATCAAACTCACAGAGGTGGCGCATGTTGTCGTTGACGTCGATGAGCATGCCGTCTTTGTCGTAGAACGACATGGCGACCAGGTTAGTATCGAACATCTTCATATATTTGAAGCCCATCTCACGGTTCTCGCGCTCTTCCTCAATTTCCTTGCTGACATCCTTCACCGCCAAGACGATATAGCGTACGCGTCCACCTTCCGACTCGGCTATGGCGTGTCCTTGCAGG
>JAFUAK010000114.1 GCA_017460765.1 Prevotella sp. | reverse complement strand
GGCATCCGGGTTACGGTCCATGGCGCAGAGTTTCTTCATGTTGTCGTTCAGGTCTGTCAGGAACCCGTCCTTGTTATAGAACGACATGGCCACCAGCGGCAGGTTGGCCAGTGTGTTGTATTTCTGTATCAGGTCGCGGGCGGCCTGGTCTTCATCCATCTCCTGGGTGACGTTGTGGATGGCGTTCACCACGTAGGCGGGGTGCCCGTCCTGCCCCAACTCAACGATGGCATGTCCCTGGAAGTTGTACCAGAGGAAATCCCCGTCTGTACCGGCATTCCACCGTTTGTCGAGTTCGAAATGGCGCTCACGCCCGTCGATAAGTGCCTTCGACAGTTGGCGGAACTCCTGGCGCTGGTCGGGGTGGATGCGGTCGATGAACTCCTCCAGCGGCATGCCTTCGTCGGGCAGGATATGTCCGTAGTTGTTGGTGACCCTGTCATTATGGATGTCATACTCCATGACGTTGAAGTTGCCCATGTGGAGTGCCTGAAGCATCATCTCGTTCAGTTCCCTGGAGTTGCGGGTGGCACTGATGACATGCCTTTTGGCCAAGCGGTTCAGGAAGTAGAGCATGACGGCAATCAGCAGGATGGCGACAGCGATGTAGAGTCCCGTGTAGGAAGTATGCTCCATCTCCCGCTCCGGATGGATCCAGCGATCCTGAATCGTGGCAATTACACCCTGCTGCTTCAGACGGGAGTACTGGTCGTCGATCTCCGTCATGAGTTCCTTGTCGCGGCCGAAGACGCGGTGGTCGGAGATGGGGATGCCTGCATCGACAAGGGCGATGCCCTCCAGGTTCAGTTCTTTGATCTTCCATTTCAGCGGCTCTTCTCCCCAGATAAAGTACTTGTAGTCGCCGTTGAGGATACCCATCAGTGCCACCTTGGGTGTCTGGAACTCGATGCGTCGGGTGTCGATGCTGTCCCGCTCCATCAGATAGACGGAAGCGAACTCACCGGGTTTGAAGACGGCGCCCTGGCTCTCCAGCACTTCGAGGGACAGCCGGGTCGTAGAGTCGGCCAGCATGGCAGCCCTGATGCGGTAGTAGTTGATGGTGTTCTCCGTGCCGATATATTGGCTTCTCTTATACCGGCGTACGTTGGCTATGATGATATCGGCATCGCCCCGTTCGAAGGTTTTCGTGGCGATGCTCCACTCTTTCATGACGAACCTGATGGGTATGCCGATCTGCTTGGCCACGGCCCGCATGATGTCGATATTGCTGCCGGCGGGCTCTCCCTTGTCGTTGAGGAACTCGTAAGGAGCCTTGTCCCAGTCACAGACCATTACCAAGGGGTGCTGCTCGTTATACTTCTCAGACAGTGGCGCTGCCGATGCAGTGAGGAGTGAGAAGTGAAGAGTGATAAGTATAATCAGGACCTTCTTCATGTCTATACGAGTTTTTTGCGTTTGATCACTGAGGCGTGGCACGGGATCGTGATATAGACCGTCGTGCCGGATCCTCTTTCGCTGCTGATCTCGACGGTACCGCCCATCTGCCGGATGATTTCCTTGGTGATGGCCAGACCGAGTCCCTTAGTGGAGTGGGTACTGCCTGTGTCTATCGCCTCGATGCGCTTCAGTTCCTCCTTGGAGATGCCTTCTCCCGTATCGTCGATGGAGATGATGAGGCGGCGACCGATGTAGTCGTAGCGGGCACGGACGAAGCCGCAGTCGGTGTGCTGGGCCGCATTTGCCGCTACCTGTTTGATGGCCTGGCCGAGGTTTTCCGCGTCGATGTCGACGACCAATTGCTCGTAGGGGTTCTCTACGATGTTACTGGTCAGGTTGTTCTGGAACTTCTCCCAGCCTGCAGCACATTGCGGTTCGAAGAGTTGTGCGAAGTCGCGGGGCTGTGGCTGGATCTCCACCATGTGGGCCTCCAGGCGCGACAGGTAGAGGATGTTGTCAATCAGGTGGAGCAACACGTCGGCATTGTCGAGAATGTCTTTGCTCAACATGGCCTCATCGGGCGATGCTGTATCTGGGTCGAGCCTGTTTACATGTTCTACCACAGTGTCCATGGGTCGGCGAATCTCCTGTACCATATTCTTGACGAACATGTTCTTCGTGTTCTCCACCTCCTGCACTTTGGCGCTCACTTCATCAATCTGCCGCTTCAGTTCCATCTGCTCGGTCTCGTCGCGCAGCAGCCCCAGATAGCCTGTCACCTGTCCGTCCTTGTCGTATGTCGGCTTTAAGACGAACTTCAGATAGAGCGGCAGTCCCTTCACGCGCAGGGTTGTCCTGATGCTCATCCTGAATTCCCTGTCGGTGGCCTCGTCGAGCAGACTGAGGGTGCGCATGGTCAGTTTCTTGGAGCGGTCGTCAACGAGTGACATACAGCGGGTCTGAGTAAAGGCGTATCGTACTTGTCCGTTAGTCTGATAGATGGTCAGCAGGTGTGACTCCGGCGAGTAGCCAATCAGCCGTAAGTCGCTCTCGTTGAGCACACTGTCGATGTCTGTGTTGTACTCTTTAAGGATGTCCCTTGCTTCCTTCAGACGTGCAGACTGTCTTGCCTGCTCTTCAATTTTGTCAAGAGTCAGCGCCTGTTCAACGCAGATGGCGAAGGTGCCGAACAGTGCCCCTTTATTGTCTCTGACGGTCATCAACTGATACTCGTAGGCCAGACAGTCCTTGACCTGGGTGGCGTGGACCTTGTTCAGGGCCTCACCTTTCCCCTTGACATCAAAGAAGTGGGTTATCGGCAGCCTTGCGCTGACGGCCTCCTCGCAGTTACAGTCGAACAGTTCGCAGGCTTTCGGGTTGATATTCACCAGACGGTCTTCCTTGTCGAACAGCATGATACCGACAACAGGCGTGTTGAAGACAGCCCAGTAGCGCAGCGTGCGCTCTTCGTCAAGCCGCTTCTGTTGGCGCTCCTTGGTGATGTCCTTTTTAGTGCCGATGATGACGGTGGGAGTGCCGTCCTTGCCGCGGCGTAATACGGAGAGTGTGATGATGAAATCGTGCAGTTCCCTGTCCCCGTCCTCATCGTCTTTGGCCCTGAGTTCCAGGGTCAGTTTGGGTTCTGCTTCGTTCTTTTCCAGTTTTGTCATCGCCAACTGGTCGAGTGCTGCTTTCAGTTTGGCAAAGTCCTCCGGACTGTATCGTTGCGAGAACTCCTCCATAGAGTAAGTATAGGCAACTTGCCCATTTTCATTTCGCCAGTCGAACGTGCTTGTTCCGACATGATAGGTCCATAGGCGCACGTTGCTGGTCTCAAGAATGAGGGCGAGCCGTCGGTTACGCTTGTTGTTGATCTGTGTCAGCCGCCGGTTCTGTATGCGGTAGGTGACGGCGTAGAAGATGGAAATCAGCAGCAACAGTCCGGCGGCAGCCACTGCAAAGCCTGTCCAAGTCGGCGAGGTCGGCTGCTGGCGCTCCGGGTAGAACCACTTGTCCTGCAGGGGCTGGATGCGCTCCGTCGTGTAGAGTCTGGTATAGGTCTCGTCGAGGATATTGAGCAGTTGCTGGCTTTGTGACATGAAGCGGTATTCACCGTGCGGCATGTTCACGGGCGTCAGTTCCAGGTTGTCGATGTGGTAGCGGTCGATAAGCCATTTCAGCGACAGGGTGTTCCATACGATCTGTCCCTCCTCCCTGGTACTGACCTTCTTGATGGCGTCCCTCAGGTCGGTGGTGGGTACGGCATTCTTCTCCCAGCCGTAGTCGACCATCAGATGGTAGCAGAGGCTGTTGGCATTGACGATCACGCTTACCCCGTCCTGGCCCAGATCATGGAAATTCTTGATTTCAATGGGCTGGTCCTTCGGTGTGGCAACGCTTTGGGTGAACAGGGTGATGGCATTCTGACCGTAGTGACCGTATTCGTCGTGGAATCCCACTGAGAGTCCGAGTGTCAGGTCCGACTTGCCTTCCTTCAGGTCTTCAAAGGCCTCCATGGCCGGTTTCAGCCTGATGACATAGGGAATGTTCAATTCCTTCATCAGCAGACGGATCAGGTCGATGTTGTAGCCGTCTGGCTCTCCCAGGTCGTTCAGGAAGGAATACGGCCAAAGATCCCATGCATCCTCATAGACCAGCGGATTCTTTTCCGTGAACACGGCGAGCGTGTCTTCCTGGGCGCGGGCGCCCGGCAGGAAGAGAATCGTCAGCAGCAGGGTAATGAGTGCTCTGAATGGTCTGAAATGTGTCATTGCCAATTGCTAGTTCTGTATTTCGACTGCAAATATAGTGATTTTCCTTCAAAATAAATAAGGTTATCAGAAAAAAATGCAATTTTCTTTATTTTGCGAATGTAACAGAGGCATTAAAAGGATGTAACATTTTCCAAGTATGTTATTTTTGGCAAAGTATGTGTTACTCCAAGTAAACCCACTATGTTAAATTTATAATATATTTGCACCGCAAAACAATTGCAAATTATTAACAACGAGGTAAAATAAACCTAAATAAATTCAATTATCTAACTAATTAATTAAATTATGTGGAATTTTAAATCACTACAAAAGCCGTTAGTGACATTGTTCCTGCTCTGTTTCCTCCCACTGGGAGCCATGGCTCAGAGCATCATCAAGGGAACGGTGAATGATGAAGCTGGTGAGCCAATCATTGGCGCAAGTGTGCAAGTGCAGGGTGCCAAGACTGGTGCCATCACCGACTTCAATGGTAATTTCAGTGTTCAGGCCGCTCCTAATGCCACACTGGTTATCTCTTACATTGGCTACGTTTCAGAGACCGTCAAGGTGGCTGGCCGTAACGACATTCAGGTCATCTTGAAGGAAGACGTTACCACGCTGAACGATGTGGTCGTCATCGGTTATGGTGTCCAGAGAAAGAGTGACCTGACTGGTGCTGTTGCATCCGTTAAGGGTGAAGACATCAAGAACCTGTCTACCACAGACGCTGCTGCAGCCATGCAGGGTAAGGTATCCGGTGTGCAGATCATCAATACCTCTGGTGACCCGACCGCAGGAGCCAGCATCCGTGTGCGTGGTTATTCTTCGAACTCCGGTAGCCTCGGCCCGCTGATCATCGTCGATGGTCTGAAGGTGGATGGCATCCAGTATCTGGATCCCTCACTCATCGAGTCAATGGAAGTCCTGAAGGACGGTGCCTCTGCTGCTATCTACGGTGCTCAGGCCGGTAATGGTGTCGTGCTGATCACCACCAAGAACGGTTCCAAGGGCACTGCTCATGTAACTTATAGCCTGAAGGCTGCCAGCCAGAGCCTTGGCAAGAAGGCAGAACTCTTCCGTGCTAAGGATTACATTGAGTACCACAAGTATCTCGGCGACATGTCTGACACAGAACTTGAGACCAATAATTATAAGGGAACTGACACCGACTGGTATGACGAGGTGTTCGAGAACAGTTGGAGCCTTCAGCACAACCTAACCGTTGAGGGTGGTAACGATAAGGGTCGTTTCCTCGCTGGTCTCGGTATCGTCGACAACGACGGTATGGTGAAGGGCAGCAAGGACGTCTACAAGCGTTTCACTGGCCAGATCAATGCTGAGTACAAGTTCTTCAAGTGGTTGAGCGTTCAGAGCAATACCTCTATTGAGAAGTATAAGACAAAGTCTCTGGGCAAGGGTTACGGTTCGTTCCTGAACTCAGTGGTTTCTATCGATCCTCTGACAGCCGCTTACATCTATGATGAAGCTGACTTCGGCCAGAACGTGGCAGAGGCCTGGAACTCTCCGAACCACGGTTTTGTTCCCCTGCCCGCTGAATACACAGAGGCCCGTCCCGTTTGGTACGGTACTTCTAAGTATGTAGAGGAGGCCACAGGTAACCCGCTGGCACAGCGCGACCGTGCTAATGGCTACAGCGAGGGTGTCAACGTACGTGGATCGTTCGCTGCCAACCTGATGCCATTCGACTTCCTGACCATCACCTCTCGTCTCGGCTATCGTATCGCACAGGGCAACAGCCACGACTATAGCGAGCCCTACTTCCTGTCTTCTATGGCCAAGAGCGAGAACTATTCTATCTCTGCTGCTACCAACGCCAGCCTTTACTATCAGTGGGAAAACTTCGCCAACTTCACCAAGCAGTTTGGCAAGCACAATGTAGGCGCCATGGTTGGTATGTCGTACACGAAGAACCACTGGGACAACACCAGCGTATCATCATCTGCTACGGAGATGATCCTTCGCGGTGACCACGCTCCCAACTTCCGCTATATCGACTGTCTGAATGATGTAGGTAAGGCTCACCTTTCCGTAGGTAATACGCCTGGTGACGCTACTGAACTCTCATACTTCGGCCGTCTGTCTTATTCTTATGACGATCGCTACTTCCTGCAGGCCAACTTCCGTGCAGATGCCTTCGACTCTTCGAAACTGTCTAAGGACAACCGCTGGGGCTACTTCCCCTCAATCTCTGCTGGTTGGACCATCAGCAATGAGAAGTTCTTCAAGGACAATATCAGCACAAGCGCTGTCTCCTTCCTGAAACTCCGTGGATCTTGGGGTCGTAACGGTAACGTGAACATCCTGAGCGGTTATCAGTACAATGCCAGCATCGTTCTGGGTGGCTACTATGACTTCACCGACCAGTATTCTGGCGGTTCTGCTACAGAGACAGGTAAGCCTTCAGGCGTTTCTAACCCCGACCTGACTTGGGAGACCTCTGAGCAGTGGGACCTCGGTCTCGATGCCCGCTTCCTGGACAACCGTCTGTCACTGACCATCGACTGGTATCGCAAGATGACGAAGGACCTGCTGATTAGCATCAAGCCCTATCCTGAACTTGGTTTCAACTCTCAGACCGTTAACTCTGGTGAGGTTCTGAACACCGGTTTCGATATCGAGGCTGGCTGGCGTGACCACATCGGTGACCTGAAGTACAGCATCAGCGCTAACTTCTCTCCGCTGAAGAACGAAGTCAAGAATGTGAACTCCATGCTGCCGCGCTATTCTCAGGGTGGTATCAGCGGTTTCAACAACAAACTGCAGTCTACCTTCGAGGTAGGTCACACCATCTGGTACTTCCGTGGCTATGAGTATGCAGGCGTTAATCCTGAGGATGGCCGTCCGCAGTACTACGATAAGGATGGTGGCCTTACTGCCGCTCCTGTTGAGGATGACATGAAGGACCTCGGTTCCGGTATTCCTAAGTTCACCTACGGTGTGACGCTGAACCTCGAGTACAAGGGCTTCGACCTCACCGTATTCGGTACTGGTGCTTCCGGCAACAAGATCTACAACCTGATGATGTCTGCCGACCGTCCCCGCGTGAATGGTCTGAATGTATGGTGGAAGGATTCTTGGAGACAGGATGAGAATGGTAACTACACCGTTCAGGGTAAGTATCCTGACATGAAGGCCGTTGCTTCCGACTGGGTATTCTTCAGTTCTTCTGCAAACGTCTTCAGCGGCTCTTACTTCAAGTTCAAGCAGATCCAGTTGGGTTACACCATTCCGACGAACATCACCAAGAAGTTCCTGGTAAGCAACCTCCGACTCTCTGTTTCTCTCGACGACTACTTCACCATCACCAGTTATCCGGGTGCTGATCCTGAGACCTCTTCATTCGATAATGGTGCTTCTCGTGGTTGGGATAACGGTAACTATCCTACCTCTAAGAAGATCGTCTTTGGTCTGAACGTTACATTCTAAATTAAGGCAAGAAAGTAAAACAGTAAAAAAGTAAGAATATGAAAAAGATCATATTACCGATGCTTGCGCTTTGTGCTGGCGTAGCATTTACCTCATGTGAGGACAAACTTGACATCCCGCAGAAGGCCAGTCTGACCACGGAGACCTTCTATCAGACGGATGCCGATGCAGAGAAGGCCTTGGCTGCTGCCTACGAGGGCCTGCAGATTAACACGGTGGGTCGTGTTCAGGATGGTCCTGGTATCTATACCCCTGCAAGGGTATTGGCCTGTGAGCCTGGTGACGATGTCAACTACGGCAGTGAGTTCTATGGTGACCATGAGTGGGGTGGATCTATCAACGAGTTCCGTTTCCTCCATACACCTGAGGCTATCTATCACCACTACAGAGGCCTTTACCTCTCTATCTATCCCGATAACCTCGTTCTGGAGTATTTCGGTAACAAGGAAGATGCAACTGCTTTCCAGAAGCAGGCTGTGGCCGAGGCTCGCGTTCTCCGCGCCTATAACTACTTCCTGCTCGCATGCTACTGGGGAACACCTCCCTTCGTAGATCATCTTCTGTCAGCCGACGTGATTCCCGTGAAGAGCGACGATCCTAATGCACCGGAGGGTGCTCCGAAGTCTCAGCAGGAATACTATGTATGGGTTGCCCAAGAGTGTGAGAAGGCTGCCAATGAGGGCCTGATTGAGCGTGCATCTACTACTGATAAGGAAGGCGCTTATCGCGTGACCAAGGGCTTCGCCTATGCTCTGGCTGGTAAGGCTTATATGTTCGCAGGTGATTTTGCCAAGGCTAAGGAATGCCTGAAGAGAGTCATCGATTCTGGTAAGTACGCCCTCGTTCCCGGCAGTGAGTTCATGGATCAGTTCCACATCCAGGGTGATGGTAGCCCCGAGAAGATTTTCGAGGTGAACTTCAGATACAATCCCGCCGCTGGCGAATGGAGCACGGGTAGTGGTGCTGGTTGGAACAACCACAGTACGTGGATGGAGCCCAACTCTATGCAGATTCGTTCCGATAAGTTCAAGAAGCAGTGTCTGAACCAGTACACAGGTTCTGTTACAGGTTGGGGTTCAATCGGTATCCCCGAGTGGTATGGCGTGGCATTCGCTATGAACGACAACGGTCATAATAACCCCTTAGGCCCGAATAAGGAGTATCAGTCTGACCGCTTCAAGGCCACGTTGGTTCACATCGATGACCTGGTATATGGTGAGACAGGTATTGAGAGCATTGACACTCATTACAGCAAACTCAGCAGTATGACTCACGACCAGAAGGTCAAGAGCGACGCTATCGGTATCAAGGCCGGTCGTAAGGGTCACTATGGACAGTCCTTCTGGATACCCCTCAAGCACGTTGTACGTGATGGTGATGCCGTTGAGGATCCCAATACTTACGGTTCTGCTCACCGTCTGAACAATATCATCATCATGCGTTATGCTGAGGTGCTCCTCAACTATGCCGAGTGCTGCTGCCGTACCAACGACGCTGCAACCGCTAAGACTTATGTTAATATGATTCAGACCCGTGCCGGCTCTAAGACCATCAGCGCCAATGTTGATCTGGAGACTGTCAAGAAGGAAAAGGCTTGGGAACTCTGGTTCGAAGGTTGCCGCTATCAGGACCTCATGCGCTGGTACAAGTTGGGTGACAACGACCAGTTTACCAAGGAAGGTATTGAGCACCTGAAGATTCAGGGTACAAGAGTTCCTAACCTCTGCGACAAACTGTCTGAGAAGCCGTCTGACATTGATGGTGTTGACTTGAACGACGTGGTATGGGAGAATGGCACTGAGGCTAACAGCCGCTTCTTCCTCTTCCACACTCATCCGGCACAGGATGCTGGCTTCGAAGTGGGCTGGAAGGAAAAGCACAAGTTGTTCCCCTATCCGCAGCAGGTTAAGGACATGAACCCGAACCTCCTCCAGGAAGGCTGGGATTACTAATAATACAATTAGGTTAGTTTTTTATAGTAGTTTAGTAATTAGACACATTGTTTTGGTATTTGAAGGTGCTGCGTCGTGATGACGCGGCACCTTTTTTCGTGTGTGACGGCCTACAAAAACTTTCTGGTAGGCCTACAAAAAAGTTTTGGTAGGCCTTCTGGCAATATCTGGTAGGCCTTGTACAAACAGGCGGTTCTTATTCCCAGATAAGCGCCGCTTATTTTGTAATAACCCAGGGTTATTTTGGAATAAGCGTGGGTTATTATGGAATAAGACAATCCTTAACCTTTGTACCTGCCAACTTTAACTATTGTACCGCCAAACCATGAGTATTGGTCACACGGTCACAGCTGTGACCATGTGACCGCAGAAGTGATGACACAAATACAAATACCAAATAACCCCTGATAATTAAACACTTACAACTCTATATCCATTCCATCCACTGTTAATTGGTCACATGGTCACAGTTGTGACCGTGTGACCATTTACTTATCGGGATGTAAGACAGGGTAATG
>JAFUAK010000014.1 GCA_017460765.1 Prevotella sp. | reverse complement strand
CTGGCATTCGAGCCGTTGGCCTGCCTGATGATGACCACCAGACCGGGATGGCCGTTGACACGATTGTCAGTAGAATAACTTTCGGCTCCCATCTCGCAGCGAGCCACATCCCGTAGCCGCAAGTCATCACCGTCACTCTCTGATCGCAGCACGATGTCGCCAAATTCCTCGGCTTTCGCCAGACGTCCTCGATAGACCAGCGGATACTGGAAGGTGTTCTTGGAGTCCTCGCCCAGCGTGCCAATGGCCGCCTCAATGTTCTGCGACTCGAGTATCGTCTCGATGTCACTGGGATCCAGTCCATAGAAAGCCATTCTCTTTGGGTCAAGCCAGATGCGCATGGCGTATTTGCTGCCAAGCAGTTCGACACTGCCTACGCCCTTGATGCGTTGCAACCGGGGACTCAGGTAGATATCGAAGAAATTGCTGATGAAATCATTGTCGTAACGGCTGTCGGGACTCTCCAGGGCAAGCAGGCGCAGATAACTGCGCTGTTCCTTTCCGACGTGGACACCCGTCTCGATGACCTCCTGAGGCAGGATGCCTTCGACCTCGGCCACACGGTTCTTTACCAAGACTGCCGCCATGTCGGGGTCGATGCCCTGCTTGAACGTAACGGAAATGCTGGCACTTCCACTACTGGTTGACGACGAGGCTATCTCGTCGATGCCATCCACACCGTTGATAGCCTCCTCGATAGGCACAATGACACTCTTCTGCACGGCCTCGGCACTTGCACCGGCATAGTCGGCACTCACTTCCACCACAGGCGGGGCAATGTCGGGGAACTGCTCAACGGGCAGGGCACTATATCCTAAAAGCCCTAACAACATAATGACGACAGCGAGTGCTATCGACAGAACCGGACGGTCTATGAAGAACTTACTTTTCATCTCTTACTTTTACTTTCATTCCTTCTTTTAACAACCCTGCACCTTCGGCGATGATGACATCGCCAGGCTTTAACCCGTCGGTCACGGCGTATGTCTTGCCGTCATTGTAAGGGAACACCTTGATCTCCGTGGAACGGGTGACGCCATCGACCACCTTATAGACGAAATAGCGGTCCTGTATATCGAAGGTGGCCTCTTGTGGTATGACGACAAAGTCCTTGAAATGGTAAGGCACCCTGAGCACGCCGTTGCTGCCATGGTGGAATAAACCATCAGGGTTTTCGAATGAAGCCCTGATATAAACGGTTCCCGTAGTGAATTCCACATCGCCGCTGATGGCGTCAATATGTCCTTTTTGTTCCATCTCCTGCCCCCAGTAGGTTACCAACGACACCTCAGGCAGCCGCCCGGGCAACTCGTCAATGGTGCAGCCATAGTACTGCAGGATATCGTAGAGCGACTTCTCGGCAATGGCTGCATAGGCATGGAGCCGACGGGCATCTGACACCGTTGTGAGTTCCAGTTCCATCGAGGGATCCACCAACTCTCCGATACGGTATTCTATCATGCTGATCATACCGTCGGAAGGACTCTTGACGACGGTGTAGGACAATTCATTCCGGGCTGTCTCCAAGTCGGCATTAGCCTCCGAT
>JAFUAK010000113.1 GCA_017460765.1 Prevotella sp. | reverse complement strand
TATCGGACTGCTGTTTTCCTGTTCAGGTGTGGCCCAGGCGGCCTACCTCTTCAAGAATCTGCGGGCCAAACAATTGGCTAAGGCCAGTATCATCGCCACATTTATCTCAAGTTGCGTGGCCGTTATCATGGCCTGGCAGGGGTTCTCCTACTGGAGTCTGGCCACCCAGACAAACCTCTTTATCCTGATCTCAACGGTGCTTCGCTGGCACTACAGCGACTGGCGGCCTAACTTACACCCCAACTTCAGTTTCATCAAGCAAGCTTTCCCCTTCAGCGTGAAAATCCTGATTAGCGATATCCTTACTCACGTTAATAATAATGTGATGAACATACTTTTGGGACGCTACTACTCGGCTCACGATACGGGCAATTACAACCAGGCCTACCAGTGGAACAACAAGGCCACATCGCTGATTCAAGGGATGGTAAAACAGGTAGATCAGGCCGTACTCGTCAGTGTGCGCGATGACCAGGAACGGCAGTTGGCCGTGCTCCGCAAACTAGTACGCTTCGCCGCCTTCGTCTCGTTCCCGCTGCTGTTGGGATTCGGTATCGTGGCAAAGGAATTCATCGTACTCGCCATCGGCGAGAAGTGGCTTGTCTCGGCCCAGTATCTGCAGTGGCTCTGCGTCTGTGGTGCCGTACTTCCCCTCTCCACCCTCCTGGCCGACTTCATCATCAGCAAGGGAAAGTCGGGCACCTTCATGGGGAGTACCTTTATGTTAGGCATCCTGGAAATCCTGGCTATGCTACTGCTATACCCCTACGGCATCGCGACGATGGTAAAGACGTTTGTTGCCATCAACCTCGTGTGGCTCTTTGTGTGGTTCTTCCTGGCACAACGGCTGACGAACTATTCTCTGCTGCTTTTCCTGAAGGACATCGTACCCTTTGCGTTTGCCGCAGTAGCCGTGATGCAGTTCACGAGATACTTCACGGCCTACGTGGCCGACAATCTGATGTTCGTCGGCGACTATGCCACCCTCTGGCTCCTGCTCATCAGCCGCATTATACTCGCCGCCCTGCTCTATCTGCTCGTGATGAAGGCGGTTCGGGCGAAGATTCTCGACGAGACCATCGACTTTTTGAAAGGTAAAAAAGTAAAACAATAAGATATGAACTACGCATTAATCATAGCCGGAGGCTCCGGCAACCGCATGGGACAGGACATACCCAAACAGTTCATTAATGTCTACGACAAGCCCGTGCTCATTTATACGCTGGAGAGTTTCCAGCGCCATCCGATGGTGGATGCTATCGTGGTGGTTTGTCTCGACGGCTGGCACGACGTGCTCAGAGCCTATGCCAACCAGTTCAATATCACCAAACTACAGGAAATCATCTCTGGTGGAAAAAGTGCTCAGGAAAGCATCCGCAACGGCGTCTATGCGCTGGAGGAGAAGGCTGGCGACGATGATATCATCATCATCCACGACGGTATCCGTCCGCTGGTCGACGACACGGTACTGACTGATGTCATCCAGAAAGCCCAGACCTACGGCAACGGCGTGACCTCTCTGCCCTATAATGAACAGATCTTCATCGTGAACCCCGAGGACGAGAACACCACGCGGCAGTATATCCCCCGCGAGACGCTCCGACGGGTATCAACTCCTCAGGCCTACAGATTCCGCCGTTTAGACGATGCCTACCACGAGGCTTTCGAGAAGGGGATTGGCATCCACGGGTCAGCCTACACCAATACGATGATGGTGGAACTGGGTGAGACACTCCACTTTGCTGCCGGTTCTGACAAGAACATCAAACTGACCACCAAGGACGATCTGGAGATGTTTAAAGGCTATATGAAGATGGACAAAGACACGTGGTTGAAATGAATAAGCAACATCCATTATACCAAGAGGATCTGGAGCGGATTCTCCAGACGGAGGGTCTCAACAGCCTCAAAGGCAAGCACTTCCTGATGACTGGGGCCACCGGACTGATCGGCGTCTGCCTCATAGATGCCCTGATGCACTATAACCAGCAGGGGGCCGATATCACCGTCTATGCCTTGGGGCGCAGTCAAGAGAAAGCCGCCTCACGGCTGGGCGAATATTTTAATAACCCGCACTTCCATTTCATCGCCCAGGATGCGTATCAGCCTCTTCCAGAACTGCCCGCTATCGACTATATCATCCCACTGGCATCAAACACCCATCCGCAGGCCTATTCGCAATATCCCATTGAGACCATCAATATCAACGTGAAGGGAGCAGAACAGGCTTTGGAGGCGGCTATCCACAGCGGAGCCACCGTACTCTATCCCTCCACCGTCGAGGTCTATGGCAACGCGAGGGGAGAAGATGATTTCACAGAAGACTACACAGGCCTACTAAACCTCGCTACGGCCCGTGCCTGCTATACTGAGTCGAAACGACTGAGCGAAGCCCTCTGCCAGTCGTATATCGCAGAAAAGGGGGCCAAGGTGAAGATTGTCAGGCTGAGCCGCGTCTTTGGCCCCACGATGCTAATGAGCGACAGCAAGGCCTCGTCACAATTCATCCAGAAGGCCCTGAGCGGCGAGGACATCATACTGAAGAGCAAGGGCGAACAACTCTTCTCCTATACCTACGTTGCTGATGCCGTCAGCGCCATGCTGTACGTGCTGATCCACGGAGAGAACGGCGTGGCCTACAACATCTCCAACGAGGCCTGCGATGTCAGGCTGAATGAGTTTGCCCGACTCTGTGCCCAATGGGCAGGACGGGACGTGGTCTTCGACCTGCCATCCGAAACGGAGCGGAAAGGCTTCTCCGTCGCCATGCGGGCCATCCTCGACAACTCCCGCCTGAAGGGTATCGGCTGGCAACCGAAATATAATATGGAGAATGCCCTATCACGTACATTAGATATATTAAAGGAGTCATGAATAATCCCTACCTGCAACAATTCAAGGAGCAGCAACTTCGTGCCTGTCAACTGAAACAACTCTCCATCCTTGAGGAGATAGACCGAATCTGCCAGAAACACCAGATAGACTACTGGCTCGACGGCGGCACCCTCTTGGGAGCCGTCCGCCACGGCGGTTTCATTCCCTGGGACGATGATATCGACATCGCCATGCGGCAGGAGGATCTCGACCGCTTCATCAGCATCGCCCCCGGCGAACTGCGAGAGGGACTGTTCCTGCAAACGCCACAGATCGAGCCCCAGTCGAAAGAACCCATCGTGAAGGTGCGCGACCTGAACTCCTTCTATGTTGAGGGAGCCGACAACTTCGCCGCCGACTATCAAAAGGGGCTCTACGTGGATATCTTCCCGATGATCGACTACCCCACCCTGCCCAAGCCGTGGGTGAAGCGCATCACACTTGGCATCTCCAAGAGTTATTCCATTCTGCACAAGGCACACTACTACTCCCTGCGCTCCTTTGCCGAGTTCTTCTGGTTTGGAGCCAAATACGTCCTGAACCTCTGCCTATGGAAATTGCTCTGCGCCTTTCGGCCAAAGAACGTCTACCTCTCCAATATCCTCATCAACAACGGCTACGGCATCATGCACCGCCAGGACTGCGTCTTCCCCCTCAGCACCATCCGGTTTGAGGGCAAGACCTTCTCTGCGCCTGCCAACCCCGATGCTTATCTCTCCGACCTCTATCGCAACTACATGGAGATTCCACCGAAGGAGAAGCAGAAAATCCACTCCGTATTTATCATGCCTGAGTTAATATGAAGTATCCCGCCAAGACCGATATTGCCGTATTGCTGCTGTTCTTCACGCGTAGCGACACCTTTGCCAAGGTGTTCGAGGCCGTGCGCCAGGCGCGCCCTTCGAAACTCCTCCTTTATCAGGACGGTCCACGGGGCGAGCGCGATAGGACGGGCATCGAGGCCTGCCGCGAGATTGTCAGCGACGCACACATCGACTGGGAGTGCGAGGTGCACCGCCACTACCTCGACCACAACGAGGGCTGCGACCCCTCCGGCTTCCGCAGCCACCACTGGGCATTCTCTCTGGCCGACAAGGTCATCGTGCTGGAGGATGATGTTGTGCCTTCGCAGTCGTTCTTCCCCTTCTGCAAGGAGATGCTCGACAGGTATGAATATGATGAGCGCATCTCGATGATTGCCGGCTTCAACATTGATGAGGTGACGCCCGACTGCACTGACAGTTACTTCTTCACCTCTGCCTTCAGTATCTGGGGTTGGGCCTCATGGCGACGGGTGGCCGAGCGCTGGGATCCCTCGTATGGCTTTATGCACGACCACGAGACTGTCAGACGACTGGAAGCCATCGCCAAGGAGCGCAACCTACGGAGTGACATGATGCAGATGTTCCGCGATCACAGTCAAAGCGGCAAGGAATTCTTCGAGACCATCTATTGGGCCGACATGCTGCTCCACGACTCACTGGCCATTATGCCTGCCCAGAACCAGATCAACAATATCGGACTAATGGGTGACTCCACCCACTTCTCTGCCGAACTAAAGACCACGCCCCACCGTATCCGCCGGATGTTTACTATGCAGCGCCATGAACTCCCGTTCCCCCTCACCCATCCCACCACTATCGTGGAAAACAAGGCATATCTGGAACGTCTTTACAAAGCCAATGCTTGGAACCATCCGTGGATCAAAGTCACGAATTCCTTAGAAGAATTATGGCTGAACCTGCGCTATGGCAACTTCAGCCATATCTGGCAATCCTTCTCCCGCCGCCTGCGCAAGTGGATTGGAACAGAAAAACATAGTTAGAAATACTTTGTGATCTTTGCGTTGTCGAAGTTGTTCATCTCATTGATCATGCGGACAGCGGAGTCGATGAGGGGATAGGCGCAGAGGGCACCCGTACCTTCGCCAAGACGTAGGCCGAGACTCAACAAGGGCTTGGCACCGACGATGTCGAGCATCCTGCGATGGCCACTCTCGTCGCCACAATGGGTGAAGACCATGTAGTCCTGTGCGGCAGGATAGAGACGGATAGCCGCCACGGCACAAGCCGTCATGATGAAGCCGTCGACCAGCACAAGCACATGCTTTTCGGCAGCACGAAGCATAGCACCAATGGCGGCGATCATCTCGAAACCACCAAAGTAACGTAGTATCTCCAATGCCGACTGGCAGTTACTGTTGGACACCGCCTTCGTCAGCACCTCACGCTTGTGGCGGATGCCAGGAGTGTCAAGTCCTGCCCCGGCTCCAATACATTCATCAAGGGGAATATCACCAAAGAGGCTCATCCAGATGCTGGAGGGCGATGTGTTGGCGATGCCCATCTCACCAATGCTGAGCACGTTGCAGCCCTCTTGGATACAGTCATCCACGAGTTCCGCACCTATCTCAATGGCACGGTCGAACTCGGCCTCGCTCATGGCAGGTTCATAAAGGAAGTTTTTCGTGCCTCGGGCTATCTTGCGATCGATGATGCCAGGCACGGCCGACAGGTCGTAATCCACACCGACATCGACAATACGCAACTTAAACCCATGCTGTCGACAGAACATGTTCACGCCGCCACCACCCTTGGTGAAATTGATCATCTGCTGCCACGTGACATCACGAGGCGACACACTGACTCCCTCGCGCTCAATGCCGTGATCGGCACCTAAGAGCAGATGACAAGGATGAGCCAACGAAGGACTGAGCGTCTGCTGCACGAGGCACACCTGCATCGCCAGTTCCTCCAGCCGTCCCAGCGAGCCCTTGGGTTTATTGAGATTGTCTATCTTCTGCTGTATCGTCGACTGCATCATGCGGTCAACAGAGTGTATATCGAATGTCTTCATCTTCTTACTTGATTTTAACAGGAATACCACTAACCATCAGGATGACCTCGTCGGCCTGTTGGGCGATGTATTGGTTCATCCAGCCCTCAAGGTCGGTGAACTTGCGCTGGAGGGCGTTCTCGCTGACACCGCCGCTACCGATCTCGTTGGTCACGAAGATAAAGGTGGCATCCTGGGCAGTGAACTTGTCGAACTCGGCTTTTACTGTCGAAAGCGTCTGATCGACATCAGAGTTTTCGAAGAAAAAGTTCGTGAGCCAGAGTGTCACGCAGTCAATGAGCACCACGCGCCCTGCGACATCGTGGCGACTCAGTTCGCGCTCCTCCTCGATATTGGTCCACTG
>JAFUAK010000112.1 GCA_017460765.1 Prevotella sp. | reverse complement strand
GATGTTAAACGTTTAAACGACTAGTAGTATTATGGCAAAAAAGAATCTATCCAAGCAGAAGAAAATGGATACCCGCGTGAACTTCACGCCGATGGTAGACATGATGATGCTTCTGATCACCTTCTTCATGCTGTGTACTACACTGGCCAAGCCGCAGGCAATGCAGTTGACCATGCCGTCGAACGACGACACATCACAGTTGAACGAAGAGCAGAAGCAGGTTACAAAGGCCTCTCATACCATTACCCTCTATCTGGGTTCCAACGACAAAGTATGGTATATTGCCGGTCTGCCTAACTACGACGATCCGTCGTGTGTGAAGCCGACGACCTATGGTAAGGACGGTATTGAGAAGGTGCTCAACGAGCATACCACAGAGGAAGGTATCAACCCGATTGCCAAGATTAAGATGGCCAAAAAGGAACTTGATGCCAAGAAAAACGAGTACAACTCGAAGATGACTGACGAGCAGTATCAGGAAGCCCTCAAGAAGTTGAAGAAGGGTGAACTCCCCGACGGCGAGAAGGTGCCCACGATGACCGTCATCATCCGTCCTCTGAACACCGCTACCTACGAGAACATGGTGGCCGCTCTTGATGAGATGTTGATTAGCAATATTGATAAGTACGTCATTGACAATGTCGACAAGATGAGCCAAGAAGACAAGGATCTCATCGCGAAGGCAGGTGTTAAGTGATTAATCCCTAAAATGTAGAAGAACTATGGCAAAAATAGATCTTATTGACAACAGCTGGGTCGACCTCGTATTCGATGGTAAGAACCAGGCTTATGGAGCTTATCAATTGCGCAAGAACACAGGTGTCCGTAATCTCAAGGCCCTGATCGTCATGTTCGCCGCTTTCATCGCCATTGCAGCCATCGTCTATGCAAAGGTGTCTATCGAGAACTACATCGCAGCACAGAATGCAGCCATCGAGGCAGATGTGGAACTTGCAAGCCTGGCAGAGAAGAAGGAAGCAAAGGTTGAGAAAAAAGACGAGCCTGAGGTCGAGAAAATCGAGATCGAGCGCGTTAAGAGCTCAGTGGCCTTCACTGTTCCTGAAATCAAGAAGGATAACGAAGTGAAGGAAGAACAGGAAATGAAGTCTCAGGAAGAACTCCAGCAGACCAACACCGCAATCGGTGCCTTCAACGTGGAAGGTAACGACGAGACTGGCGGTGAGGTGCTCAAGGCTAAGGAGGTCATTGCAGAACCCGAGCCCCCAAAGGTGGAGGAAAGCAAGGTCTTCGACGTCGTAGAGGAAATGCCGCAGTTCCCTGGTGGACCTTCTGCCCTGTTTGAGTATCTGTCGAAGAATATCAAGTATCCGGTAGTAGCCGAGGAGAACGGTGTACAGGGTCGTGTCATCGTGACTTTCGTTGTTGAGCGTGATGGTTCTATCACCGACGTGAAGGTTGTGAAGAGCGTTGACCCGTCACTCGATAAGGAGGCACAGCGCGTGGTGAAGTCCATGCCACACTGGATTCCTGGTAAGCAGAATGGTAGCGCAGTACGTGTGAAATACACCGTGCCTGTCACCTTTAAGCTGCAGTAATCGATAACCTACTGAAATGAACACATTCAACAAACTCGTTGGATTAACACTGATATTAGGCTTGTTCCCCGGCTGTGGGAACAAGCCTAATCCTGAACAGGAGGAGGCCTATCAGAAAGCAGCCAGCATACTGACTGCCGATGAGAGTTTCTACCCCATCATTGACGAAGAGTTGTACTATTTCACAACTCAGACGCTCGACTCCATCACGCCTGTCTACATCAATGAGCAGGATGCCGTAAAGAAACTGATGAAGCAGGAGACCTTCCTGGCCTTCACTACCCGCGATTTCACAGAAAAGGAGCGTCAGAATCTCATAGACCGTAAGTACCTGCCAAGAGCGATACCTATCGCGTACGACGGCCTGGCCATCATCGTCAACAACGCCAATCCCGACTCGTGTATCACCATCAAGGACTTTGCACGCGTATTGAAAGGAGAGGTAACCCAGTGGAAGGAACTCTACCCACAAAACAAACTTGGCGAAATCGACGTCGTATTCGACAATCCATTGTCGAGCACCGTGCGTTGGTGCGTCGACTCCATCCTCGGAGGTCAGCAGTTCAGTGCTAAGAATATCGGAGCCGTGAAAACCAGTGCCGCTGTCATCGACTATGTCGAGAATCACGAGAACTCACTGGGCATCATCGGTTCGAACTGGCTGAACGACAAGCGCGACACCACTAACGTCACATTTAAGAAGAACATATCCGTGATGGGCGTATCCAAAATGGAAACTGCTGAGAAATACAACAGTTGGAAGCCCTATCAGTACTACCTATACAACGGCAACTACCCCCTGCGCCGAACGATCTATGCCCTTCTCAACGACACGCGCAACGGCGTGCCCTCCAGTTTCACCCACTTCGTGCAACTGCCCAAGGGACAGATGATCATCCTGCGTTCAGGCCTGCTCCCCAGGACAGCCAACATGAACGTCAGGCAAGTCATAGTAAACAAAGAGTAATTAAACCTTTTGAGGTTTCAAACGTCATAAAATCGAGAGACAGATAACAGAAGTTTAACTTAAAAACAAGAGAATTATGAAAACGATCAAATATTTAGTAATGGGTGTTATGCTGGCAGGTTTCAGCATCACCGCAAACGCACAGGAAGAAGAGCTCAATGCAGCCCTTCAGGGAATCAAGTCAAAGGCTCCTGACGCAGCCAAGTTAGCAACCACCGCGTACAAGAAGAACAAAAAGAACCCCGAGGCTCTCATGAAGATTGCACGCACCTATTTCGAGCAGAAGGATACAGCCGGTGCCCGTCTGTTTGCCAACTATGCCAACGAGGCCGGCAAGCCCAAGTATCAGTACGCTCCTGCCTATCTGCTCTTAGGTGATATCGAGTCTGCCTACGGTACCGATGGCGGTAAGGCCGCCGGCTACTACAACCAGGCTATCAACTTCGACCCGAAGAATCCCGAAGGCTACAAGAAGTGGGCCATGGTGTACCGTAAGATCAGCCCAAGCCAGGCTGCCAAGAAACTTCAGGAGATGAAGACCCAGTGCCCTAATGAAGACATCGACGCCTTCACCGCACACATCTATATGTTGGCTGGTGACGAGAAGCAGGCTTACGAGAACTACATGAAGGCCGATATCAACAAACTCGACAAGGGTAACCTGAACGAATTCGCCCGTGCCAGTTACTTCACAGGCCACTTCGAGGATGCCCTCCGTGCCTCTGAGGCTGGTATCAAACTGTTCCCCCGCAATGCCGTGTTCAATCGTCTCGCCATGTTCTCAAACTATGAGTTGAAGAACTACGACGCTGCCAAGAGTTATATCAATAGATACTTCAACGAGACCGACTCTGCCACCTTCTCTGAGTATGACCACTTCTACACAGCCCTGATTTATCAGGCTCTGGAAGACAACGAGAACGCCTACAAGCAGTTTGACAAAGCACTGGAACTCGTATCCGACTCTTCGATGATCAAGCGTCACGCCATTCTGAAGACCGTATCCGACTCTTATCTGAAGGAAAAGAACTTTGAGAATGCCATCAAGTACTACGAGCAGTTCATCGCTGCCAAGCCTGAACTGAGTTTCGACGATCACGAGGGTCTCGCTACTATCTTCTCAAAGTATGGTGATGCCGATCCTACTAAGAAAGTGGAGATGATGAACAAGGCTATTGCTCTCTATCGCACACTGGCAGAGAAGTACCCCATCCAAGAGGTCTATTCAACCTTCATGCGTGCTGGTCTGAACAATAAACTCGACGACAACATGAAGAACAGTCTGGCCAAACCCGACTACCAGAAGGTTGTTGAACTGTTGGCCGGCAAAGCAGACCGTACCAACGGTGAGAACACGATGCTGAAGACCGCCTATCACTATCTGATGTTCAACTCTTACATCAACAAGAACGTAGCAGGTGCCAAGGACCTCGCAGACAAGATTCTTGCCATCGACCCCGAGTACAAGCCTGCTCTTGAGATCAAGAACCTGAAATAAAGGCAAAAGAAAATCCCCAGCCGATTGGCTGGGGATTATTTTTTTATATCCTTAAAACTTAAGGCAGGCTGATAGCCTCAGAAGGACAAACACTTGCGCATGTGCCGCACTCAGTGCAAGCGTCTGCGTCAATCACGTAGTGCTCAGCACCCTCAGAGATAGCCTCAACGGGGCACTCACCTGCACATGTTCCACAAGAAATACAATCGTCGCTAATTACGTATGCCATAATTCTTATTAATTAAAGTTGTTAATACTGTTAATACTCACTTTTGATGACGCAAAGGTACGACTTTTTTTCGAATAATACCAATAATTAGGTATCTTTTTTTGCAATTTATACATTGTCGAAATAACCTTTGACATAATATCCGCACAATTTCTACGTTATTATTTTGATGAAGAAAAGGAAAATGATCCTCACCCTGATGCTGACCGTGCTGGCTATGTCTGGTCAGGCACAGACGCGCAAAATACAGCACAAGCCGTATATCGACCTGCGCCCACTGCACTTCGGTATCCTCGTGGGCATGAACATGCAGGATATCGAACTGGACAACGTGGGACCGCAGACCATCACGTTGGATGACGGGACGACGGAGGAGAAGTTAATCCTTTGCGACGCCGACCGCTGGAACACGGGGTTCAGTGTCGGTGTCCTGGCTGACATGCGGCTCGGTCAGCACCTGAACCTAAGGTTCACGCCCTCGATGCACTTCGGCGCGAAACATCTGACCTTCCGCAACATGACGGACTTGACACCAGAAGGCAGGCCTATTGAGCAGATGCAGGACATGAAGAACACATATATCTCCTTTCCTGTAGACTTGAAGTTCTCGGCTGAACGCTGGAACAACTACCGCCCTTACATGATGGCAGGCGTAAACCCGACGATTAACCTGACGAGCAAGAATCAGGAGTATATCCAGTTGAAGCGGTCGGACCTGTTTCTGGAAGTGGGACTGGGATGCGACTTCTATCTGCCGTTCTTTAAACTAATCCCTGAACTGAAATTCTGCTACAGCCTGCGCGACGCACTTGACCACGGGCATGCCGACGAACTGAAGGACGCTAACATGCGTATGTACACAAATGCTGTGACCGCAGGCCACAGCAAAATGATTGTGTTAACGTTCTATTTCGAATAGTTATTTCTCCAAATCAAGGACGAGTTTGCCGACGAAGACACCGTGCTTGCCGTTCTGGTCGACGGGTATCTGCTTGCCGTTTTTGTCAGGTGCATATTCCAACGTAGGCATGTAGGTGTGGGTATGCCCGCCCAGCACGAGATCGCAACCCTCCGTCTGACTGAGGAACTTCTCGTCGGGATATTCCGACACCTCCCAGCCGAGGTGGGAGATGCAAATCACGAGGTCGCACTTTTCCTGTTTGCGGAGGATGTCGATATACTTCTGAGCCGTCTCTGCGGGATCGAGGAAGGTGATGCCCTCGCAGTTGCCGTCGAAGACAAGGCCCTTCATGGGAGGAGCCAGGGCGAAGAGGCCGATCTTCAGGCCCTCGCGCTTCACGACGACGTAGGGTTTCACGAGGTCTTCGAGCACCGTGCCCGTACAGTCGTAGTTGGAGCACACGATGGGGAAATTGGCCATGCGGAAGAGGCGGGCCATATTATCCATGCCGAAATCGAACTCGTGATTACCGATGGTGGCGGCATCGTAGCCCATCTGGTTCATCAGGCCTATCTCCACCTCGCCCTTGAAGAGCGTGTAGTAGCCGGAGCCCTGTGAGAAGTCGCCTGAATCGATGAGCAGCAGGTTGGGATGCTCGGCGCGCTGTTCCTTGACCATGTTCACACGGCGGAGGAATCCTCCCCTACCCGCCAGTTCCTTGTTGTCTATATTCTCGTTGATGGGCAGGATCGTGGAGTGGGTATCGTTGGTGTGCAGGATGACGAGTTGTTTGTGCTTCTTAGCCCCTGCCGGCACTGCCGTGAGCAGTGCTACAAATATAATAAGGTGTATGCGTTTCATAAACTATTGTATTTTAATTCGTCCTTCAACTTGTGCGTCTACGACCTCCCCCCGCGCCTGCTTATCGCGGAAGTAGTTCATGATGAGATAGCGGCTATTGTTGCTGGGATCGTCGGGAGCCACCTTGTCTGATCCGCTTATGAATGCCGTAAGCCCGTCATTCCCCTCAAGGAGGTAGTTGATCGTGGTGACTCGGTATTTTGCCTGCGGGTCAATCTCCTGCCCATGCAGGCGGGCGGATACAAGTTTGTTGTCCTTGGTGATGACGAGTTCTGCCCCCTTACTGACGCCCTCGCCTCCTCTGCCGGCAATCTGCTCGAAAAGCCGCATCAGTTGTTCACCGGTCAGTGTCACAAAGCATATCTTGTTCTCGAAAGGCGCGATGGAGAGCACGTCTTCATAGGTGACATTTCCCTTGACGAGGTCAGCCCTAATACCGCCCATATTATAGACGCCAAGCACAGGCTGCTCATTGTAGTCCTTAGCAGCCCACACAAGGATGTCGGACACGAGGTTGGAGAGGTCGCTCTCCGGGCGCTGGGGATGCATGTTGTGGGCCACCTGCCCCATAATGGGAGCCATGATACTGTCGTTCACCCGTTTGAAGGGCGCGATGAACTTGGCCGCTGCCTCGTCAGGATTCTGGTCATAGCGGCTGTCGACGATGATGCGCGTACGGTTCACGCCCGTCAGTTGGTAGTGTTTCGGGGCGCATGCCGAGAGCATCAACACGGCAGAAAGGCCCACAAAGAGTTGTTTTTTCACCATATTTTCAGATATTTACGGCACAAAGATACAAAAAAAGCGCTTTTTAAGCAAATTTTTCACTTTTCACTTTTAACTTTTCACTTTTTTTTGTACCTTTGCACCCGCTTTTCGGCGTAACCGATGGAGGGAAGTCACGTGTTGCCCGTCTATGTTGCGTTGGAACGATACAGTAACAATTAAGAATTAAGAGTTAAGAATTAAGAATTATGGATCTGATTAAAGTTGCTGAAGAAGCATTTGCAACCGGCAAGGAGTTCCCCAAGTTCAAGGCTGGAGACACGATCACTGTCGCTTACAAAATTATCGAGGGTTCCAAGGAGCGTATTCAGCTCTATCGTGGTGTGGTCATCAAGATTAGCGGTCACGGTGAGAAGAAGCGCTTCACTGTTCGTAAGATGTCTGGTACCGTGGGTGTGGAGCGTATCTTCCCCATTGAGTCTCCGAACATTGAGAGCATCGAGATCAACAAGATTGGTAAGGTTCGTCGCGCTAAACTGTACTACCTGCGCAAACTGACAGGTAAGGCAGCCCGTATCAAGGAGAAGCGCCGCGCTATTACCGCTGAATAAAAAAGAGGCTCACTTGGAGGTGAGCCTCTTTTTTATTTATAGTTCTCGTCGGCACTGGCATCGCCGTGAAGCGCATCCTGGAAGGAGTCCCAGTCCTGAAAGCCTACGAAGAGCGAGAGCCGGTCGAGGGCCTTCCTGTCTGGTTTACGGAGTATTTCCTTCTCCACTGCCTCCAGCAGTTTCTTGAGGGCTGCACGTTTCTTTTCCATATTCTTCTTAACTTTGGTGCAAAGTTACAAATATTTTTTGTAATTTTGCAGCCAAATAACAAAATATCATCATTCAAATGAAAGAATTAGCACTCAAGTACGGATGTAATCCGAACCAGAAGCCCTCCCGCATCTTCATGACGGAGGGCGAGTTACCCATCGAAGTGATCAACGGCCGTCCCGGCTACATCAACTTCCTCGATGCCTTCAACGCCTGGCAACTCGTCAGGGAACTGAAGGCCGCTACGGGTCTGCCTGCCGCAGCCTCGTTCAAGCATGTCTCGCCAGCCGGTGCCGCCGTGGGCCTTCCTCTGAGCGACACGCTGAAGAAGATCTACTTCGTAGACGATATCGAAGGTCTTGACGAAAGTCCCATCGCCTGTGCCTACGCCCGTGCCCGCGGTGCCGACCGCATGTCGAGTTACGGTGACTTCGTGGCCCTTAGCGACACGTGTGACGCTACGACAGCCAAGATTCTGAAGCGCGAGGTGAGCGACGGCGTGATTGCTCCCGACTACACCCCTGAGGCTATCGAGATCCTGAAGGACAAGCGCAAGGGCACCTATAATGTCATCAAGATCGACCCCGCCTACCAGCCCGAGCCCATCGAGCGCAAGCAGGTGTTCGGTGTCACTTTTGAGCAGGGCCGCAACGATATCCGTCTCGACGACGATACCCTCTTCGAGAACATCCCCACGCAGAACAAAACATTCACCCCTGAGGCCAAGCGCGACCTGATCATTGCCCTCATCACACTGAAGTACACCCAGTCGAACTCCGTCTGCTATGTGAAGGACGGTCAGGCCATCGGCATTGGAGCCGGCCAGCAGAGCCGCATCCACTGCACCCGCCTGGCTGGCAACAAGGCCGACATCTGGTGGCTGCGCCAGCATCCGAAGGTAATGAACCTGCCCTTCGTGGACGGTATCCGCCGTGCTGACCGCGACAACACCATTGATGTGTATATCTCCGAAGACGAGCACGACGACGTGCTGCGCGACGGAGCCTGGCAGCAGTTCTTCAAGACGCAGCCCGAAGTGCTGACGATGGAGGAAAAGAAAGCGTGGATTGCCCAGAACACGAAGGTGGCTCTCGGCAGCGACGCCTTCTTCCCCTTCGGCGACAATATTGAGCGCGCCCACAAGAGCGGCGTGGAGTTCATCGCCCAGGCCGGCGGCTCGGTGCGCGATGACCATGTGATTATGACTTGCGACAAATACGGCATTGCGATGGCCTTCACGGGCGTTCGCCTTTTCCATCATTAATATGGACGATTTTCAGCATATCCTTGAGAACGGCATCAACTTCGGACGTGGAGGTGACAAGCCAAAGGATGACGGCAAGGTGAAGACCAAAGCCAAGAAGAAACAGTATATCACCGGTGCTCACGGCAGCGGTTCTGCACGCCAGAAGGCCAAGTATCGCGAACAGCGCGCCAACAGACATAAGAAATAAGAGATCCCCGCTTCGGCGGGGATCTCTTGTTTATACAGGAATGGTGATGACAAACCGACTGCCTGGCCCATAATCGGGATCCAGGTCCACCTTTCCGCCCAGCGAAGTCACCAACCGGCGGCAGATGGGAAGTCCCAGTCCGATGCCCTCTTTGAAATCGTTCACCTTGGCAAAGTTCTCAAAGATGCGCTCACGGTCTTTCTCAGGAATACCGACACCCGTATCCGAGACGCTGAACACGACCTCACTACCTTTCTGCTCGAAGCGCAGGTCAATGTGCCCCATGTCCGTGAACTTCTGGGCATTGTCGATAAGATGGTTCAGCGCACTCCTAAGACGATAGGAACTGGAGTGGATGGTGAAGTTGTCGTCCACGTTTGTATAGAAGCGCAGTTCTACGAAAGACTTACCCTTGCTCTTCATTGCTACCAGCACAGAACGACACAAGTCGTTTACCTTCACATCGGACTTCTCAACGACCGTCATCTGGTTCTCGCTCTCACTCTGCGACATCTCAAGCAGTTCATTGACAATCGACGTAATCAAGTCGACATTACTGGAGACGCGCTGCTTCATGTCCTTCTTCTCTTCTGCCGACAATTCGTAATCCTGACTGCAGAGCAACTCTGAGAAACCTGCTACGGCATTCAGGGGCGTACGGATCTCGTGGCTCATGTTCTGGATGAAGGCAGACTTCATGCGGTCTGACTCCTCTGCACGGCTCAGGGCCGACTTCAGTTCCTGACTACGATGCCATATCTGCTTCATCAGCCGACGGCGGCCCATGATATAGATAAAGAGGAATACAATGGTCATGCCAATGAGCCAGTTGATGAGTTGCTTGGCCAGACGCTTGTTCGACGATGCTTCTTCACGGGAACGCATCAATGTGGTCTCTGCTGCCAACTGGTTGAAGTTGGCATCCTGCATCAGACTATAGACTGAGTCCAGTTCCACTGTGCGGTTCTTGATGGCAGCCAAGGCATTCTCTATATCCCTGGACATGGTATAGATCTGCAACAGGCACAGAGAACTGTCGACTGCGAGATTACCCTGATATATCTTGTTAATGGCCTGGGGATAGTCACGGTCGAAAGCCAGTTTGGCAGCCTCCATGATATTATCATACCGATGGTTGAATTCATGGTCGTCCATGCTGCGCAGGCTGACATACTCATCATAGAGACGATAGAACTGCGGACCGTCGCCCATCAGGAACAGCACATAGGCCTTCATGCCCAGCGACATCGAAAGGTAATCGATATTCTTGGTCTCCTGAGCCATCGCTATCGCCTTGTCTACCCAGTCCAGCGCTTTCTTCGGATTACGCAGGCTGTGCATCTCCGCGAGGTTCATATAGATGCGCATATTGAACTTGGGGTCTGATTCGCCCACCTCTTCAAGGGCCTGCATGAAAAAGGACTCAGCCTTATTCGCATCGTGACTGGTATTGTAGATATCGCCATACAAGCCAGTCGCCAGATAGAAATACTCCTTGGCGCCGGTGCTTCTCACCTCCTTGTCTAGTTCTTCGGCAAACTGTACGGCCTTGTAGAGTTGGTTGTGGCGCAGGGCGAAGAAGCCCTCGTTGTTCTTCAGTTTATAATACAGCATCATGTACTTCTTGTCTCGCAGGCTCTTCTCGTATTCGAGGGCATAGGGATAGAACTCCTCTGGCGTGCCACTGGTAAAGAGATAGCGGAACTTGTCGTACATCTCCCTGTCCTCCCCTGTCAAGTCTGCGACTTGCTTCTCAGCGGAGGCTATACCCGTGAATGCCACCAACAACAATGCTGTAAGGACAAGGTAAAGATGATGCCTGATTAACCTAATCATAAACTGTGTCTGCAAAAGTACAACTTTTCGGCGTAACCAGCAAACATTTTGCAAAAAAAGTGCCGATTTCTTGGAAAGATGGCCGAAAACGAGTATCTTTGCAGACTGAAAAATTACTATCAAGCATGAAACAGTTAAGAATCTTTATGGTATTAGCCTTGCTGCTTGGCATCAGCACGATGCAGGCACAGCAGTTTGTCGGCGGAGATATTTCTGTCCTGACGAAGTACGAAGAACAAGGTGCCACCTATCTCGACAAGGACGGCAATAGCATTGGCGACGTATTGGCATTCCTGAAGGAGCAGGGATGGAATACGATGCGCGTACGCCTGTTCGTAGATCCCTCAGAGGATACAGACAAGAACGTCTGCCAGGACCTGGACTACGTGAAAGCCCTCGGCAAACGCATCAAGGATGCAGGTCTGTACTTCATGCTCGATTTCCACTACAGCGACACATGGGCTGATCCCGGCAAGCAGTATTGTCCGAAGTCTTGGGCCATCTGGAGTTGGTATCCCCAGCAGACGGTCTACGACTACACCAAAGAAACGCTGGAGGAACTGGTGGCTGCAGGTGCTACGCCAGACCTCATACAGACAGGCAACGAAATATCCTTCGGCATGCTCTGGGGATTTGTCAACGACGGGAAATATGAGGAATGGGAACAGTTGGGTGGCAGATTGAAGCCTAATGCCGCATGGACAGACTATGAGGACTACCACTGGGACAATCTGGCTGAGATGCTGAAATCAGCAGGGCAGGCCTGCCGCGAGACTTGCCCCGAGGCCAAGATCATCATCCACACGGAGCAGTGCGCCAACAACCCCACCCTCGACGTGGCCTTCTTCAAACACATCGAACAGTACGGAATTGACTACGACATCATCGGAGTCTCCTACTATCCTTATTTCAAGGGACCATTAGGGAACCTCGACAAAGGACTCTCACTGTTGGAGAGCAACTTCCCAAGTAAACAGATACAACTTGTGGAGACGGGCTATCCCTCTAAGTGGGAAGTGAGTGGAAGCACCTATGACTATACCAAGACCTACCCCTATAGCCATGAGGGACAGAAGAAGTACACAGAAGACCTGATTACCACACTCCAAAAGCACCCGCAGGTGAACGGTCTCTCCTGGTGGTATGCCGAAGCCAATGCCAAGGGCTGCACTGGTTCGTTGGCAGAAGGCTGGTACAACGCAGGACTCTTCGACAACGAGACGGGCCGCGCCCTGCCCGCCCTCTACGAACTGAAGAACTTCAACGACGGCGGAACAGGGATTCAGGCTGTCGGCAGCGACAAGACGGAAGACGCAGCGTGGTACAGCCTCGGAGGCCGGAAACTCGAGGGCGCGCCCACGACGAAGGGAGTCTTCATCAAGCAAGGGAAGAAGGTTATGAAATAACCCAGGGTTATTTGACAATAAGGGTCCCTTATCGCGCGATAAGGGACCCTTATTGTCGGATAAGTGCCACGTATCAGAAGTCCAGTTCCCGACCCCGGTAGAATTCGAGCAGGGCACGCTGGTAGAGATGCTCGTAGCGAGCCTGCACCAGGTCCGACTCCGACTTCAGGTAGTTGTTCTTCGCCTCGTTGAACTCGGTGATGTTCGCCTTGCCGTTCTCGTACTTCGCCTGCATCAGCGTGAAGGCATCTTTCGAACTCTGCACGGCCTCCTCGGAGGCACTCATCTTCGACTGGGCGTTCTGCGCATTCAGGTACACCTGCTGAATCTCCTTATAGAGCGTCTTCTTCGCATTGTCGAGTTGCAGTTGCTGCGTCTCCTGGTCGATGCGGGCGCTGCGGATATTGTTGCGCGTCTGGAAGCGGTTGAAGATGGGGATATTCAGGTTCAGGCCGATATACTGGCTGAAGTTGTTCTTGAGTTGCTTGCCGAAAGCATCGGAATCGAAGCCCGAGGTCGTATAGTAGTTGCTGCCGAGCCCGCCGCTCAGCGAGAGCGTGGGATAGTTGGCGGCCTGTGCGATCTTGATGCTGTGCTCCGTGCCCTTCAGGCGCAGTTCCTGGGAGAGGATCTCCGGCTTCACGCCCAGCGCCTCGGCATAGATCAGGTCGGGGGACACGAGAGATCCTAGGCTCTCTAGATGATCCAGGGTTTCCTGATCCGGGCGAACGATGGCGAAGCCGTCGGCCGTGGGCAGTTCGAGCAGTTGCGAGAGCGTCAGCAGGGAGAGGCGGTAGTTATTGTCAGCCTGCGTCGCCGTCAGATGGCTGTTGGCCAGGGTAGCCTTCTGCTGCGAGAGTTCTGCCTCGGAGGCCTTGCCGTTCTTGACGAAGGCATCGAGACGGGCCACCTGCATCGAGTCGATCTCTATCTGGCGATGGGCCACGTCGGCCATCTCCATGTCGTAGAGGATCTGCACGTAGGCCTGTGCTACCTGCATGCGGATATCGTTCTTCGCCTTCTCCAGGTCGGCGGTCACGGCCTCCAGGTTCAACTGGCTCAACTTGATCTGGTTCGGTATCTGGAAGCCCGTGAAGAGGGGCACGCTCGTGCCCAGGGAGAACGAGGTCGACGAGGTGTTCGTGTTCGAATAGGTATTCTCAGCCGTCAGACCGCGTCCGAAGGAGAAGTTCTGCCCCATGCTGGCGCTGAGGTCCGGCAGTCGGGAGTTCCTGGCCGTGGAGAGTTGCAGTTCCTGCTGGCGGCACTGGTTCTCCTGCTGCTTGATGGTGATGTTGTGCGCCACGGCGTAGTCCTCGCACTCGCGCAGGCTCCACTGCTTCGGCTGGGCATCTGCCAATGCAAAATGCACAATGCACAATGCACAAATAATGAACTTCTTCATGGCTTAGTCCTCCTTCGTTTCT
>JAFUAK010000111.1 GCA_017460765.1 Prevotella sp. | reverse complement strand
GCCGTTCCGTATAGGCAATGACGGCAGTTGGCTGGGCGAGACGTTCGGCTTCTTCCTGACAGGCTATGCTGGTCTGGCCTCACATGGTGGTACGCTGGGTCTGATGATTGCCCTCTGGCTCTATGTCCGCAAGACGAAACTAAGCATCTGGACGGTACTCGACAATATCGCTATTGCCACAGGAACCACCGCCTGCTTTATCCGCCTCGGCAACCTGATGAATAGTGAGATTATCGGCAAGATTACAGACGTGCCCTGGGCCTTCATTTTTGAGAAGGTTGATATGATGCCTCGCCACCCAGGACAACTCTATGAGGCCATCGCCTACGCCATCCTGTTTGGTATCATGTGGTATCTGCACAAGAAGATGCCTGAGAAGATCGGCACAGGCTGGTATTTCGGCTTCTGCCTGACGTATATCTTCACCTTCCGCTTCTTCATCGAATACACCAAGGAGATCCAGGAAGCCTTCGAGGCCTCTCTCCCGCTTGACATGGGCCAGATCCTCTCTATCCCCTTTATCATCCTCGGCGTCTGGTGTATGATAAGAGCAAAGAAAACAGCATAAAAAGAAATCGTCTCACTTTCCTGAGACGATTTTTTTGATATCGTTGAGTTTGTTCAGGGCTTCGAGGGGTGTAAGGTTGTTCACGTCGAGGCCGAGAATCTCATCGCGTACCTGACAGAGGACGGGATCGTCGAGTTGGAAGAACGAGAGTTGCATGCCTTCGCGTGAGGCGGCGATCTCCGCTGTGGGCTTGCCAACGGTGCCTACAGAGGCATTTTCGGCCTCCAGTTGCTTCAGAATCACGTTGGCGCGCTTCACAATGCTTCGAGGCATACCAGCAATCTCCGCCACATGGATACCAAAGGAGTGCTCGCTCCCACCCTTTTCGAGTTTGCGCAGGAAGATTACCTTACCATCCACCTCCTTCACAGAGACATTGTAGTTCTTGATGCGCGGGAAGTTCTTCTCCATCTCGTTCAGTTCGTGATAGTGGGTGGCGAAGAGCGTTCTTGGATGTCCCTTGGCATTCTCGTGCAGATACTCCACAATGGCCCAGGCGATCGAGATACCGTCGTAGGTACTGGTACCTCGGCCCAACTCGTCGAAGAGCACCAGCGAGCGTGAAGACACATTATTGAGGATGTTCGAAGCCTCCGTCATCTCCACCATAAAGGTCGATTCGCCCAAGGAAATGTTATCCGAAGCGCCCACACGGGTGAAGATTTTATCCACCAGACCGATTCTCGCGGCTTCTGCGGGCACGAAACAACCAATCTGGGCCAGCAGCACGATGAGCGCCGTTTGACGCAGCAGCGCCGATTTACCAGCCATATTCGGACCCGTGATGATGATGATCTGCTGGCGCTCGTTGTCAAGCAGAATGTCATTGGGCACGTATCTCTCACCAAGAGGCAGTTCCATCTCGATGACAGGATGGCGGCCCTGCTTGATGTCGATGACCTCTGAAGAATCGATCACAGGACGGATATACTTGTTCTCCTCCGCTGCCTTTGCAAAACTCAACAGACAGTCGAGGCGGGCGATGATATTGGCATTGATCTGGATCTGGGGGATAAACTCCTGCATGCCCAGCACCAAGTCATTGAACAACTTGGCTTCGAGACTTAGAATCTTGTCTTCAGCGCCAAGGATCTTCTCTTCGTACTCCTTCAGTTCCTGGGTGATGTATCGCTCTGCCTGAGCCAGCGTCTGCTTGCGCACCCACTCTGGCGGCACCAGATTCTTATAGGTATTGCGCACCTCGAGATAGTAGCCAAACACGTTGTTATAGCCGATCTTCAGGCTCGAGATACCCGTCTGCTGGGCTTCGCGCTCCTGAATCTTCAGCAGATAGTCCTTGCCGCTATAGGCGATGCTACGCAATTCATCCAATTCAGCATTTACACCGTCTTTGATCACGCCGCCTTTGGCAACCAACTGTGGCGGATCGTTCTGTATCTCCTTCTCAATCCTGTCGCGCAGACTCTCGCAGAGGTTCAGTTGTTCCCCTACCCGATTCAGTGCCTCATTCTTCGCATAGAGACAGGCCGTCTTGATGGGCTGGATGGCCTGCAGGGCCACCTTCAACTGCACCACTTCGCGCGGCGACACCCTGCCCACAGCCACCTTTGAGATGATACGCTCCAGGTCGCCAATCTTGTGCAACTGGTCGTCGAGACACTCGCGGAATTCGGGCTCGCGATAGTAGTATTCCACCACGTCGAGACGCTCGTTGATGGGCTTCTCGTCCTTCAGCGGGAACACCAGCCAGCGCCTCAGCAAGCGCCCTCCCATCGGGCTTACCGTCTTGTCGATCACGTCGAGCAAGGATTTGCCGTCTTCCTGCATCGGATGCACCAGTTCCAGACTGCGGATTGTGAACTTGTCGAGTCTCACGAACTTATCCTCTTCGATGCGCGAGATGCTGGTGATATGGCCAATCTGGGTGTGCTGCGTCTGTTCGAGATACTGCAGGATAGCCCCTGCGGCGATGACGCCGTTATGCAGATGATCCACGCCGAAACCCTTCAGGTTCTTCACGTTGAAGTGGCGCAGGAGTTTTTGCTTCGCCGTCTGATCCGTAAACACCCAGTCGTCGAGTTGGAACGTGAAATATCTGTTGCCGAAGAGGCGCTCGAAGTCCTGACGCTTGTCGCGATTGTAGAGAATCTCCTTGGGTGAGAAATTGCCCAACAGTTTCTCCACGTAGTCCTGCGTACCTTCACCTGTCAGGAACTCGCCCGTAGAGATATCGAGGAAGGCCACACCGTAGGCCGACTTGCCAAAATGCACAGCGGCCAGAAAGTTGTTCTCTTTGTAGTTCAGCACGTTGTCGCTCAGGGCCACACCAGGCGTCACCAGTTCCGTAATGCCTCGCTTCACGAGTTTCTTCGTCAGTTTGGGATCCTCGAGTTGGTCGCAAATGGCCACGCGCTTGCCTGCTCGGATGAGTTTCGGCAGATAAGTGTCGAGGGCGTGATGGGGGAAGCCCGCCATCTCGTCACCCTTGTTGTATCCGTTGTTACGGTGGGTGAGGGTGATGCCCAGGATCTTCGCGGCAGTAATGGCATCTTCGCAATAGGTCTCATAGAAGTCGCCGCACCTGAACAGCATCACTGCGTCAGGATGTTTCGCCTTCAGATCGAAGAACTGCTTCATCATCGGGGTGAGTTCCTTGCCCTCTTTCTTTGCCATTACCTTCCTTATT
>JAFUAK010000013.1 GCA_017460765.1 Prevotella sp. | reverse complement strand
CTTCACCGACCAATGTGTCGCGTGAACGATTTGGTGCAAATTTACGATAAAAATCCGAAATCAGAGCCAAATATACAAAGTTTAACTAAAAGCAAAATCCCGCATAACTACTTGAGTTATACGGGATTTCTATAATTGCTTGTTATTTGCTTATCAAACTTACTTCACCTCCTCGAAGTCGGCGTCTTGGATGGTCTCATCCGAGCCGCCCTGAGCCTGCTGGCCGCCGGCCTGCTGACCACCCTGGTAGGTGTCACCGCCGGGCTGACCGGCTGCACCGCTCTGCTGATACATCTGCTGTGAAGCAGTCTGCCAAGCAGCGTTGAGGGCTGCGATGGCTGTATCGATGGCGGCAACGTCGCCAGCCTTGTGGGCATCCTTCAACTGCTGGAGGGCCTGCTCGATGGCGGGCTTGTGCTGGGCGGGGATCTTGTCGCCAATCTCGTTCAACTGATTCTCTGTCTGGAAGATCATTGAGTCAGCCTGATTCAACTTGTCGACGCGCTCGCGCTCCTTCTTATCGTTTTCGGCATTCTGCTCAGCCTCGGCCTTCATGCGGTTGATCTCGTCCTGAGACAGACCGGACGAAGCCTCGATGCGGATGGCCTGCTCCTTGCCGGTAGCCTTATCCTTGGCACTCACCTTCAGGATACCGTTGGCGTCGATGTCGAAGGTCACCTCAATCTGAGGAATACCACGACGGGCGGGTGCGATACCAGTCAGATTGAACTGTCCGATACTCTTGTTCTGGACAGCCATCGGGCGCTCACCCTGGAGCACGTGGATGGTCACCTCTGTCTGATTGTCAGCAGCGGTAGAGAACACCTCGCTCTTCTTGCAGGGGATGGTCGTGTTGGCCTCGATCAGTTTGGTCATCACACCGCCCATAGTCTCAATACCCAGTGTCAGCGGGGTCACGTCGAGCAGTACGATGTCGCCCACGCCGCCTTCCTTATTCAGGATGGCACCCTGGATAGCAGCACCAACGGCAACCACCTCGTCAGGGTTCACACCCTTGCTGGGCTCCTTGCCGAAATAGTTCTTCACCAGCGTCTGCACGGCGGGGATACGGCTTGAACCACCTACGAGGATGACCTCGTCGATGTCGGCTGTGGTCAGGTGGGCATCAGCGATGGCCTTCTGGCAGGGAGCCAGACATGCCTGAATCAGTTCATGAGCCAGTTGTTCGAACTTGGCACGTGTCAGTGTCTTCACCAGGTGCTTTGGCACACCTGCTACAGGCATGATGTACGGCAGGTTGATCTCCGTAGAGGTCGAAGATGACAGTTCGATCTTGGCCTTCTCGGCAGCCTCCTTCAGACGCTGCATAGCCATCGGGTCGCTCTTCAGGTCGGCACCCTCGTCGTTCTTGAACTCCTGTACCAGCCAGTCGATGATCACCTGGTCGAAGTCGTCACCACCCAGGTGGGTATCACCGTTGGTAGAGAGCACCTCGAACACGCCGCCGCCGAACTCCAGAATGGAGATATCGAACGTACCACCACCGAGGTCGAACACGGCAATCTTCATATCCTTGTTGGCCTTGTCGACACCGTATGCCAAAGCGGCAGCCGTCGGCTCGTTGACGATTCGCTTCACCTCGAGGCCGGCAATCTGTCCGGCCTCCTTCGTGGCCTGACGCTGTGAGTCGGAGAAGTAGGCAGGCACTGTGATGACGGCCTCCTTCACTTCCTCGCCGAGGTAGTCCTCTGCGGTCTTCTTCATCTTCTGCAGCACCATAGCGGAGATCTCCTGCGGGGTGTACTTACGGCCGTTGATATCGACACGGGGATAGCCACCCTCGTTGACAACAGAATAAGGTACGCGAGAAATCTCTTTCTCCGTCTGCTGCCAGTTCTCACCCATGAAACGCTTGATAGAGTAGACGGTGTTCTTCGGGTTGGTGATGGCCTGACGCTTGGCAGGGTCACCGATCTTACGCTCACCGTTGTCTACAAAACCTACTACAGAAGGCGTTGTGCGCTTGCCTTCGCTGTTAGCAATCACTACAGGCTCGTTACCCTCGAAAACGGCAACGCAACTGTTCGTTGTTCCTAAGTCAATTCCAATAATCTTTCCCATAATTCTTATATTTTTTATTGTTTATACTCAAATTGTCACAAAAACAATTGCAAAGCATGTGCCAAAATGTCTTTTTTGAAGAAAAATGTTTTTAGTCACGTCATTTTGGCACAAATAATTTGGTGGTTCGGCTGATTTATGCTATCTTTGCACTCAGAATTCTATAAAATAAAACGATCTGTAGTTATGAAGAAGACTTTTTTAACGGCCTGCGCAGCGCTGCTCTTCCTGACCGCCTCGGCTCAGGAGAATCCCTATATCGTGAAGACCAGCGGGGCCAAGAAGAGTGCACAGGGTGGTATCATGAATGAACTTGGAGATGCTGCTCAGGAGGAAACTGCAACAGACTTCATCAGCCAGAATTTCAAGTTCTACAGCCTCTGCGACTGGCAGGAGGGCATGAAGTTCATGGTGCTGCCTGAGAAGTATGACCTCGTGGTGAAGACTTTCACTGACGCAGCCACAGGCAAGGACGTGAGCAGCATGCCGCTGAAATACAAGATCATGATCTATAAAGGGCATCATGAGAGTTCCGACGGTCATTCGCGCATCGACTTCTACTGTCAGGACAACGGCCGGAGTTATTACTACGAGATTCCCAGCGGCTCGTTCGACGACTACTGCTACAGCAAGACGGGTGTGCCGACGCTGGCCTATCTCGGTGACGTGGATATCGCCCGCGAGAAACTGATGGGCAAGACACTCTACACCAAGACCCAGTTCTTTCGGATCGACACGGAGTACGACGGTGACGGCTATCAGGATGTAATTGTCGACAAGGACATGGAAGTGAAGGTCACAAAGGTGGGCGTTGGTACACGCAGTTTCCCTGTGAAGATCATTGTAGAGGATAAGGACGGCAACGAGTTCTATCAGAACGTGGCCATCTCGAAGACCAACTGCGGCATGCGCGACGACGAGTTCATCATGGATGAGGCCAAGTATCTCTTCGGCAATTCCTTCGAGATGGTGGACGACATCTTCGCCATCAACAGTTATAACTACAAGACCTATATCGGCAAGATCATCCACACGAAGTTCAGAACCAAGTTGCTGAACGAGACCACGAAGAAAATGCAGGCCATCCCCCGTATGATGGAGTATCAGATCGAGGCTATGAACCCGCATAAGAACGACGACAAGTTCACGCTGAAACTGAAGAACACGACACTGGGAACCTATTTCTATGGTGACTTCGTGCTCGACGAGCATCGTGCGGAGAATCAGGATGACTATTTCGGATACATCTTCGCTCCTGGTCCTGGCAAGAAGATCCAGACATCGGAAGGTAGCCGTGCCATGATGCGTGCTGGACACGTGGGTATCGGCTTCTCGGAGGATGAGGTGATGATGGCTGCCGGTGAGCCCGACAAGGTGGAGCACGGCCAGAACGGCTTCTATACCTGGATATTCAACCGCTCGAACAATAAGTTGCTTCTGGTGGAGTTCGACGGAAATGGCGTGGTATCAAAGACCAGTACCAAGGATGCTCCGAAGCGCAACAGCACGCCGACGACGCGTAAGGGTGGCGGCAGGCGTACAACTTCCAAGGGTAGCAGCAGTTGGAAGAACGGCAAAGGCACACCGCTATAAACCATACGATATCAAAGAAAATCCCAGCCAACTGGCTGGGATTTCTTTTTTCAGGCTTTCGAGGCAAGGGCCTCCATGATCTTGGCCTCCAGTTCCTCGCACAGTTCAGGATTGTCGAGCAGCAGTTGTTTCGTCGCATCCCTGCCCTGAGCCAGTTTCGATTCTCCGTAGGAGAACCAGGAACCGCTCTTCTTGATGATATCGAGTTCTACGCCGAGGTCCACAATCTCGCCGACCTTAGAGATGCCTTCACCGAAGGTGATCTCAAACTCAGCCTTGCGGAAGGGGGGAGCCACCTTGTTCTTCACAATCTTCACGCGCACCTGGTTGCCGATGGGGGTATCACCATCCTTCAGCGTCGTCACTTTGCGAATGTCAAGACGTACGGAAGCATAGAACTTCAAGGCATTACCACCCGTCGTGGTCTCAGGGTTGCCGAACATCACGCCGATCTTCTCACGCAACTGGTTGATAAAGATGCAGGTGGTGTTGGTTTTTGAGATGGTGGCCGTGAGTTTGCGCAGGGCCTGGCTCATCAGGCGGGCCTGCAGTCCGACGGCAGAGTCGCCCATGTCACCCTCGATCTCCTTCTTGGGCGTCAGGGCTGCCACGGAGTCAACGACGATGATATCGATGGCGCTGGAGCGGATCAACTGGTCGGCAATCTCCAGGGCCTGCTCACCGTTGTCAGGCTGGGAGATATAGAGGTTGTCCACGTCTACACCCAGTTTTGCTGCATAGAAGCGGTCGAAAGCATGTTCTGCGTCGATAAATGCGGCGATGCCTCCAGTCTTCTGGGCTTCGGCGATGGCATGGATGGCCAGTGTGGTCTTACCAGACGACTCCGGTCCATAGATTTCGATGATGCGTCCCTTGGGGTAGCCGCCTACGCCAAGCGCAGCATTCAGGCTGATACTTCCCGTAGGGATGACGTCGACGTTCTCAATCTGCTCGTCGCCCAGTTTCATGATACTTCCCTTACCGAAGTCTTTTTCGATTTTCGACATGGCGGCCTGAAGCGCCTTCATCTTCTCCTGTTGCGGGGTCAGTTGCTCCGCAGTTTCTTCTTTCTTTGCCATAGATTTTAGAAATTTAAGAGTTAATAATTATAATTCAAGATCCCCGTCGAACACTTCGTGCCAGGGGAGTCCTTGCTTGTTCAGTTGTTCCATAAACGGATCGGGATCGAAGTCTTCCACGTTCCATACGCCCGGCTTCTTCCAAAGCCCTTTGACGAACATCATGGCGCCGATCATGGCAGGTACGCCAGTGGTATAACTCACACCCTGCATGCCAGTCTCCTTATAGGCTTCCTGATGCTTGCAGTTATTGTAGACGTAATAAGTGTGCTCCTTGCCGTCCTTGATACCACGGATACGGCAGCCGATGGAGGTCTCGCCTTCGTAGTTCTCGCCCAGATCCTGAGGATTGGGCAGCACGGCCTTCAGGAACTGCAGAGGTACAATCTTGACCTTTGCCGTACCTGTACCGTCAGCCAGCGGAGCCTCGTATTCGATTTCATCAATACGGCTCATGCCGATGTTCTGGATCACGTCGAGGTGCTTCAGATACTGCTCGCCGAAGGTCATCCAGAAACGGCCCTGCTTGATGGTGGGATAGTTCTTCACCAAACTCTCCAGTTCCTCGTGGTGCAGCAGATACGACTCACGCGGGCCGATGTTGGGGTAGGTGAGGGGCTTGTGGATCTCCAGCGGTTCCGTCTCGATCCACTGTCCGTCCTTATAGTAGAGGCCTTTTTGGGTAATCTCGCGGATATTGATCTCCGGATTGAAGTTCGTGGCGAAGGCGTGGTGATGGTCGCCGGCATTACAGTCCACGATGTCGAGATAGTGGATCTCGTCGAAGTGGTGCTTGGCGACATAGGCTGTATAGACACCGCTCACGCCTGGGTCGAAGCCGCAGCCGAGGATGGCAGTCAGACCAGCCTGCTCGAAGCGGTCCTTATAGGCCCACTGCCAGGAGTATTCGAAGTGTGCTTCGTCCTTGGGCTCATAGTTGGCTGTGTCGAGGTAGTTGCAACCACAGGCCAGACAGGCATCCATAATCGTCAGGTCCTGATAGGGCAGGGCGAGGTTGATGACCAGTTCGGGCTTGAAGTCGTTGAAAAGCGCCTTCAACTGCTCCACGTCGTCGGCATCCACCTGAGCCGTCTTGATATCCATCTTGTAGCCAGCCTTGTGGATATCGTCCACAATCTTGTCGCACTTGGCCTTACGGCGGCTAGCGATCATAAAGTCGGTAAACACGTCGGCATTCTGCGCGATCTTGAATGCCGCTACCGTAGCGACGCCTCCGGCGCCAATCATCAATACTTTACTCATAGATTCTATTTACGATTTACTGTTAATCTCATCTGCACTGATGCCGAGGGCTGCCATCAGCGAGTAGCCTAGGATTTCCTGACGGAAATTGCCCCCAGGCATGGGCTGCATAGTGAGGACGGTGATCCGTTTCTCTTCATCGCCGACCTTGTTCAGCGTCGTGCGTACCTTATTATATATATAGTCGTCTTCGGCATTGGGAATGACTATGATTCTCCTGACTTCCTTCTGCTCCACAACAAGTTGCAGGGCGTCTGCAAAAAAGTCGGCATGGCTGACCAGGTCTTCTTCCGCAGAATAGGCATTGAAGACGAACTCGCCTAAATGGTCCTTAAAGGCCTTGTCCGTGAGGTCGGCTGCAAAGTTGCCTGGCATGAAGTTGTCGAGCCGCTGTCTGTTCTTGGTGTGGATTAGTACCACTTGTGTTTGGTTGTCCCCTTGTCTGAGTCCGCCATCGAGTGCCACGCAGTCGATCCAGTGGGGCATGTCAGCCTGAGGGACAGGCCTTCCCAGCATCCGCTCGAAGTTCACAATGAGGTTGAATGCGACCTTATCGACATAATCCGCATCGACGAGTATCACATTTTCACTCCAATGGACTTCTTGTTGAATGTTGTTGTTCATATATTTTGGTGCAAAGATACATGTTTTTGCAGACAATACAAAATAATT
>JAFUAK010000110.1 GCA_017460765.1 Prevotella sp. | reverse complement strand
CAGTTGTCGCAGATGTCGAACTCGTCAATATCCACTTCCTTACCGGTTCCACCACCAGCTTCACGGAAAGCCACTTCACGCAGTCGGCCAATCTCCCGCATCACGTTAGGAGCATTGTGCGCCGTGATGATGTAGATCTCATTATTGCTCTTGTTGGTCAGACGCAACTGCTTGTCGGGCGTCAGTTCACTCTTGAGCACTTCCTTGCTGATGGGTTCGATAATTGGTTGTTCCATTGTTCTGTCGAGGTTTTAGGGTTATAGGGAGTAAACAATATCTTCTACATATTGAGCCCACTGCTGTGGGGTCTTGCTCTTGTCAAAGGTCTGCCAGGGAATGGGCTTGCCAATCTTTACCTCAAAGGACTTGCCCACATTCTTATACATCTCGTCGACCAGGAAGAGCATAGCCAGATTAAACTTCAGATGCTTGTCGCTAAAGTTGGCCAGACGATAGAAGAACGAGGAGTTCTGTCCGCTGAAATGGATAGGCACCACATCGCGCTGGTATTCCACACTCTTCTGAATAAACGTCTTCGACCAGGGGATGTCCCGGATGCTACCGTCACTCTGTCGCCGAGAACAGATACCAGCGGGATACATCAGCATGTGGTTGTCGCTCTCAAAGCCAGCCTTCACCATCGCCGGGAAGTTACGGCTCTGCTTTCCCGTCTTGTTGATGGGGATGCAGAGAGGTGCCAAACCAGGCAGGTTCATCAGCAGGTCATTGACCAGGTAGCGGAAGCGAGAGTCGAAATGACGGCCGATGATGGCTCCAAGAGCCACTCCGTCAGCCCCACCCAACGGATGGTTGGAGACTATCGTGTACAAACGACCGTCATCCTTGGCAGGCAGGTTCTCCCTCCCCTCCACCTTGAGTGTCATCTGCAGATACCTGACGCATTCCTCCAACCATTCGGTGCCTACCTTGTCGCGCGACTCCCACAGGAACGCGTTTACCTGGTCCTGATGAGCTATCCGCTTCAGCCACGAAACCAACGGGCGCGGCACCCATTTGGCCTTCGCACCCATCTTGCCTTTCAAAATGCTATCAATATCAATTGTTTTCTCTGTAATTTGTTTCATCTCTCACGAGCATACCTAACAGTTTGCAAAGATAGAAAAAACTTTGATAATATTTAAACTTTTCACGGAAAAAATCAACTTCAGACTGTATTTTAAAAAATATTCACTAAAAAAAGTGGAGAAATGTGGGGGATTGTGGGGAGAAATTACTAACTTTGCACCCAAACTTATAATATATAAGAAGTACACATGCGATTTTTAGGTAACATAGAGGCTAAAACCGACGCAAAAGGACGCGCCTTCCTTCCCGCCACCTTCCGCAAGGTGCTGCAAGGAGGAGGTGACGAGAGACTGGTGCTCCGCAAGGATGTGTTCCAGCCGTGCCTCGTGTTGTACCCTGAAAGCATCTGGAACGAGCAGATGGACAGCCTGCGAGCCCGCCTGAACCGTTGGAACAAGCAGCACCAGCAGGTGTTCCGCCAGTTTGTCAGCGAGGTAGAGCTTCTGACCCTCGACGGAAACGGCCGTTTCCTGATTCCCAAACGCTACCTGCGAATGGCGGAAATCGAACAGGATATCAAGTTCATCGGCATGGGTGACACAATAGAGATCTGGAGCAACCGTAAGTCTGTGGAGGAACAGATGAAACCCGAGGAATTCGGACAGGCCCTGGAAGAACTGATGGCAGAGGAGGAAAGCAAATGATAACGACAGCCCCGACATACCACGTTCCTGTTCTCCTTAGCGAGAGCGTTGACGGGCTGGACATCCAGCCCGACGGCATTTATATTGACGTAACCTTTGGTGGAGGCGGTCACTCCCGTGAAATCCTTTCCCGCCTGGGTAAGAAAGGCCATCTCTACAGCTTCGACCAAGACGCTGACGCAGAAAAAAATATCGTCGAGGATGATAGATTTACCTTCGTGCGCAGTAACTTTAGATATATCAGCAACTGGATGCAATACTACGGAGTGGAGCAGATTGACGGTCTGCTGGCCGATCTCGGCGTCTCAAGTCATCATTTCGACGACGAGACCCGCGGATTCTCCTTCCGCTTCGATGCTCCGCTGGACATGCGCATGAACAAACGGGCTGGACAGACTGCAGCCGATGTGCTGAATAACTATACGGAGGAACGGCTGGCCAATGTGTTCTATCTCTACGGAGAACTCAAGAACGCACGACGCTTAGCAAAAGCCATCTGTGATGCTCGCCAGCGGAAGACCATCCAGACAACGGCGGACTTCACCGAGGTCATCGAACCGCTGATGCGTTCGGAACGCGAAAAGAAGGACATGGCCCGGCTGTATCAGGCCCTGCGCATAGAGGTCAACCACGAGATGGATGCCTTGCGCGACATGCTGTGCGGTGCCACTG
>JAFUAK010000109.1 GCA_017460765.1 Prevotella sp. | reverse complement strand
TGCGCATGTGGCGCTTGAAGGTGGTGCCCGGCGCGTCCTGGTGCTTCATCACGGCGGCGAAGACGAAGGTCGACACGAAGGGTATCGACAGCGAGTAGGCCACCGTCTTGTCGTGCTCCTCGAAGGTATATTCGTAGATGTTCAGCCCCAGTTTCTGGTAGAGGTCCTTGAAGAAGATGCGGCCCATGTAGTCGCCCTCGCTGATGATGATGGCGTTCTCCTCGGAGAGTTGCTGCAGGTTGGCGAACGTGGGTCCGAACATCGGGTGGGTCGACACGTAGCGCATGCCCGACTGCTCGTAGAACTCCTTCAGGTCGGTCTTTACACTGGCGATATCGCTGATGATGCACTCCTTCGGCAGATAGGGTATCACTTCCTGGAACACGGGTATGGTGTACTTCAGCGTGACGGCGTTGATGAGCAACTCGGGCTTGAACTCGCGCACTTCCTCGAGCGTGGTGAACCGTTGGCAGTTGTAGGTGAACCGCATGCGCTTCGGGTCTTTCTCGAAGACGGCCACCTCGTGGTCGAAACTCAGCAGGTCGATGAAGAAACTTCCCATCTTGCCTGCACCCATGACTAGAATTTTCATAAAACTTTGTTTATGCATCATCGGCTTCGCCTCAGCAAAAAGCATGCTTTCTGCATTCGGCTTGCACGATAATTCATTTGTTGATGATCTCTATTTGCTGACGTACTGACTCCTCGTGGATATTCTCAAAGACGCGTGCCACGAACTCGGGATCCATGCCGCAGAGCGAGCCCTGCGCGCCGCGCTTGTTCAGGATCTCGTTGTAGCGGTTGGCCTGCAGCACCGTCATGTTGTGCTCCTTCTTGTACTGCCCGATCTCTCGGCATACGCGCATCCGCTTGGCCAGCACGTCCATGATCTGGTTGTCGAGTTCGTCGATCTGCTTGCGTAGTTGGGTGATGCCTTCCGTCGTGGTGTGCTCGTCACGGATCACGAGCAGCGAGAGGATGTAGTCGAGCACGTCGGGCGTCACCTGCTGCTTGGCATCGCTCCATGCCTTGTCGGGATCACAGTGGCTCTCCACGATCAGGCCGTCGAAGCCGAGGTCCATCGCCTGCTGGCAGAGGGGCGCGATCAGTTCGCGGCGGCCTCCGATGTGCGAGGGGTCGTTGATGATGGGCAGTTCGGGGATGCGGCGGTGCAGTTCGATGGGGATCTGCCACATCGGCATGTTGCGGTAGATCTTCTTCTCATAACTGGAGAATCCGCGGTGGATGGCGCCCAGACGCTTCACGCCTGCCTGGTTCAGGCGCTCCATGGCGCCAATCCAGAGTTCGAGATCAGGGTTCACGGGATTCTTCACGAATACGGGCACATCCACGCCCTGAAGGGCATCGGCCAGGGCCTGCATCGCAAAGGGATTGGCCGTCGTGCGGGCTCCTACCCAGAGGATGTCGATGCCATACTTCAGACAGAGTTCCACGTGCTCCGGCGTAGCCACCTCGGTGGCCACGAGCATCTTGGTCTCCTCCTTCACCTGCTTCATCCACACCAGGGCGGGCTCGCCGTGGCCCTCGAAGCCTCCGGGCTTCGTGCGGGGTTTCCACACGCCGGCACGGAAGTTGTGGCAGCCTTTCATCGCCAGTTCCTTGGCGGTAGTCATCACTTGTTCCTCGGTCTCAGCCGAACACGGGCCGGCAATCACGAAGGGACGTTCATTGTCACTCGGAAGGTTCAGTTTCTCTAATTCCAGTTCCATAATTATGTTGTTTTTTTATGATTACCAATTGATTGACTTGATACGCTCGAGGGCGGCCTGGATCTTGTCCTCCTTGGCGCAGAGCGAGATGCGGATATAGCGCTGGCCGTTGGAGCCGAAGATGAAGCCGGGGGTGATAAATACCCGGGCCTCGTGGAGCACGCGCTCCGTCAGATCCTCCACGTCCTTGTACTTCTCGGGAATCCTGCCCCAGAGGAACATGCCCACCTGGTTGGGGTCGAAGGTGCAGCCCAGCACATCCATGATCTGCTCAGCATACTGACGGCGGGCAGCATAGCGCTCGATATTAGCCACGCGATGCCAGTCCGCAGAATTGCGGTAAGCCTCTGCGGCAGCGAGTTGCAAGCCGCGGAACGTACCCGAGTCGATGTTCGACTTGATCTTCAGGATCCAGGAGATGAAGGTAGCGTTCGTGGCACACATGCCCACACGCCAGCCCGGCATGTTGTGGCTCTTCGACATCGAATTGAACTCGATACAGCAGTCCTTGGCACCCGGCACCTGAAGCAGTGACATCGGATGCTCGTTGAGGATGAAACTGTAGGGATTATCGTTCACCACCACGATGCCGTGCTCCTTGGCGAACTTCACCAGCCGCTCGTAAGTCTCACGGCGGGCATTGCCGCCCGTCGGCATATTGGGATAGTTGGTCCACATCAGTTTCACGCGTGAGAGATCCATCTGCTCCAGTTCGTCGAAGTCAGGCTGCCAGCCGTTGTCCTCGCGCAGGTTATAGTTCACGATCTTCGCTCCCAGTATCTTCGACAGCGAGGTATAGGTAGGATAGCCGGGATTGGGCACCAGCACCTCGTCGCCGGGGTTCACGAAGGCCAGCGTCACGTGCAGGATACCTTCCTTAGAGCCGATGAGCGGCTGGATCTCCGTCTTCGGGTCGAGATCGACATCATACCAGCGCTTGTAGAAGTCTGCCATCGCCTGGCGCAGTTCGGGCGTACCCATCGTGGGCTGATAGCCGTGGGCATTGGGATCGTGGGCCACCTCACAGAGTTTCTCCACGGTCTGCTCCGACGGCGGCATATCCGGACTGCCGATCGCGAGGCTGATGATATCCTTGCCCTCGGCATTGAGTTGGGCCACTTCCTTCAGTTTCCTACTGAAATAATATTCGCTGACGAGCGACAATCTGTCTGCTGGTTCAATTGGTCTGTTTGCCATCTTTGTATTCTCCTAAAATCTTTAAGTCCTTGGTCAATGGGATAATCGCGTCGATGCTCTGGCGATAGCGCGTCAGGTCGTCGTACATCACATCCACGTAAAACAGATACTCCCACTCATGCCCGATGATAGGCAGCGACTGGATCTTCGTGAGGTTGATCTTGTAGAACGAGAGGATCGCCAATACGTGAGAGAGGGAGCCTTCCTCATGAGGCAGCGAGAACACAATGCTCGACTTATTGGTCTCCGTCAGCGGGCGCAGCAGGTCTGCCTTGTTGGGATTCGACACCACGAGGAAGCGCGTGAAGTTGTGCTTATTGTCCTCGATATGGTTCTCCAGCACCTTCAACCCGTAGAGTTTCGCAGCCTCCGCATGACAGATGGCTGCCCATCCTTTCTTCTGTCCCTCGGCAATCATCTTCGCCGAACCAGCCGTATCCTCGGCCTCCACGTTCTTCATCGTGGGGTGCTGGGCCAGGAACTCCCGGCACTGCATCAGGGCCACAGGATGGGAATGGATCTCCGTGATGGTATCCCAGTCGTCCTCTGGCAGACAGCAGATACAATGTGAGATATGCAGTTTATGCTCTCCCACCACCGTCGTACCTGAATCACGCAGCAGTTCGTAGTTGTGCAGCAGCGAGCCCGCAATCGTATTCTCAATAGCGAGCATCCCGATAGCCGTCGGATCCCGCTTGATGTTCTCGAACACCTGTTCGAAGGTGGAGCAGCAGATCAGTTGTATCTGTTCCCCTTCGAAATAAAGGTGGGCCGCAATGTCGTGGAACGACCCGATCAGTCCTTGAATGGCAATTCTCTTCATCTCTTTTATCTTATTATTAAAAATCCCGCTTTCACCTGGGTGAAGCGGGACCTTGTTTCATTTCTTCTGAGTCATAAGTTGAATTATACGCAACTTCCCGCTTCACAGTGTCCTGCAAAGTAAAAGTAGAAGCCGTAAAAGTAAGTATTCAACATTGACATCTTTCTTTCATTTTGTTTAACGGGTGCAAAATTATCACTTTTCTGCGAAACAAACAAATATTTTGCAAGAAAAATTGCTTTTCCGCTTACATTTTCTTTCTTTCTCCCTTCTCAGCCTTCCTGTCGATAGGGTTCGAATAGATACCCAGGAAGATATCCTTCAGCACGTCAGGTTCTGCGATGTCAAAGTTACTGAGTGCCTCCATGTGCTTTAGGAAAGCATCGTGTTCCGCATCCGTATAGTGATCGCGATAAATCTGCTGTCCAAAGCGCAGATCATGGGCGATATAGTTATTCGGCGTCAACTGGTAGGCAGTATTGATACGCTCGTCGAGCAACTGGGCCACAGCACGATGGTACTCATTGTTAGTGCATCCGTCAAACTGGTGCAGGTCTTCCTCCGTAATCTGCTTGCAAAAGGTGAAGTTCACCCTACCCTTCGGCTGGGCAATACCTGTTAGGATACTGTTCAGATCTTCACCAGGTTTCTTCACATATTTACTGAAGCGCGACTCATAGAGTTCCAGGGCTTTCAGAATGTCACACGACTCCCACTCATAACTCACGCTCACGGGGATGATGTTCAGGTCTGCCAAAGCCTTGATCTTGTCTGCAGGTTCACTCATACAGAACATCTTGATAATACCCTGATCCGTCTG
>JAFUAK010000108.1 GCA_017460765.1 Prevotella sp. | reverse complement strand
GTTCTTACGGTGGGTGATCACGGTGGCTAGTCCGATGTTGAGTTTGTCGGCTATCTCCTTGTTGATGTATCCCTGTACGATGAGCGACATCACCTCAATTTCACGGTCGGAGAGAATCTTCTGCCTTAGGATGTTGGGCATTGGCGGCATGTGCTCCCCATGCCCGTGTGCGTGTTGCTGAAGCATCAGGATGGAGCGCACAAGTTCTTCTTCAGGTACGTTGATGCAGAGACAATGAAAGTCTGACAATTGTGACATCGTGTCGAGTGACAATGTCAGGACAATGGTCTTGCGTTTCCTCTCTACGAAGAAGTCCTTGTTCTCCAGAATGATGTTCATCGCCGTGAAGTAGTGGAAGTATGTGTCGGGCTCATTGGCCATCAGTTCGGAGAACGAACCAAAGGTATCGACCGTCATGATGGGCATCACGTTCTGAAGAATATTCTTCAACCCCAACGCGGAGAGAGTGTTGGGGTCGATGATTGCAATCTTCGGTCTGCCTTCCGGATGATTCATGGTCATAATCTTATGAGAGGAATCCCAGCAGGGCACCGGCAGCAACGGCCGAGCCAATCACACCAGCCACATTCGGACCCATAGCGTGCATGAGCAGGAAGTTGTGGCGGTCGTATTCGAGACCGAGGTTGTTGGAGATGCGGGCAGCCATCGGTACTGCACTCACACCGGCATTACCAATCAGCGGGTTCAGTTTCTTACCTTCAGGCAGGAAGAGGTTCATGATCTTGACGAAGCAGACGCCTGAAGCCGTTGCAATCATGAAGGCCATAGCACCGAGGGCAAAGATTTTGATTGTGTTCAGCGTCAGGAACTCAGAAGCCTGTGTAGAGCAGCCTACAGTAAGACCGAGGAGCATCACGACAATGTCATTCAGGGCTGCGCCTGCAGTTTTAGCCAAACGAGTGGTCTTACCTGACTCCTTCAACAGGTTTCCGAAGAAGAGCATACCGAGCAATGGCAGACCTGAGGGCACGATGAACGTCGTGAGCAGCAGGCCGATAATCGGGAAAAGGATGCGCTCCGTCTGTGATACCTCACGTGCAGGCTTCATCTTGATGACGCGCTCCTTCTTTGTGGTGAGCAGACGCATGATGAACGGCTGAATCACTGGAACCAATGCCATATACGAATAGGCGCATACGGCGATGGCACCCATCAGGTTTGGCGAAAGTTTCGACGAGAGGAAGATTGCGGTAGGACCGTCGGCACCACCGATGATGGCGATACCTGCAGCCTGTGAAGGCTCGAATCCCATGGCCAATGCCACCATATAGGCACCGAAGATACCAAACTGGGCTGCGGCACCAATCAGCATCAATTTCGGATTTGCCAATAGGGCAGAGAAGTCTGTCATGGCACCAATGCCGAGGAAGATGAGCGGCGGATACCAGCCCTGACGTACGCCCTGATAGAAAATATTCAGTACAGAGTTATCCTCATAGAGCCCGATTTCCAGTCCGGCGTCGGCGCGGAAGGGAATGTTGCCAAGGATGATGCCCAGTCCGATGGGCACAAGCAGTAGTGGCTCGAAGTCTTTTTTGATGGCGAGCCAGATAAAGAAGGCTCCCACCACAATCATAATGAGGTTGCCGACCGTGGCATTGGCAAAGGCCGTATAGGTCAGGAACTCCTCAAAGTTCTGTATGATAAACTGTCCTAAATCCATAATATTATCCAATGGTCATGAGCACGGCGCCTTCCATAACGCTTTCGCCCTGTTTAACAGTGATGGAGGTAACGGTTCCCTCATATTCCGACTCGATGTTGTTCTGCATCTTCATGGCTTCGAGCACGAGTACGGTATCGCCGACACTCACCTTGTCGCCTACGTTCACCTTCAGTTCTATGATAGTGCCTGGGAGTGGTGCCTTGACAGGAGAACCTGAGCCGGCTGCCATCGGCTTTGACTCTGCGGGCGCTGCGGCAGGAGCCACAGCGGGACGAGCCACGTGTTGGGGAGCCTCAATGCGCACCTTCTTCAAGGTGCTTGTCGGGTTTATAGGCTGTTTCATCTCCACATCAAAGCGGATACCGTTGACGTTTACCTTGGCGATGTTGCCCTCTACTTCTTCTATCTCTACGTCGTAGTCGACGCCTTGTACTTTATATTGATACTTGTTCATTGCTTAATGGATTTCTGGGGTTGTTGGAATTATAGGTGCATTGTGCGATGTGGGGATGAAAGGTGTGGAAATATGCGTCATCTGGCTACCTTCCTCGCTCCAGCCTGTCTGGTGCGACTTAATAGTGATGATGCCGCTCTCCACGTCGTGGACATCGTCCTGATACTGTTTCAGTGCCATAGAGATGACGGCAATATAGACCTCTTTGTCGATGCCCTTCTTCTCCAGGCCATCCTGCAAGATGTTGCCAGTGGCGTGAGCGATGTCGTGAGTTACTTCCACTGTCTTCGTCACGGCCTTGATGGGCTGTACCTCTGCCACCTTCTTCGCTGCGTCGATATGGCGCATTACGAGGCCGAAGAGCCAGAAGAACAGGAATAGCACAGCCAAACAGAAGAATACGATGCCCATGGCGAGCAAGGTAATACCTACACCATAGGGGTCCTCGCGCTTCAGTTTGGCATCCTTGGTCTCATCGGTCTTGATAAAATTCTCGATGCCGGGGGTGACATTCTCTGCCGACTTCACGCTCCAGGCGTTGCCATGACGGGCGTAACTCTGGTCGGCTGCCAGAGCAGGAACGGTGACTGAGTCGATCAGTTCTTCGGCATTACCGTTGTAGAAACCGATCCATACAGGTTGCGAGAGAGGCACCTGAAGTGAGAGATGCAACTTGCCCTGAGCAGGGTTGGAGTTGCAGAAGAAGATAATGTGCTGACGTCCGCCAATCTGTGTACGCGTGTCACCGCTGGGGATGACGCTCATGCGCTTGATGCGCTCGGGGACACTCATCTGTGGGTCGAGGACGGAGCGGTCGGTCGTGAAATACATGCCGCGGATATTATAGGTGGTGAACGATGTGTTCTCCAGTTCTATCCAGGCTTCACGGTTACCGAACTCATCCACGATGCTGGCGGTATTGTTGGTCAGTACCTCGTTGATGCGGATGTTTTTGGCTCCTTGGCCGAACATCGCCGTAGTACTGAGAAACAGCATGCCGCTGAGCAGTAGTCTGGTTTTATTCATTTTGTTAATCTGGTTTTATATAGGTTTTATCTTTTTTCTAACTACAGAAGAACAGCACGATAATCTGTGCGGTGAAGATGCGTAGGAACATCGATAGTGGATAAACCGTCGAATAGCCCAGTGCGGGGGCCTCCTTCGAACAGATACTATTGGCGTAGGCCAGTGCAGGAGGATCGGTATAGGTACCAGCAATCATACCTGCGATGGTGAAGTAGTTGAACTTGAACTTGATGCGTGCAATGGGACCTACCACGAGGATGGGAATCACGGTGATAAGGAAACCTGTAAGCACATAGAGCAGTCCGTCGCCCTGGATAACTGTCTCGAAGAAGTTAGCGCCTGCCTTGATGCCTACGGAGGCCAGGAAGAGCACCAGCCCAATCTCGCGCAGCATCATGTTTGCCGATGTCGTCGTGTAGGTTACGAGGTGTATCTTGTAACCATAGCGTCCAATGAGGATCGCGATAATCAGTGGACCACCAGCCAGACCGAGTTTCACGGGAACAGGCATGCCTGGGATGGCGAAGGGGAACGATCCGAAGATCAGTCCGAGGAAAATACCCACGAAGATGGTGGCGATATTCGGTGCATTTAAGCGACGCGTGGAGTTACCCATCTTGTTGGCAACGCGTTCTACGGCATCTTCAGGACCTACGACCATAATCTTATCGCCTACCTGCAGGGGAAGTCCTGCAGAGGCGAAGAGGTCGATGCCATGACGGGTGACGCGGGTAACGTTTACACCGTGCACACTCGAGAAGTGCATTGAGGCCAGCGTCTTGCCGTTGATCTTTGGATTGGTAATCAGCACGCGCTTCGACACCATCGGCTGATCCTGCTGTTCAAAGTCAATGTCGATCTTCGGACCGATGAAAGCCCTGATGGCTTCCTGGTCAGCCTCCGCACAGACAATCAGCATCTGGTCGCCCACATGGAAGATGGTATCCCTGTTGGGGATGCAGAGTTCTCCTTGGTGCACCAGTCGTGAAACTACGAAGTCGCGGTTCAGGAAATCGTGTACTTGCAGCAAAGTCTTGCCCTCCAGATACTGGTTGCTCACTTCCAGATGCATTTTATAGGGCTTCTTGTTGGCATTGGTTTCTTCCATCGCCTTCAGACGTGCTTCTTCCTTCTCAAGTTTTACCTTACATATATACCTTATTAATATAGTAGCACCGATAATGCCAAGTACACCTAAGGGGTAGGCACAGGCATATGCCGAGGCAATCTGTGGCGCTCCGTTAGGGAATACGGTGCTCAGCGCTTCGTTGGCAGCACCAAGACCTGGCGTGTTTGTCACTGCACCATAGAGCGTACCAACCATCATAGGCAAGTTCGTCGGGTTGGATGTGTCGAAAAAGATATAGTAGCAGGCAAACATCACGAGGATGTTCAGCAGGATGGCTGATGCTGCCAGTCCATTGAGTTTGATACCGGCCGTTCCAAAACTTTCAAAGAAACCAGGGCCTACCTGCATACCGATCATGAATACGAACAGAATCAGACCGAAATCCTGGATAAAGGTCAGAATAGGGGTAGGGGCAGTGAACCCGATGTGTCCGGCGATGATACCTGCGAATAAAACGAATGTAACACCCAGGGAAATGCCGAAGACCTTAATCTTGCCCAAATAGACACCAATGGCAATGACAATAGAGTAGAGCAGCGCTATATGAGCCACTGATTCATTATTCGTAAAGAGGTCTCTCAACCATTGAAAAGATTCCATAATCCTATGCTAACTTTATTCCTTTTTCAAAATTCGAGTGCAAAGTTACTCAAAAATTGCTCATCACAAGCAATTTTGTGCATTTAATTTTGAATAAAAACTGATTTTTTATTTCTTTCACAATTCATTGTGGCAAATTGAACAAAAAAGTTGTATCTTTGTCGGCTGATAAGCGTAACTTAAAACAAACTTATATAATTATTAAACGTATTTTTATGGCAAACAAAGAAAAACTCTTTACCGAGTTTCAGGCACCGACCACCCAAGAGTGGCTTGACAAGATTCAGGTTGACCTCAAGGGGGCCGATTTCCAGAAACGTTTGGTATGGAGAACCAATGAAGGTTTTAATGTGCAGCCCTTCTACCGTCGTGAAGATCTGAAGGATCTGAAGACCCCTGATGCTCTCCCTGGAGAGTTCCCGTTCGTGCGTGGTAATAAGAAGGACTCCAATGCATGGTATGTTCGTCAGAACATCGCAGTAAATGATCCTGTTGAGGCCAACAAGAAGGCACTTGACATCCTGAACAAGGGTATCGACTCTCTTGGCTTCCGTATTCCCAAGGATCTGGTGAGTGCAGAGAACATCGAGAAATTGCTTGACGGTATTTATTGCGAGATTGTCGACCTGAACTTCCGCACCTGTCCTTGTCATGCTCTGTTACTGGCAGAGGCTGTTGATGCCTACTTCACGAAGAAAGGCTTCGATAAGGAGAAACTTTCGTTCACCGTTGGTTTCGACCCCATTGAGAACATGCTTACTAAGGGTAAGGATGTGACACCGCGTCTGGCAGACGGTCCGAAGATTGTTGAATTGCTGAAGGCCTATCCGAAGGCCCATGTGATGACCGTACACACGGAAACACTTAACAACGCCGGTGCCTACATCGTGCAGGAACTGGGCTATGCTTTGGCTTGGGGTAATGAGTACCTGCAGCAACTCGTCGACGCTGGTATCGACGTTGACCTGGCTGCCCGTCAGATGAAATTCTACATGGGTGTCAGCGAGAACTACTTCATGGAGATTGCCAAGTTCCGTGCCGCCCGTCTGCTCTGGGCTCAGATTGTGAAGCAGTATGAGCCGAAGGATGAGAACAGTGCGAAGATGACTATCAACGCTACGACATCTACCTACAATATGACGGTGTTCGACAGTTATGTGAACCTTCTCCGTTCTCAGACGGAGGCCATGAGTGCTGCCCTTGGTGGTATCCACTCGATGGTGGTAACACCGTTCAATGCTCCCTATGAGAAACCGACGGACTTCAGCGAGCGCATCGCCCGCAACCAGCAATTGCTCATTAAGGAGGAAAGTCATTTCGATCGTATCGTAGACCCCTCGGCAGGTTCATACTATATCGAGCATCTGACGGACGCTTTGGCTCAGGAAGGCTGGAAGTTGTTCCTGAAGATCGAAGAAGAGGGCGGATTCCTGGAGGCTGTCAAGAAAGGCATCGTCCAGGACGACATCAACGCCACTAACGTGAAGCGTCATGGCGACGCTGCTAAGCGCAAGGAGTTCCTGCTGGGCACCAATCAGTTCCCGAACTTCACTGAGAAGAGCGAGGGCAAGCGCTCTGCTAGTTCTGCTTGTTGCTGTGCCACAGCAGAAGAGGCTCCTTTCAAGAAACTTGAAACCACCCGCCTGGCTGCTGACTTCGAAGACCTCCGCATCCATACTGAAGAGACGAAGGTGCCTATTGCTTTCATGCTGACCATCGGTAATCTGGCCATGCGTCAGGCTCGTGCCCAGTTCTCTTGTAACTTCCTTGCCTGTGCAGGCTATAAAGTGATTGATAATCTCGGCTTCAAGACCGTTGAGGAAGGTGTAGATGCCGCTCTCGAGGCCAAGGCCGACATCGTGGTGATTTGCTCCAGCGATGATGAATACGCTGAGTATGCTATCCCTGCCTTCAAGTATCTGAACGGACGTGCTATGTTCGTGGTGGCTGGCGCTCCTGCTTGCATGGAGGATCTGAAGGCTGCCGGCATTGAGAACTTCGTACACGTGAAGTGCAACGTGCTTGAGACTTTGAAGGAATATAATCAGAAACTTGGTATTTAAAGGATAGGAGGCTTGAATTATGCGTAAACAATTTAAAGATATTGATATCTATGCAGGCATCAAGGCTCAAGATGGTGCCAAGTGGATTAAAGATAATGGTATCGTAGAGAACTGGAAGACTCCCGAGCATATCGAAGTCCGTCCCGTCTATACGAAAGAAGACCTCGAAGGCATGGAGCACCTCGACTTCACAGCAGGTATCCCTCCCTACCTCCGCGGCCCGTACTCGATGATGTATCCGTTCCGTCCTTGGACTATCCGTCAGTATGCCGGATTCTCTACCGCTGAGGAGTCGAATGCATTCTATCGTCGTAATTTGGCTTCTGGTCAGAAGGGACTTTCCGTAGCCTTCGACCTGCCGACACACCGTGGCTATGACCCCGATAACGCCCGTGTAGTAGGTGATGTGGGTAAGGCTGGTGTAAGTATCTGCTCACTGGAGAATATGAAGGTGCTCTTCGCCGGTATTCCCCTCAACAAAATGTCTGTGTCGATGACGATGAACGGCGGTGTGCTGCCCGTGCTCGCCTTCTACATCAATGCAGGACTGGAGCAGGGTGCCCAACTCGAGGAGATGGCTGGTACCATCCAGAACGACATTCTGAAAGAGTTCATGGTGCGTAACACCTATATCTATCCCCCTGCATTCTCGATGAAGATCATCGCCGATATCTTCGAGTACACCTCTCAGAAGATGCCGAAGTTCAACAGCATCTCTATCTCGGGTTATCACATGCAGGAGGCTGGTGCTACCGCTGACATCGAGTTGGCTTACACGCTCGCCGACGGTATCGACTATCTGCGTACTGGTGTAAATGCCGGTATTGATGTCGATGCTTTCGCTCCGCGTTTGTCATTCTTCTGGGCTATCGGTATGAACCACTTTATGGAGATTGCCAAGATGCGCGCCGGTCGTCTGCTCTGGGCTAAGATCGTGAAGTCGTTTGGTGCCAAGAACCCCAAATCACTCGCCCTGCGTACCCACTCCCAGACCTCTGGTTGGTCGCTCACGGAGCAGGATCCGTTCAATAATGTAGGCCGTACCTGTATCGAGGCTATGGCAGCCGTACTGGGTCACACCCAGAGTCTGCACACCAATGCCCTCGACGAGGCCATCGCCCTGCCGACGGATTTCTCTGCCCGTATCGCCCGTAACACCCAGATCTATATCCAGAATGAGACAAAGGTCTGCAAGCAGATCGACCCGTGGGCAGGTTCCTACTACGTGGAGACCCTCACCAACGAACTCGTCCACAAGGCTTGGGAGCATATCCAGGAAATCGAGAAACTCGGCGGTATGGCCAAGGCTATCGAGACTGGTCTGCCGAAGATGCGTATCGAGGAGGCTGCTGCCCGCACCCAGGCTCGTATCGACTCTGGCGTACAGACCATCGTGGGTACCAACAAGTACCGTCTGGAGCACGAGGATCCTATCGATATCCTCGAGGTCGACAATACCGCTGTACGTCTCCAGCAGGTGGAGAGCCTGAAAGAACTCCGTGCTAAGCGCGACGAGGCTGCTTGCCAGGCTGCTCTGAAGGAGATTACGGAGTGCGTGCGTGAGTTCAACGAAGGCAAGAAGTCGAAAAACAATCTGCTCGACCTCGCTGTGAAGGCAGCAGGTCTGCGCTGTACCCTCGGTGAGATTTCGGATGCCTGCGAGGAGATCGTGGGCCGTTATAAGGCAGTAATCAGAACAATTTCAGGCGTGTATAGTTCAGAATCAAAGAACGATAGCGACTTCGAGTTGGCTTGCAAGTTGACCGACGAGTTCGCAGAGAAGGAGGGTCGTCGTCCGCGTATCTTCATCGCCAAGATGGGGCAGGACGGTCACGACCGTGGTGCAAAAGTAGTGGCTACCGGCTATGCCGACTGTGGTTTCGACGTTGATATGGGACCGCTGTTCCAGACGCCCGAGGAGGCTGCCCGCGAGGCTGTGGAGAACGATGTCCACGTGGTGGGTGCTTCTTCACTGGCCGCAGGTCACAAGACGCTTATCCCGCAACTGATTGAGGAACTGAAGAAACTGGGTCGTGAGGACATCATGGTGATTGCCGGTGGTGTGATTCCCGCTCAGGACTACGACTTCCTCTACAAGGCAGGTGTCGCCGCTATCTTCGGTCCTGGTACCAGCGTAGCGAAGGCCGCTGTCGAGATGATGAAGATCCTTTTGGATAAGGAATAATTAAGAAAGCCCCGCCGATTGGCGGGGCTTTTTGATTGCTTATGACTGGAAGGAGTCGTTCTCGTCGATTTTATACGCTTTGTTGTCCTCCTTCATGTAAATCTGCAGGTCACTGAAGTAACCAGTCTCCTGAATCTTCTGAAGGTTCAACTGGGCATCTTCTTCCAGCAGATACTCCTTGGCGCTGGCCAGGTGGTTGGTAAACTCGAGTTTCTTCTTCTCTGTGTCCAACACTGAGATCCACTCATCCTTGAGGCGGTCTCCGATAACAAATTTCTTACTCATAGTTGTTATATATTTAATTGTAGTTTGTAATTTTGTTGGTGCAAAGGTACGTAAAAACCCGATATGCTGTATGGCATACCGGGCTTTTTTTCTACGTAAACGTTTGAATCGGCTTACTCGCCCTTGATGGCTGCAACACCGGGGAGCACCTTGCCCTCGATAGCCTCGAGCAGGGCACCGCCGCCAGTAGAGATGTAACTCACCTTGTCGGCCAGACCGAACTTGTTGACACAAGCCACAGAGTCACCACCACCGATCAGAGAGAATGCACCCTCGGCAGTAGCCTCGGCAATTGCCTCACCAATGGCGCGGCTACCGGCTGTGAAGTCGTCGCACTCGAACACACCGGCAGGACCGTTCCACAGGATGGTCTTAGCACCCTTGATGGCCTCGGCGAATGCCTTCTGGCTCTCAGGACCGGCGTCTACACCCTGCAGGTCGGCAGGAATCTCGTTGGCGGGGCAGGTGATAATCTTCGAGCCGGGCTTCACGGTCATTGAAGAGAAATCGAGACCGTCGGTAGCAGTGCAGTCGCTGCCCAGAACGAGTTGTACACCGTTCTTCTTGGCCAGTTCCTCAACGCCCAGGGCTACATCGAGTTTGTCGAGTTCCACGATGGACTGTCCGATCTCGCCGTTGTGAGCCTTGGCGAAGGTGTAGGTCATACCACCGCAAAGGATGAGTTTGTCGACCTTGCCGAGCAGGTTCTCGATGATACCGATCTTGGACGAAACCTTCGAACCACCCATGATGGCTACGAACGGGCGCTTGATGTTAGAGAGCACGTTGTCGACAGCCTGTACCTCCTTCTCCATGAGCAGGCCGAGCATCTTGTTGTCAGCATCGAAGTAGTCGGCGATGACAGCGGTAGAGGCATGCTTGCGGTGAGCGGTACCGAAGGCGTCCATCACGTAGCAGTCAGCGTAGGAAGCCAGTGTCTTGGCGAACTCCTTCTGGCTGGCCTTCATGGCCTTCTTGGCCTCGTCGTATTCGGGAGTACCCTTCTCAACACCCACGGGCTTGCCTTCCTCCTCAGGATAGTAGCGCAGGTTCTCCAGCAGCAGAGCCTCGCCCATCTTCAGGGCCTTGGCAGCGTCGGCAGCCTTAGCGCAGTCGGGAGCGAATGCCACAGGCACGCCGAGAGCCTTCTCCACAGCCTCGCGGATCTGTCCGAGAGACAGTTTCGGGTTCACCTTTCCTTTGGGCTTGCCCATGTGCGACATGATGATCGTAGCACCACCGTCGGCCAGAATCTTCTTCAGCGTGGGGAGGGCACCGCGGATACGGGTGTCGTCAGTGATCTTACCATTCTCGTCCAGGGGTACGTTGAAGTCTACACGTACGATTGCCTTCTTACCGGCAAAGTTGAATTCGTTGATTGTCATAATTGTACTATTATTAATAATGTGAATAACTTCGCTTAAACGTGAGTGCAAAGATACGATAATTAATTGATAATTCACAATTCACAATTCACAATTTATACTTTTTTTGCGTACGCATAAAAAGAATGTAAGGCGGAGTTGGCAAAAACTTGAGAATTTTGTGTACCTTTGCACGCGATATGGAGAAAACATGGCAAGAAAGATATCGTGAGTTCAGGGAGTGGCAGCAGCGTCCTTACGAGGTGGCGCCGCTGTCACAGGAAGAGCATGACTGCCCTACATGCGGCACGCATTATCAGGGCAACTATTGTCCGCGCTGCGGGCAGTCGGCCAAGATCGGGCGCTATTCGTTCAAAAAGGCGTTTCTCCTGTTCCTCGACGTGTGGGGACTGGGCAATCGCGGCATGTTCCGTACCCTGCGCGACTTGCTCCTGCGTCCGGGCTATATGATCCGCGACTATCTGAAGGGTATGCAGATGGCCTACTTCCCGCCATTCAAGATGCTGTTCCTGCTGACTACACTCAGCATCCTCGTGGCCCACGGGCTGAATATCACGGGTACCTCACAGACGGAGCGCCAGAAGCAGGAGGTCATGAGTATGCAGGGGACTTCCTATGAGGCAGCCGGCGGCGATGCCGCCCAGGGCCAGGACTTTGGGACACTATGGGTCAACAAGGTCTTCGAGGTACAGGAGCGTTTCCCCAACCTGCTTTCCCTGGGGTCTATCGTCTTCATGTCGATTTTCCTCTATATCTTTTTCCGCAAGTCCAGGAACTTCGACCACCTGCGCTATTCCGAGTTCTTCATCGCGATGGTGTATACGGCCAATATGATCTCCATCTACGAGATCGTGATGACCTTCTTCTGCATACCCTCGCAATGGACGGTGGTAGCGGCGTTGCTCGCCGTGATACCGCTGAAGCAGTTCTCCGGCTTCTCTTGGATGCGCACCGTCTGGTATCTGCTGTTGGCACTGGTCCTTGTAGGCATCCTGCTGTTCGCCCTTACTATTGCGGGAGTCATCGTGGGGATGATTTTCTTCCCTGAGTATTTCCCTGATATGCAGCCTTAGTAGCCTTAACCGAAGAGTTCGCGCAGCGCTTCCTCTACCTTGCGCACAGGGTGGAGCGCAATGTGGAATTTCTTCTTGTCGAAGCCCTGCAGGTTGTATTTGGGGATGATCATATCCGTGAAGCCCAGTTTCTCGGCTTCGGCGATGCGCTGCTCAATGCGGTTTACGGGTCGCACCTCGCCAGAAAGTCCCACCTCACCAGCCATACACCAGCCTGCCTCTATCGGCGTATCCACATTCGACGACAGGACGGCGGCGATGATGCTCAGGTCCATCGCCAGATCTGTCACCCGCAGACCGCCTGCGATATTGATGAACACATCCTTCTGCATCAGTTTGAATCCCACGCGCTTCTCCAGCACGGCCAGCAGCATGTTCAGGCGGCGCTGGTCGAAACCTGTGGCCGAGCGCTGCGGCGTGCCGTAAGCCGCTGTGGAAACAAGGGCCTGGGTCTCCACGAGGAAAGGCCTCACACCCTCGATGGCACTCGAGATGGCAATGCCTGAGAGCCCGTCGTGATCCTGCGTCAGCAGCAGTTCCGAGGGATTCGACACTTGGCGCAGACCGTTCTGCTGCATCTCGTAGATGCCCAGTTCTGCCGTTGAGCCGAAGCGGTTCTTCATCGAGCGCAGGATGCGGTACATATAGTGCTGGTCGCCCTCGAACTGGATCACGGCATCCACGATGTGCTCCAGGATCTTCGGCCCTGCCAGCGAGCCTTCCTTCGTGATGTGTCCGATGAGGATCACGGGCACGCCTGATGACTTGGCGAAGCGGAGTAGGGCAGAGGCGCATTCGCGCACCTGGGCGATAGAGCCAGCGCTGGACTCCACGTCCTCCGTCATGATGGTCTGGATGGAGTCGATGATTACCAGTTCGGGCTGCACTTCCTTGATGTGGTCGAAGATATGCTCCAGCGAGTTCTCGCAGAGGATCAGGAAGTTGTCGTTCTCCTCGTGGGGGATGCGCTCGGCGCGCATCTTCAGTTGGTGGGCGCTCTCCTCACCGCTCACGTAGAGAATCTTCTTCTCCGGCATGCGGAGCATCGTCTGCAGCGAGAGCGTGGACTTGCCGATGCCCGGCTCACCGCCCAGCAGCACAATACTGCCTGGCACGAGCCCGCCGCCCAAGACGCGGTTCAGTTCGCCGTCGTGCATGTCGATGCGCGGATCGTCGTGGGCGGATATGTCGCGCAGACGGAGGATCCTGCCTGCCGAGGCGGCCGTCTGTGAGATGGAGCCCGTGTTCAGCCCGCCTCTCGTTGCTGCTGTCTTGGCGGGGGAAGTGGGAGCCACCTTAATCTCCTTGAATGTGTTCCACTGTCCGCAGGCAGGGCACTTGCCTATCCACTTCGGCGACTCCTGTCCGCAGTTGGAGCATACGTATGCTATCTTGTCTTTTGCCATTTCTTTGAATATTTGTTGCAAAGGTACGGCTAATTTCCCAAAGTGCCAAATGTTTTCCCGTTTTCATTGTCAGAAAAGGCGGAAAACATTTGGATATTCTGGTTTTATTTCGTACCTTTGCATGAGAATAGAAACGAAATAAAGATTATGCCTCGCAAGACTGACGGAATAGAATTCGAGATCCATCCGCGCCCCACGATGGGCGAGGACGGCAAGCCGCTGCTCTACGTGCGCCCTGCCAAGGGACGCAAGAAGAGTTACAAGGATTTGGAAACCTTCTGCAACAAGTATCGTGGGCTGCGCCCTGGGGAGATGCAGACGGTGTTTAATGTCGTGATGGACGTTGTCGGCCTCTGGCTGTCAGACGGCTACCGCGTGGAGACCCCACTCGGCTCGTTCGCCCCCAAACTGAAACTGCTGGGCGAGCATACCGACCCCAGCACCATTCATGGACGGGACATCAAGTATGCCGGCATCGAGTTCATCCCCGCCAAGGAGTTCGTTAAGGAGGGCGGCCACAACCGTGAGGGCTATCGGAAGAGCCAGGCCCCCGTAGGCAATAGCCAGATGCACGACGAGAAGGCGATGGAAGAGGCCCTGCGGCGCAGCATGAAGATCGGCTACACGACGATTCCTGAGTTCATGATCTTCAGCGGCCTGAGGCGCGACTCTGCGAAGACCTATCTCGACAGCCTCTGTAAGGGCGAGCATCCGCGCCTGTGGAAGGTGCGCGAGAGCCGCCGCTGGCTCTACTTCCCCAAGAAGGAGGCCTCGAAGGAATAAAAGCGGGATTCGGCCTACCGCTCGGATATGTAAGGGCGGGCGCTCCAAGATATAAGGGCGCCCGCCCTGATTTGTGTGGGCGGCCGCCCGAATCTGACTACTCCCTGCCTCCGTCCCTGTTACTACGTGCCTCTTCCCCTGTAACTACGTGCTTCTCCCCCTTTTTCCCTTAGTATCAATCGTTCCAGGTCTGGCCTATGTCCCAATGCGAAGCCTTACGGACAATAGTTTTCTCTCGTGGCAGGTCAAATTCCTCGATAATGAGATCTATGGCTTCCTGATTATCGTCAATCCATGAGCCGACGGCTATGATGTATTGATCTTCAGAAGGAGAATAGAAAACCCTGCCGCGTGGCTTATATTGGTATTCACCCTTGAATGGGCCAATGCCACCGCCATGATATTTCTGTTTGCGGAATTCTTTTTTCCAGACATCCTCATGCATTTCACTACATGTAATCAGACCACCTCCAGCATTAGGCTTAAGATAGTCTGTACGCTTATGTGTCACCACGCCGTAGAGTTCTTTTAAAGTGGCGTTATACCAGAAGATACCAACTTTAGGCTCCTCGCCTGCACCACGGTTCTTGGCCATTGTGCGCATAGCCTCTTCGTATTGTTCTTCGGAGAATTCGCCGACTTTTACATCGTTTGTCTTTGGCTTGGATTCATCGACAATCTCTATGTTGTCAAGTTTCTTAATGGCATTCGTCACTGCGTCGCTGACGATGTCATTCAACTGTTCCAACGAAAGTTTGTAAGTCTTGTCTGCCATCTTGTCTTTCTTTTTGTCCGATGCAAAGGTACGAACTATTTCCTAAAGTCCCAAATGTTTTCCGGCTTTTCTGAAAAACGGGAAGCGTGCATCGCTGCAGGCTCCCCGCAAAAATAAAAACTTGTGAGAGATATAATGTGTTATTTCCTGTGTAATCTCACAATGGGGACAACCACCGCTGTGAGACTGATATGGTGAATTGGCTATTCAAACTTGACAACAATCTCATAGTCATCACTTTCCAACATAGAGTATTTGTAATCTTCAGCGACACCTTGCTTGTTTTCTCTTGTGCAACTATTGATGGTTGTACCCGTAGACTTATTTCCAACAGCCTTACCGCTATTATTTGGTAATGGAATATTTGATGCTGTCATTTTCTCTTTACTCCAACTATGCTCTGTGTTTCCCCATTCGCCATTTATGAGATAGTCATAATTGCATTCGGCAGTGAGACTGGTTATCTTGCCCGAAACAATATCATCAATATCCATTGTTACTTTATAGTATCTTTCCAATTTGTGTGTTCCAAAAAATGACCATGTAGTATCATTTTCGCAAATGCATTCCAGGTGTGCTCCAGTGCCATTATAGTTCACAGTAGTATTGGTATGTCCTGAATCAGCCAGATAACTGGGTGTAATCCAGTAATTCTCAGGGAACTTCACTGTGATATTCACGTCGTTCTGACCAGATTCCCAAGTTCCAGTATAATGTGCCTTGATCGTCATTTCTATCGTCATAAATTTACATTTTGAAAGGTCATATTCTCCTTTCTCTCGTCCTTTCTGTTGTACTTTCATGTCGAAAGTACCGACTTCCTCGTTCTTCTCATTAAGGGCATATACAGTCACCGTACCCGTTCTTGCATCGCCAGTGTTAGTTTCGGCTGTCACCTGAAAAGTGGCAGCGTCCTTTACTTTTACTTTCAGCCAACTTTCATTAGACTTTACCTTGAATCCCTCCTGATTCGTCAGTACCGTAACGTCCTGAGTTCCTCCTGCAGCCTCGTAAGTCAGTGTTTCTGGCGATGTCTTAATTTCCACTTCTTCCATTTTAATGATCACCTCTGATGTCGCTTGATTCCTGCTGTTATCCTTCTGCTCAGCTACAAAATACAACTGTGCATCATTAATCAAAGACTTCAGCGTGGATTCGTCAGTAATCTTCATGGGATTCATCATTGTAACGGTTCCCATGAAAGTCATTTCTGATGTCGCTTTAGTAAGTTTCCAGACTTTTACATTGATATTATCTTGGCTCTGGTTGATTTTTAACACTTTACCCTTCATATCACTTTTCCCATTGCTGTCCTTATAGTTGTGGAGAGACACAGAGTAGCATCTTACTCCATAGTGATAGACGGAACTCTTCCATATTTCAATTCCATTACCTGTGATGTCTTTCCTTTCACTTCCCCAGTCCTTTACGGTAAACTTTTGTTTGCCAGACATAGGGTTAAGTATTGTCCAGTCAATACCTGTATTCAGTTTTCCCTCAGCAGTCGTCGTAACAAAATCAGAGAACTTGCCAAAGAACTCTATGCCACATGCCTTCTCACATTCCGAAATCCATGTTTGGAACACGTTGGTCTTCTTGTCGCGCCATGTCTCATACATCTTTAGTATTTGATCCTTTCCTTTCTTCAGTTCAAACCAGTCGAGTACGATAGCAGAACCGTAACCCCATGTCTGGAAAGAACCAACAGATGTACTATTTCCATCTTCAATACCTTCATCCAAGACACCTTTCAACACATTTAGGAAATGAGGTACCCAACCTCCATCATAATAACCATCAACATCAGCTAATTTCTCTATCCATACGCCACCAGCTTCCATAATACGCAATCGTTCTGGCTGGTCATTAAGAGAACATTTCTCCCATGCACTGCCTGACGGATCATAGGCCGACTGGAAGTAATGGAAAAGTTCGTGGAAAATGGTACGTCTGAATACTGTCCGGTTGAAATTGCTACCCGTCAAGAGATTGCGGTTAAGGTTAATTACACTGCTCGAATCGCTTAGACAACTCTGACTATGAGCACCATATTCTTTATCTCCCATAGAGAAGCTTTTAATATTGATAGGAATTTCACGGTCTCCCTTCACCTTGAAGCCAAGACCCTTGATAGCTTTCACGGCATCCGTCATTGCATCGTCAATCTCCTTATTCACAGAAGTAATGGTGGACGAACTAGAGACAATCCAACTCCAGCCAAACCAACTAATCTTCCATTTTATATCTCCGTCATTCGCTGAACGTGTCTGGCTACGACTTGAAGAGCCAGAACTAGTTAGGACTTTAGCCAAACCAAAAGTAATGTTGGCTGTTTTTGATACTCCGACATTATTGGCTGCAGGGATTTGCGCAGTATAAGCGCCATTAGAATAAGTGGCAGGCACAACAATGTCCGAATATTGTAGCTCTGCAGAAACATGATGGGTAGATACCGAAGGAGCGTGGAGAACAAACGCTATATTCTCATCTTTACTGTCGCTTTTTATACTGACTGTAAAATCTTTCTTTATGTCAAGTGGCAACGTTAACTGATAAAACTTTGATTGTTCATCCTCGCCTAATGTCTGACCCGATTTCAGTTCAACCATATTGACCTTTGTTTCACTGCCAAATGTACCACTTGGAAACGTTATGGTTATATCGCCTTTCGTGATAGTACCACCAGTGACTGGGACTGTCTGAATGTCACCAGTATTTTCAGGATTAGTAGGGTTAGTGGGTACGGTAGGATTTGTTGGTGTGACAGGTCTTTCCTTATCCTCTTTTTCACCACATGACACGAGACAAACTATGCTTATCAGTATAAACATCAATTTGAATAATTCTTTTGTTTTCATAAGTTTGCAGTTTAAATTGTTTCTGCAAAGATAAGGGAAAAAGACTGTTGTGGAGCCGTTTGAGGGATAAATCATCCGACAATTTCGGAAAATGTCGGACGATTACGGAATTTGGGGGTGATTTCGCCAGTCTGTAGGAGTCATTCCTGTCTGTTCCTTGAAATTGCGGGCCAGGGCTTTGTCGTTGGCAAAGCCTGACTCTGTGGCGATGGTGGAGATCTTCATTTCAGGATGCTGGGCCAGCAATTGCTTGGCATGCTCGACGCGGTAGTCTTTGACGAACTGGCTGAAGGAACAGTTCTTAACGGCGCTGATGCACTCGGACACGTAGCGGCTGTTGGTGCCCAAGGCGGAAGCGACATCGGAGACCTTCAGTCCTGGGCGGAGATACATCTGCTGTTCGTCCATCAGCAGGCAGATGCGCTGCATCAGTAGTTCGTCGCTCCTGGTATGGGGTGAAGACGGCACTTCTGCCGCTTTGGGCGGTATCTGTCTCTTCGATTTTCTTAAGGCGAGCACGATGGCGATAACGATGAGTATTGCCAAGGCCAGTACTGCCCAGAGCCAGCCATTGCTGCTTGCTGTTTCCGTCTGCTTGTTGTCGTTGAAGCGTAATAGCCAGACTTGGGCCGTCGGCGTGAAATTGGAGTTTGGCGCTGTGGCAGGCTTGATACCCGTCAGCATCAGATTACCGTCTTCCGTCATGACGGGGGTAGTTAGCGTCAGCGTCTCAGTCAGCGGGTCGGTGTAGTAGAGTGTCAGCCTCGCAGGTGTCTTGGCATAGTCGATGCAGAGTGCATATTGCCGGCCTGTGCTGTCGCACCCCATGACGTAGCCGCGCTGTTGCAGGCGGTCTGCATAGACAGGGGTATAATAGGTGATCTTTCCCCATTGGCTGGCGCTGGGCACAGGGCAGTCTGTGGGCAGGAGGGAGAATACGCTGTCCCGTACTTCTGCAATGGCGTTCTGTCCGTTCTTGTCCTGTACGGGTATCAGATAGGCGAAGATGCCTTTGGCTTCATCGCCGATGAAACTGTCGTGGCTGTGGAGGGGAAGGTCGTATGGCAAGGGGTGCCAGGTTTCAAGCAGAGGGACGCTGAATGCCTCGCCCTTCATGTGCTCAACGATTGGGGTCTCAATGGGGTGGCCCTGGGTGTCGTAGCCTGCCACCACAAGCACGTCATCATCGGATGTACGGAAGAGATGGGGGAGGAAACGGGGCTGCTGGATGTTCTTGAGGTGTGAGAAGGATGCTTTCCCGTCGAAGCGTTCCATGCCGTCTTCAGCGTACCAGTTGCCTGTGATGATCACTTGTCCATCGGCCAGTTCCACAATTCCTGCTCCTGCCCGCTTCTGGTCCAGACAGCCGAAGCCTTTGAAACTATGGGTGGCAGGATCGTACATCTCAACCTCAAAGGTATGTCCGATGCCCAAGTTCTCCTTAAAGCCTCCCGCCAAGAGTACCTTGCCGGACTTGAGGGTTAGAGAGAAACCCCCGTCATGGGCATAGGCGGTAGAAAGCAGATGCCACTCGCCGTCCTTCCAGTATTCGGCTGATGGCGTCAGGACGAAACCCGTCGTATGGCCCCCTGCCACCATCACCTCACCGTTCACCATGAATGCAGAATGCCCAGAGCGGGGGACATTCAGGTCTGGCAGACGCTGGGGCTCTATCCTGACCTGCGGACACACAGCCTCTGTCTGTGCCCACATCCGTGTCAGCACGGCGGCTAATAATATAATAAGGTGTATAGCCCGCTTCATCGTCTTCTTTTTGGATGCAAATATACATCTTTTTTCTTAATTTTCAAGAGTAAGTGCCGATAATCTGCCTAAAATTTGCTCAATTCGGATGTCTTTTGTACCTTTGCAGACAAAATCAGTAGAAGGATGAGACATATCACTATATGCACAGTTGTCGTAGGGCTGTTGATACTGGCAGGCTGCGGACAGTCGTATGAGGAGACGAAGCGACTGTCGCGTGAGCAGCAGAAACGACTGGCCCGTGAGGACTCTGCGGCTCTGAAGATTGCCGTGATGCCCACGCTCGACTGTCTGCCGATATTCATTGCAAAGGATCACCAGATGTTCGATACGGCGGTAGATATCCGCCTGAAACGTTTCACAGCCCAGATGGACTGCGACACCGCCCTGATGCGGAGCAGGGTGGAAGGCGCCATTACCGATCTCGTGCGTGCCGAGCGGATGAAGAAACTGGGCGACAGCCTGACTTATTTCTCAGCGACGAATGCCTACTGGCTGCTGGTATCTAACCGCACGGCCCGTATCACCCAACTGAAGCATCTGGACGACAAGATGCTGGCGATGACCCGTTATTCGGTGACGGACCTATTGGGTGATCTGGCAGTGGACAGCGCGAAACTGAAGACGGAGCGGGTGTTCCGCATCCAGGTGAACGACGTGAACGTGCGCCTGAAGATGCTGGAGAACAATGAGATGGATGCCCTGCTGCTGACGGAGCCTCAGGCCACTCAGGCCTTGCTCGGCAAGCACAAGGTGTTGCTTGATACGCGCAAGGAGGACATCCAGATGGGAGCCATCGCCTTTCGTGGAAAGGGAATGGATGATAAGAACCGAAAGCACCAGATGGAGGTGTTCCTGAAGGGCTATAACGATGCCTGCGACTCTATCAACCGTTTCGGTGTGCGCCATTATAAAGATGTGATTCGGAAATACTACACGGTGTCGGAACAGGCACTTGACGCCCTGCCCGACTCGCTGAAATACATGCATGCCGTAGCCCCCAGGCAGAAGGATATCGATCGGGCGCGCCAGTGGCTCTCAAAGAAATGATATGGATACGCATCAGAGTCTGACAGAAATCTTCGAGCACCTGAAGGAGCGCAATCTCAGTGCCGCCATCAACGAGTTGGAGGCCTTCCTGTCTGTGCATCCCCATCAGGTGAACTCCGACAGGCTGCATGCCCTGCGGACTGACTATCAGTTGATGGCAGACTACTGGAAACGGGGATTCAAGGATCCGCAGTTGCCTTCGCTCTATCAGACGCTGCTGCAGCGGATGTATGTGCTCTGTGCCAATATCAGCAAGCACTATGGCGTAGGCCATTCCTCCTATCTGTCTTCTGTCTATATGCGCATCCGAATGACGGCCCGTGACTGGTCGCCCCAGAATATCCGTGAAGAACTGGAGGCGTTTGTCTCTGATGCAGCCCTGTTGGAACTGGAGCCGGAGAACAAGCGTGAGGCCCGTCGCCAGGCACTCTATCAGCAGCATCAGCACCAGATGAACGTGCTGTTCGACTACATCTATACCTCCGACATCTGGACGAATGGCGTGGCTACGGCGATGGAAGGAATCTTGCTGTCGCCGACGGTGGATACCAACGACCAGCAGTTGCTCGTCAGTGCCATCATGCTGTCTGTCTTAGAGCATTTCGATATTGCGAAGTTCCGCACGTTGGTCCATGTCTATGAGCAGGCTTCTGACGAACGGGTGCGCCAGCGGGCCTTGGTGGGCTGGGTGCTTACCATCGACAGTGAGTTGGCTTTCTCCGTCTATCCAGAGCAGATCCAGTTGGTGGAGAAACTCCTGGAGGATGAGCAGTGCCGCGAGGAACTGGTGGAACTGCAGAAGCAGATCATCTTCTGCATCAATGCCGAACAGGACACGCGGACCATACAAAAGGAGATTATGCCAGACCTGATGAAAGGCCAGTCGCTCCGTATGACGCGTAATGGCATCGAGGAGGTGGAAGAGGATCCGATGGAGGACATCCTGCACCCTGGCGAGCAGGAACGCAAACTGGAGAAGGTGGAGGAGAGTTTCCAGCGGATGCTGAACATGCAGAAGCAGGGCTCCGATATCTACTTCGGCGGTTTCTCGCAGATGAAGCGCTTCCCGTTCTTCAACGAACTGAGCAACTGGTTCGTGCCTTTCTATGCCAACCATCCTGACGTCTTTGAGGTCATGAACAAGACGGGGCTGAACCGTTTCCTGCAAGTGATGATGGAGAAAGGACCTTTCTGCAACAGCGATAAGTATTCCTTTGTCTTCGCCTTCCAGCAGGTGGTAGACCGCATCCCCCAGAATATGCGCGAGATGCTCGACAGGGGCGAGGCTTCCATCAACGAGATGGCAGCAGAAGAACTGGAGAGTACCACCTATATCCGTCGTATCTATCTGCAGGACCTGTACCGATTCTTCCGTCTCTTCCCACAGCGTAGCCAGTTCTTTGATCCGTTTTACTTCTCGAATTTCAGATATCTGTTCTTTGCCAATCCCATCTTCTCGAAGACGCATCTGGAACCGTCGTTTGGTGAGGTGACGGCCTTCCTGCTGAAACAGAAACGGTTGAGAGAGGCTTCGCTGTTGATATCCAATTTTGGGGAGGCAAGACGTGATTACCAGTTCTGGCTGATGGCAGGCTATCTGATGCAGCACATGCCCCTTGGGCAGGAGCCGCCTATCCCTGGCTACGACGACCTGCAGTGTTACGCCAAGGCCCTGGAGTTGAAGCCTGGACAGGAAAAGCCCCTTGCAGGCTATGCCCGTGCTCTTTTCTCTCATGGAATGTATGCCGAGGCGCTGGAGACTTACGACCAGTTGTTGGCTATTCGGCCAGAGAAGCAGAGTTATCGTCTGAACCGTGCTGTCAGCATGACGAACCTCGGCCAATATGCCGGGGCGCTGAAGGATCTCTATCGTCTGAACTATGAGTCGCCGGAGGATGTGAATGTCAACCGTGTGCTGGCGTGGACGCTTGTCTGCGAGGGGAAGTATGAGGCGGCAGAGAAAATCTACACGCAACTGCTGGCGGGTGACGTACAGCCCGATGACCTGTTGAATTATGGCTATTGCCTATGGTTTAACGGGCAGATTGAAGATGCGGCAGACTGCTTCCATCGTTTTCTGAAGGAGACGGAACTTAAAGCCGAATATATCCTTCAGAACGAAGCCGAATTACTCAAAGAGAAGGGTATCACTGAACCTGAGCAGCAGTTGATGCTCTATATCCTCTGATCTTTTTCTTGGCCTGTTCATAGAGCCAGATGCCAAGGAGGGGCAGCCCTGCGCCTGCAATGGTATATGGAATCCAGAAGAGATCCTGCTGCGAATAGTCGTGGATCACCATATGGCATCCCACCTGGCGGATATCCAGATTGTAGTACCATATCTTGATGAGACTTACCGTTTTGTATGCAACGATGTGGAAGATGAAGATATACAGCGTGTGGTCGCCTGTGTAGACGAGGAAGCGTTTCAGGATGCTCTCACGGCTGTCGATCCATCGGCTGATGTTGTAGGTCATCAGGAATCCGAGTAGGGCGGGGATGGGAAGCGAAAGGAACTGCTCATAGGTAGAGCGCCAGTTCATGTTGGCTGTCAGGTATTTAGAGAAGAGGTAGACGATAACGGCAAAGACCACCGTAGTCCACACGCTGGCGTAATTGCGCGATACCCAGGCCTGATATCTCTCCACGAACTGTCGGAAGATAAAGCCGCAGCCGAAGAAGAAGCAGCCCATCATATCGCGATAGCCGCCCTGCACCAGTGTGACGACTTTCAGCCCTTCGTAGGTCTTCCAGCCGCAGAGCAAGAGCATAATCACGCAGATGAGGTAGGGTGCCGAGGGGGCGGCTTTCTGCGGCAGCAACTTCAGCACTATCTTATATATAATAAGGTATAGGATACTGGCGACGAAGAGACCGCGGAAGAACCAGAAGGCCCCGCAGAGGAACTGGTCGTAGCCACCCATCGCCGTGACGATGTTCCAGAGATTCTGTTGGATTTGGTGCCAGGTGTAGGGGTGGGTGACACCGCCCATCTC
>JAFUAK010000107.1 GCA_017460765.1 Prevotella sp. | reverse complement strand
AGCATACTGCCCCATAAGTGGGTGGAACCAGTCACGATTCCCTTGGTTTACTAAGGAATCGGCCTCAGAAAGTCTTAAATGAATTTAAAAAATCGCATGTTTGCTAAGTGGGCAACCAACTAGTGAAAATTGACGGCTTACATCAATTAGAGTATGTAGATTTGCGTAAGGCCATGGATTTTGTAGACAAATCAGCCATGACGGAAGAGCAACTTTATGCCTACGAACGTTTTTGGGATGCCGTCAACAGAGAGAATGTTCTGGCAGAGGGCAAATATGCAGAAGGTAAAGCAGAAGGTCGTGATGAAAGGTCACTGGAGATCAGACGGATAAGCGTCTCTGTTTAATGGGAAATCAAGAGTCGATAATTATTCCTGATCTGAAAAAAGGTCAGAAAATAACTGTAATGGGTAAAACCCTTAAGGGAAATTGTGGCTTTTCTGTCAGTGAGAATGCTACAGGTTCTTCAGGGTGGGAAAATACAACTACGAACCAAACAAATATTGCAACTGTTAATTCCGATGGTGATGTTATGATTTCTTGTACACTTGAAGATGGGGGCTCTGGAATGGGAATAACGAGCGTATCTGTCACTGGAATTGATGGTGAAACAGTGCTAACTAAGGCACAATATCTTGAAGAGATTTCTGCTCCTACAATTAACTATGATCCAACAACTCACGAGGTAAATATCGTGTCTGGTTCCAGTGATGCATATGGTGAGGTAACAACCTATTATACCTTAACAGGTGATGACCCTACAAAAACTGATGATGCCTATTCAACAGCTTTCACTTTAACAGAATCATGCACTATAAAGGCTATAAGTATTAGCAATCTTACGGGTAAAACCAGTAATGTAGTAGAACGTACTACTACTCTGTTTAAGGCGGTATTGGATTATGTGAATGAAAAAGGCAAGTTCTGGGCAGAGACCATTGATGAGTGGAATCACATGTGGATTCATGAGAATGATAACAAATATTTTATCTTCGAGGTTCAGTATATTGCAGAAAAAGACGAGGGTAATCCGATGGTCAGTCTCTCCGTACCATCCAATCCTGGTACAGATTGGTGTGCTCGCAGTCTGGTGACTGGTACGCATGTTTATATCGAAAATGGTTTGCAGAGTCATTTCATTGAGCGAAACGACTCTACAGGTGAGTATATAGACTTGCGTATAGGCGGTACAATGAATACGCGTACCAGCAAAGGTGAGGACAATGAAGACTTTACCCCGACAGGTAATACGTTCTATGTGAAGTTCTTTGAGAACAAACTGAAGCGAGCCGAGTTAGGCTATTCTGATATGGACGCAACGATTGTTGACCGTAGTTATTGGCCACAGAACTACCCGATTATCCGCTTAGAGGATGTGATGTTACTCTATGCAGAATGTGTGGGTAATACCAAGGATGGTTATGCCGTACTCAATAAGATTCGTACACGTGCGGGCCTTGATCCGCTATCGAGATTAAGTGCAGAAGAGTTTCAGGAGGCAGTAGCCAATGAACGACGCTATGAACTGGCAGAAGAAGGGCATCGCTGGCATGACTTGGTGAGTAAAGAACAGTACGTTGAGGCTATCCGACAGATGTTTGAACGGGATGACAAGACCGTGGATGGTACCTATCGAGCCTTTATCCCTCGTGTCACCAAGGATATGTATCTCTATCCAATTCCTCAGTCACAGATAGAAGTTCGGGCAGGCCTATATAAGCAAAACCCTGGGTATTAAATTAATTTGTGGAGGCAGATATCTGCCTCCACAAATCTTCATGCTAATTGATAAAAATGTTGCTTACTTCTTGATGAGCGATGCAATCCAGAGGATGGCAACGGCACCGACGATGGCCGTGCCGAGTTGTCCGAGGATACCGCCCCACTGAATGCCGAGTTGCTCAAAGAGCCAACCGCCAACGAGGCCGCCGAAAAGACCGAGCACCAGGTTCATGATGAAACCCATGCCGCCGCCTTTCATCAACTTGCCGGCACAGAAACCTGCCAGACATCCGATAATGATTGATCCGATAATTCCCATAATGTTTATGCTTTTAGGTGATTATTTCACTTCCCAAATGTCGTTGGTCTCCAGCAACTCCGTGAAGTTGTGATATTTCTTCTGGGCCGAGACCTCTGCCAACTGTGCGTGTACGGCATCGTTATAGGTGGGAGCCTCCACGTCGCGGATTACGCCGAGGGCGATGGGGAATCCGTCTTCCGGCGTCATCATGGCGAGTTTCAATTGCAGGGTGTTGTCCTCGCAGTGGGCATCGTGCACGAGTACGTCGTCGAGTGTGTAGCCGTCTTTGCCGATCTCCACTACCTTTAGACCGAAGCCCTGCTGCACCAGTCCGAACTCGTTGTTCTCACCGAACACGAGTTTCTCGCCGTGACGCACGTAGATGGCGTTCTTCTTGCGGCCTTCGTTGTTGTAGACGATGTCGTGGCAGTGGTCGTTGAAGATCACGCAGTTCTGGAGAACCTCAGTGACAGAGGCACCCTTATGCTCATAGGCTGCCTTCAGTACCTCTACGCTACCCTTGGCATCCGTAGCCACGCAACGGGCGAAGAAGTGTCCGCGGGCACCGAAGCACAGTTCAGCGGGACGGAACGGATCCTCCACCGTGCCGTAAGGCGACGACTTCGACACGAAGCCACGGGGAGAGGTGGGCGAGTACTGACCCTTCGTCAGTCCGTAGATACGGTTGTTCAGGAGGATCATGTTCAGGTCGATGTTACGACGGTTGGCGTGGATGAAGTGGTTACCACCGATAGCCAGTCCGTCACCGTCGCCCGACACCTGCCAGACGGTGAGGTCGGGGTTGGCGACCTTGGCACCCGTGGCGATGGCTGCGGCACGTCCGTGGATGGTATTCATGCCGTAGGTGGCCATGTAGTGGGGCAGGCGGCTGGAGCATCCGATACCTGAAATCACTGCCACATTCTCTGGGGCTACACCGATCTCGGCCATAGCCTTATGGAGCGATGCCAGGAAGAAGTGGTCACCGCAACCCGGACACCAACGAGGCTGTCCTTTCTTATAATCTTGTGCTGTATATGCCATAGTTCTTACTTTTTTACCTTTTTACCCTTTTACTTTTTCAAGATGTCCTCGAATGCGTTGACTAACTCTTCTACCACGAACGGCTGACCCTTTACCTGGT
>JAFUAK010000106.1 GCA_017460765.1 Prevotella sp. | reverse complement strand
CCCTTGTCGGCTGTGTAGGTCATCTCGATGGGATCGGGAGAGTCGAGTTCGAACGACTGTACCTCCTGGGCGTTGAAGAGCATCTTGGCGAAGCGGTCCTCGACACCCTCTTTCGGCTTCATCACCACGGTGAGCGTGCCGGGAACGGTGGTCTGCAGGGCATAGCAGCGATCCAGACGGTCGTTGGCATTGTCGGGCATCGTAGAGGTCTTGATCATCGTCCAGAACTTGTTGCCGGCCTGATAGGCACCGTTGCGGGGCTTCAGCAGGGAGCCGTCTTTCAGGGTGATCTTCGGGGTAGAGCGCTTGGCCACGATCTCGTGGGCATCCTTACCGCCACGGATATAGAGGCCGTTGACTTCCTTGGCCACGTTGTCGGAGATGACGTCATTGGCTGACATGTCGTTCCATTCCCAGGTAGCGGCTTCGCTGACCTTTACTGTTTGCGCGTTGACACAGAGTGTGAGTGCCAGGGCTGCGAGGGTGCAAATGATTTTCTTCATATTCGTTATTCTTAAATTAAATAGTTTGTTTTATTGTTTCCTGCTGCAAAGGTAGGCAGTTTCTATACATTTGATGTGATAAAATCGTACGAAATGGGATGATATCGTCCAGCCGTGCTATTTGGCTTCCAGTTTGATGCAGTCGTACATGATGCCGCCGAGGTTGCCCTCGGGGATGCCCCAGAGTTTCAGCGTGAGTTTGTTCTCGCCCTGCTTCAGGTCGCCAGGCTGGATGTCGAAGGTGTGTACGGTATAGCGCCCGCTGAGGATGGCACTGCGATAGACGCTGCCGTCGTTCTCCGTGCGGATGAGGCCCAGGTCCTTGCCGTTGATCAGTACATTCTCCTTCACACGGGCTGCAGCAGCGGCGTGGGCGATGGTCAGGCGGAGTGGCTCCGTATAGGTCTGGTCGCAGTTGAACACGATGTTCCACTCGCCGTTCTTGGTCTGGGCATAGTACCAGTCCTCGCTCTCCTTGCTCTTACCGATGGTGAAGGTCAGCGTCTCGGGCACGTCCTTGCAGACGGCATAGGCGCGATGCTTGTCGCTGAACTTATAGCCCTTCGAGTAGTGGTCTGACTCGCCGATGCGCCAGAGGGTCTTGCCGTATTTCTCCAGCGGCCAGTTGACGGTACCCACGTTGTTGGCGCCGACTTTCACAGTGACGCCGTCGTGCTCATAGTAGCCTGTGGCCTCGCCGTTGAGGGCATAGGTATAGAGGGCGTATTCTCCGGGGCGCACCTTGTCGATGGTGAAGTTGCCGTTCTTGTCGGTCACGGCCCAGTACTGGTAACTGTCGCCCTGCTTCATCGGGTCTTCGCCCGGCTTGGCGAGGATCACGCGGAAGGTATTTGTGCCGAAGGCCTTGTCGATGGTGATGCGGCCCTTCACCGTACCGCGCTCCAGGGGGAACAGGTCGTGCTTGAGCCACTGATAGGGATAGGCTTTCTCTTCCTGTGCCAGGTGCTTCTTGGCGTCGGCGATCATCTGCTCGCGGCTGCCCTGGTTGAAGTAGAGCAGGCCCGGGCCGTAGAACTTCAGTTGGTCGCGTTCGAAACGGGTGGGCAGACCGCCGAAGTGGCAACTCTGCCACATCTGGAGCAGCAGCGGGGAGTGCACGTCGCCATGCACGGTGAGTTCCTGCTTCTGTACGCCGCCGTTCACCCAGTCGACGGTGGGCTGGATGAGCCAGGCGCCGATCTTGTCGCCCATCAGGCCGTGCAACTGGTCGTCCTTCACGTAGGCTGACCAGTCGTACTTGGTGTAGATCTGGCCGTCGTCGAGTCTGAACGTAGCATCCTGGATGGTCTCCACGGGGTTGCGGAAGGATTGGTTCGAGGGCAGGGGCGACTGGGAGTCGTCGTTCACCCACACATAATTAAATATGTCGGGGTTCATGCGATAGACCAGACGGGCCTCATGCAGGCCGTTGTCGAACTTTCCCTTCGAGGTCTCGCGGGCCTTGACCACGGCGTAGGTATAGTAGCCGGGCACACCGCGACGCATGATATAGCCCACCGACCAGTGGAGGCTGCGCGACTCGCGGCTGTTGCTGAACACGATCTCCACCATGTCGTCTGTCTCCTGGATGACGGTGGTGGCATCGGCACGCAGACCGTTCTTCATCTGGTCGGTGACGTAACTGAGGTAGGCCGTGCCATCCTCGCCGCCCACCAGCACGTCTGTGTCGGCATAGCGGATGGAAGTGACGCTGCCCTCGGGATTGATGGTCATCGTAACCAGTCCGTTGGTCAGTACGGCCCCGCGCTTCTCGGCATCGAGGGTCAGTTTCACGGCGTCGGCGGCGAATCCGCAGTGGAAGGCGGCCAGTGCCAGCAGTGTGATAAGCATTCTTTTCGTCATAGTTCTAAGTCTTTTGATTCATTTCTGCTGCAAAAGTAGCCGTAATTGTACATTTTTTAGGGAATAATTTGTATAAAAGCGTTCAAAATCGTACGACTTTCGGATTATTTGTGTATATTTGCAGCGTCATAACCAATAACGAACCAACTCGGAGATGAAAAAACTACTATCCTTAATCATGGCCTGTACCTGCCTTGCGCTTCCTGCGATGGCAGATAATAATCTGGTGGCCCATAAACTGAACAGTGAGAACGGACTACCCGACAACAATATCCGTTATATCGAGCAGGACAGCACCGGCTACCTGAAACTGGCATCGGTCTTCGCGCTCTATGCCTACGACGGCTATACTTTCCGTAAGTTGCCGCAAGAGGAGTTCCGGGAAATAGAGTTGCGACGGAAGCAGAGCGGGAAAAGCGGGAAGGGCTATACCCACGACAACCTCGGCAACAAGGTAGAGACCGAGTTGGGCAACACCATCATCTATAACGACTATAAGACGGGGGAGAGGATACCGTTGACGGTGTTCACCGACGAGTTGCGCCACCTGAGCAAGAGCCTGAAATGTATGGTCATCACCGACGAGCGCGGCCTTATCTGGGTGTCTGTCAACGGTAATGGCCTGTTTGTATATGACCGCCAGACGAAACAACTAGACCACATCACCAAGGACGACGGACGCGGCCTGATAGACGACAACTATATCGTCTTTATGATGGAAGACCGCGAGGGCAACATCTGGGTGTCGCAGGAGCACTATGGCCTGTCGTGCATCAAGGTGGATAACGGTCAGTACCAGATACTCAACATCAGCGATCATCCCCGTGAAGAGAAGGAGAACGGGATCAGGCTGATGCAGCGTCTCGACGACAATACCATCATCCTCTGCAACAACAGCGGAAGGCTGATGAAGACCGACGGCAACCTGAACGGTCTCAGTAATCTGCAGGCCCCACAGGCCCAGTTAGGGCAAGGTGACAACTATAACAGCGTAGCGCTCGACGCTCAGGGTCGTATGTGGCTGGGATCGCTGAAACGGGGTGTCCGTATCGATGACCAATGGTACGGCACGGGGCGTATCGACTGGATCCTGAAAGATACCAAGGGGCGGATGTGGACGTGCAGCCTCGACGGTGATGTGATGCAGGCAACGCTGGATGACGATGGGAACTACTCCGAACGCCATTTCCTGAGTGACATCCCTGAACTTCGTCCGCGCGCCATGCTGCTGGACCATCAGGGGACCATCTGGGTGGGCTCCGACAGAGGCCTTTTTGCCTTCGAGCCCGACAAACTGGTGAAAGATCCGAAGCGCTACCGGAAAGTGAGTGATGTGCCTACCCGATGCCTGATGGAAGACAGCAGACAAAAGTTGTGGATAGGTACGACGGAGATGGGATTGGGCCGTCTGAATGCCGACGGGACGTTCAGTTACATCACCCGTGAGGACGGTCTGCCCAACAACGTGGTGCAGTTTATCACGGAGGATACGCGCCACCACCTCTGCATCGGCACCCAGGACGGCTGTGCCAACTATGACCCTGAGACTGGTGAGATTCGCTGTCTTTACTTCAACAACAACAGGATTAGGAACTATTATAATGCCGATTGCGGCTTGCAACTGTCTGACGGGCGCATGGCCTTCGGCTCACTCGACGGCATTATCCTGATAGACAAGGATGTCAACGTGAAATGGATGGCGCATGAGCAGAATGTGGTCACCGACCTGTTTATCAATGGTGTGTCGGTCTATGACATGGGTGAGGACTCTCCCGTCAAAGGGGATCTCAGCAGTTATAAGACGATTACCTTGAACCATGACCAGAATTCCCTGACCATCCACTTCTCGAATTTCGACTTTAGCCGCAGCCACATGGCAGGCTACTCCTATATGCTTGAAGGCTATGACAAGGAGTGGAGCCGACTGCGGAACGTGAATGCCGCTACCTATAAGGACCTGAAGCCCGGCACCTACACGCTGCACGTAAGATACCGCGATGAAAGCGGATGGGGCGATGACGAACAGGTGCTCACCATTACCATCAACCCCTCCAAGTGGGCCACGTGGTGGGCCAAACTGCTCTACCTGTTGGCTGGCCTCCTGATCGGCTATCTGGTCTATCACCAACTGCGGGCTGTCGAACGCCTGAACCAGCGACTTGCCGTGGAACGGCAGTTGACAGAGTACAAACTGCGCTTCTTCACAAACATCTCCCATGAATTCCGTACGCCGCTGACGCTGATTCAGGGGGCTATGGAGAAAATCGGCCAGGCCAAGGAGTCGGTGCCCGGTGCCCTGAAACAGCCGCTGAGCAATATGCAGCAGAGTACTAACCGCATGCTGAGACTGATCAACCAGTTGCTGGAGTTCAGGCGGATCCAGAACAACAAACTGACGCTGACGCTGGTGGAGACCGACATCGTGCAGTTTGTCTACGACATCTTCATCGGTTTCCACGATGTGGCCGACAACCGCCATATCACCTATACGTTCACCCCCTTCATGAAGTCGTTCCTGATGTATATCGACCAGGGGCATGTCGATAAGATCGTCTATAACATCATCTCCAATGCCTTCAAATATACGCCGGAGCGTGAGACGATCAGCGTGAACATCCGCCAGGATGAGGAAGGGCGGATCACCATCAGTGTCAGCGACTCGGGCATCGGCGTGTCGAAGGAAAAGCAGGCCGAACTGTTCGACCGTTTCTCTACCGACAGGGTGAGCGGCGACAGCATCGGCATCGGGCTGAACCTGTCGCAGGAACTGGCCCATGCCCACCACGGGGAGGTGACCTACCAGGAGAACGTGCCCAAGGGCAGTGTCTTCACCCTGGTGCTACCCACCGACAAGCGCATCTATAAAGAGACCGACTTCATGAAGACCGACACGGGTCTGGAGGAGGAGAAACCGAAGGAGGCCAAGGGATTCACCAGCAGTTACCGTGAGGTGAAGGCCGGTCCGCTGAACAGTCGGCGCGTGCTCGTGGCAGAGGATAATATGGAACTGGCCAAGATGATAAAGGATGAACTGGGGACCTATTTCGAGGTAGACTGCGTGGGCAATGGCATGGAGGCGCTGGAACTGCTGAAGGCTACGGCCGACAATGAGGACGGTCGCGCCTTCGACCTGTTGGTAAGCGACGTGATGATGCCCATCATGAATGGCTTCGAACTGACGCGCCGCGTTCGTGCCGACAAGGCCCTGAACGGCTTGCCCATCATCCTGCT
>JAFUAK010000105.1 GCA_017460765.1 Prevotella sp. | reverse complement strand
TCATTCTTTGTTCTGTTTGTTTGGTTGCAAAGGTACGCCTTATTCACGACATTCACTTCATCGTTTGTAGCAGGCTCTTAAGCATTTGTATCATGATGGAGGTATTAAGGAATTTCTTTGTATCTTTGCAGCATTAAAAACCGTATACGATGACTACAAGACTTTACCTGTTGGCGACGCTGCTCGCCACTACCCTGAACCTCAGTGCTCAGACCGAGACGACCGCTCCCTGCGGACCAGTGCCTAACGCCAACCAACTGCGCTGGCAGGAGATGGAGATGTACGCCTTCATCCACTACTCGCTCAACACCTACACCGACCAGGAGTGGGGCTTCGGCAACGAATCGCCCAGCCTCTTCAACCCCTCCGACCTCGACTGCCGCCAGTGGGCACGCGTCTGCAAACAGGCAGGGATGAAGGGCATCATCTTCACCGCTAAGCACCACTGCGGCTTCTGCATGTGGCCATCGGCCTATACAGAGTACTCCGTGAAGAACTCCCCGTGGAAGAACGGACAGGGCGACGTGGTGCGCGAACTGGCTGATGCCTGTCGCGAGGAGGGACTGGAGTTCGCCGTCTATCTCTCTCCCTGGGACCGTAACCATCCGGACTACGGCAAGAAGGAGTACGTCACCTACTTCCGCAACCAGTTGCGCGAACTGCTCACCAACTACGGTGAGATCTTCGAGGTGTGGTTCGACGGGGCCAACGGCGGCGACGGCTGGTACGGCGGAGCCAACGAGACGCGCCAGATAGACCGTACCACCTATTACGAGTGGCCCGAGACCTACAAGATGATCCGCGAACTGCAGCCTAAGTGCCTCATCTGGAACGACGGCAGCGACCGCGGCGACCTGCGCTGGGTAGGTACCGAGGCGGGCAACATCGGCGAGACGAACTGGAGCCTGCTGAACCACGACGGTGAGGTGACGTGGCCGATGCTGCACTATGGACTCGAGGACGGCGACTCGTGGGTGCCCGGGGAGACGAACACCAGCATCCGTCCGGGCTGGTTCTACCACGACACGGAGAACGAGCACGTGAAGAGCCTCTCGAAACTGATGGACACCTATTATAAATCCGTGGGCCGCAACTCCTGTCTGCTGCTCAACTTCCCCATCGCGCCCAATGGCCGCATCCATCCCAACGACAGCCTGCGCGGCATCGCCTTCAACCAGATGATCCACGAGGTGTTCAAGACCGACCTCACAAAGAAGGCTACGGTCACTACCTCCCAAACTCCTCACTCTTCACTCTTCACTTATCACTTCCAAGAGCCTACCGCCTTCAACCGCTTCGTCGCAGAAGAGGATATCGCCCTCGGCCAGCGGGTGAAGAGATTCTCCCTCGAGGCGGAGATCGACGGCCAGTGGCAACCGCTGAAGGATGAACTTGTTGAGAATGGCGACGGTCTGACCACCATCGGGCATCGGCGCATCGTCTGCTTCCCCACGGTGACTGCCACTAAGTTGCGCTTCACTATCCTCGATGCCAAGTGCCAGCCTATCATTAAGAAGGTGGGTGTCTACCTCGCCCCAGAACTCACGCCCGACATTCCCAACTCAGGCGAGAAACTGTCGTCTAATCTCCATATCTTCTTCTCTGCCCCCAACCAGATGATGATCGACTACGATACGGAGCAGACCATTACCGCCTTCCGCTACCTGCCCCCGCAGACGGGTACCGACGGCACAGTCACCCACTATTCGCTCTACGCCTCTTCCGACTGGACGAACTGGACGAAACTGGCCTCGGGTGAGTTCTCCAACATTGTGAACAACCCCATCTGGCAGACCGTCAAGTTCGCACCCACCAAGGCCCGCATCCTCCGTTTCGAGGCCGACAAACTGGCATCAGGCGAGCGCATGGGCTACGGCGATGTGGAAGTTAAGGTGATGCCAGCCACGGCCCAGGACAAAATGTACGCCAATGAGTTTCCCCTCGGGGATGTCACCCTGCTCGACGGTCCGCTGAAGCGGGCACGCGATCTGAATATCCGCACGCTGTTGCAGTACGACTGCGACCGCTTGCTGGCACCCTACCGCAAGGAGGCTGGTCTGGAGCCCAAGGCCAAGACCTACCCCAACTGGGACGGACTCGACGGTCACGTGGGTGGCCACTACCTGACGGCGATGGCTATTAATACCGCTACTGGTAGTGAGGAATGTCGCCAGCGCATGGAGTATATAATCAGCGAACTGCAGGCATGTGCCGATGCCAATATAAAGAATCACCCCGACTGGGGGCGCGGCTACGTGGGCGGCATGCCCAACAGCGAGGCTATCTGGAGCAACTTCAAGAAGGGAGACTTCGGCGTGTATTTCGGCTCATGGGCACCGTTCTATAACCTCCATAAGATGTACGCGGGCCTGCGCGATGCCTGGCTCTACTGCGGCAACGAGCAGGCCAAGGTGCTCTTCCTCGGCTTCTGCGACTGGGCCATCGACCTGACGGCCAGTCTCAGCGACGAACAGATGGAGCGTATGCTCGACAACGAGCACGGCGGCATGAACGAGGTGCTGGCCGATGCCTACGCCATCACAGGTGAACAGAAGTACCTCGACTGCGCCAAGCGCTTCTCCCACCGTCGGCTGCTCACACCGATGTCACAGCGACAGGACTGTCTCGACAACATGCATGCCAACACCCAAGTGCCGAAGGTCGTCGGCTTCGAGCGTATCGCCGAACTGGGTGGTGACGAGCCCTACCACACCGCCGCTGCCTTCTTCTGGGACATCGTGACGGGCGAGCGCTCACTGGCCTTCGGGGGTGACAGCCGACGCGAGCACTTCCCCAGCAAGGAGGCCTGTACGGACTTCATCAACGATATCGACGGGCCCGAGTCGTGTAACACGAACAACATGCTGAAACTGACGGAGGACCTGCATCGCCGCAACCCCGAGGCCCGCTATGCCGACTTCTTCGAACTGGCCACGTTCAACCATATCCTCTCCACCCAGCATCCTGAGCACGGCGGCTACGTGTATTTCACCCCCGCCCGTCCGCGCCACTACCGCAACTACTCGGCTCCCAACGAGGCCATGTGGTGCTGTGTGGGCACAGGCATGGAGAACCACGGTAAGTACGGTCAGTTCATCTATACCCACGTGGGCCGTGCGCTCTACGTGAACCTCTTCGTGGCCTCCGAACTGAACTGGCGCGAACAGGGCATCCGCCTACGCCAGGAGACGCAGTTCCCCTACGGCGAGACCAGCCGCATCACGATCACTGAAGGCAAGGGGCAGTTTCCCCTCCTCGTGCGCTATCCGGGTTGGGTCAGTCCGGGCCAGTTCTCCGTGAAGGTGAATGGCCAGCCCGTGGAACTCATCAGCGGTCCTTCGAGTTACGTCGCCATCGAGCGCCAGTGGAAGAAAGGCGATGTGGTGGAGGTAAGTTTCCCCATGCATAACAGCATCAAGTACCTGCCCAACGTGCCGCAGTATATCGCCCTGATGCACGGACCCATCCTGCTCGGCATGAAGACGGGTACGGAGGATCTGGCCCACCTCGTGGCCGACGACAGCCGCTTCGGGCAGTATGCCAGCGGCAAGAAACTGCCCATCAACGAGGCGCCCATCCTCATCAACAACCATATTGAGGACATCGCCAACCAGTTGCAGCCCGTCGAGGGCAAGCCCCTCCACTTCACCCTCTCGACGAAGATGGAGAACGCGATTCATAACGAGATCCAGCCCTTCTTCGAAATCCACGATGCCCGCTACATGATCTACTGGCTCGCCCTCTCGGAGCAGAACTACAAGGGCTATCTCGACCAGTTGGCCAAGGCCGAGGAGGAGCGCCAGGCCCTCGAGGCCCGCACCATCGACAAGGTGCAGCCTGGTGAGCAGCAGCCCGAGACGGATCACAAGATGGAGACAGACAACTCCTATACGGGCAACACCAACGATGTATTCTGGCGCGATGCCAACGATGGCCACTACTTCAGTTACCTGATGCAGACGGGCGGGCACACCGACCTCTCGCTACGTCTGAAGTACTGGGGCGTGGGCGAGTGGAAGAGTCACGAGTTCGACATCTTCGTCGATGACGTGCTGGTGCAGTCCGTCAACAACACGGGCAAGTATCGCATCTCTGAATTCAAGTACGAGACCTACCCCCTGCCCGCCGACCTCCTGAAGGGCAAGTCGCAAGTCCGCATCAAGTTCGTCGCCAAGCCCCACCGCCAAATCGGCGAGATCTACGGCGTGAGGCTGGTCAAATAAGTAAGGATGTGGCTTTTCCCGTCTGCTGAAGCAACCATTGGGCGAAGAACTGGTCATAGAGACTGTAGGTGCCAAGTTCGTGGGTGATTAGTGATAGTCATATGTCGTTGATTGATAAAAGAAGAAACTTTATGCAAAGATAATTATAATCTTATTATAAAGCAAATGATTACCGTATTATTTAACTATTTTTTCAGTAACTCATTGGGGATGGTGCCGAGTGAGT
>JAFUAK010000104.1 GCA_017460765.1 Prevotella sp. | reverse complement strand
TTTCCTGAGTTGTTCGTCAGACGGACAGGTCATTGCGGAGAATGAATATGCCCTCGCCACCACGTCGGATGTCTTTGACTGGGCAAAATCCGACTGGACTGGTACACCGATGCTGAAACATGCCGATCTCAAGGCCATTGGTAGTCAGATACCAGCGAAATGCAAGGTGACGACGAAGATGGTGGACAGTCGGGAGGTCGAACTGAGCATCACCAACCCCACAGACCGTGTGGCTTATATGCTGCGCGTCGTGCTTAAGGACAAGAAGGGTGGGGTCATCGACGGCGTGACGTTCAGCGACAACTACCTCACCATCGCACCAGGCAGCACGAAGGCCATCCGCTGTAAACTGCCCGGCGAGATGAAATTCAAGACAGAATTACTGACTTACTAAATAGAGAAACGTATGGTGAAACTCGTCCTGATGACCGACTTCACGGAAAGATATGCCAACCATCTACTGAAAGGGATCCTGACATACTCGCACCAGACAGAGCCGTGGGTGATTTGTCGTATGCCCCCATCGTTCCGGAAGGCCAATGGGATTCAGGACGTGGTCAACTGGGCCAAGGAATGGCATGCCGATGCCATCATCGCCCAGTTCGAACCTCAGGATGATGTCTCATTGTTCAAAAAGAACGGTATCATCGCCATCGCACAGGATTATAAGCAACGTTTTTCAGGCATTCCCAACATCACCAGCGACTACTTTTCTGCAGGCAGGAAGGCGGCGGAATTCTTCTTCATCAAGGGCTTTGCTGACTTCGCCTTTTATGGCTATGAGGACGTGGTGTGGAGTGACGAGCGCTGGCAGGGTTTCAGGGAGGGCCTGATTGAAAACGGCATTGACGAATGTCATATCCATGAATTCAGGAAGCAAAGTCTCAACGATCTGTGGTATTATGAGAGTCAGCCTCTCAGGGACTGGCTGGCTGCTCTGCCCAAGCCCGTAGCTGTCTTCGCCTGCGACGACACCAGGGCCAACAAGATCATCGAACTCTGCAATACGATGTCACTACGCGTGCCCATCGACGTTGCCGTGCTGGGTGTCGACAACGATGACATCGCCTGTCAACTCTCCTATCCGGAACTGTCGAGCATGGATCTCGACGTCGAGAAGGCTGGCTACGAGACTGCGGAACTCATTATGCAGATGAAGCAGCATCCCAGACAGAAATCCCATGACATCATGGTACATGATACGGGCATTATCGAACGGACCTCTACGGATATCTTCGCCACCCGTAACCCTAATGTATTGAAGGCCCTCTGGTATATTCACATGAACAGTTTACACCCGATGAGCGTGAGCGATGTGGTGGCACAGGTGCCCATATCGCGGAGACTGCTCGAACAGGAGTTCCGTGAGGAGACAAGTATGTCGATCTATGACTATATCTCCAAACTGCGCATGGACAAGTTCGCACAGTTGCTGCTGACTGTCGATGAGCCTATTGACGCCCTTGCCATGCGGATTGGTCTCAACGACTCGAAGAACCTCTCCCGACAGTTCAAAGCCTATCAGGGGATGACACCACTGGAATACAAGAAACGGCATAAATGCTAAAAAAAACGCTGCGGATAGCGTGGATTACGCGGATTTTTACTAACTTTGCAGCCAAAATTCGACGAATATGAATATTGAGGCATTGATTAGTAAGGCTGCGCAGGAGGCCGTGAAGGCCCTCTATGGCATGGAGGCCACAGAGAAGATGACGCAGTTGCAGAAGACAAGAAGTGAGTTTGAGGGAAACTTGACGCTCGTGGTGTTTCCCTTTGTGAAAGCCGCCAAGAAAAGTCCTGAGCAGACAGCCCAGGAGATTGGTGAATACCTGCAGGCCAACTGTCCGGCCGTGGAGAAGTTCAACGTGGTAAAGGGTTTCTTGAACCTCAGTGTGGGCGACGGCGCATGGGTGGAACTGCTGAAGGCCATCGACGCTGACGATCATTTTGGTACGAAGCAGGCTACGGATGACAGTCCACTGGTGATGATTGAATATTCCTCACCCAATACGAACAAGCCCCTCCACCTCGGTCATGTGCGTAACAACCTGCTGGGTTGGTCGCTGGCACAAATCATGGAGGCCAATGGCAACAAGGTGGTGAAGACCAACATCGTGAACGACCGTGGTATCCACATCTGTAAGTCGATGCTGGCCTGGTTGAAATGGGGCAATGGTGAAACGCCTGAGTCCAGTGGCAAGAAAGGCGACCATCTAATCGGTGACTATTACGTGGCTTTCGACAAGCACTACCGCGAGGAGATCAAGGAACTCGTGGCCCAGGGCATGGACGAGGAAAAGGCCAAGCAGGAGGCTCCGCTCATCAAGGAGGCCCACGAGATGCTGGTGAAGTGGGAGCAGAACGACCCTGAAGTGCGTGCCCTGTGGGAAAAGATGAACAACTGGGTGTATGCCGGCTTCGACGAGACCTATAAAAAAATGGGCGTCTCCTTCGATAAGATCTACTACGAGAGCCAGACCTATCTCAAGGGTAAGGCCAAGGTGGAGGAGGGACTTTCCAAAGGTCTCTTCTTCCGCAAAGATGACAACAGCGTCTGGGCCGACCTCACCAACGAGGGACTGGATCAGAAGTTGCTGCTCCGCAGTGATGGCACTAGCGTTTATATGACTCAGGACATCGGCACTGCTGAGATGCGTTTCCAGGACTATCCCATTGACAAGATGATTTACGTGGTGGGCAATGAGCAGAACTACCACTTCCAGGTGCTCTCCATCCTGCTCGACCGCCTGGGCTTTAAGTGGGGCAAGGAACTGACACATTTCTCCTACGGTATGGTGGAACTGCCCAATGGCAAGATGAAGAGCCGTGAAGGAACGGTGGTGGATGCCGACGATCTGATGCAGTTAATGGTCGATGATGCCCTGAAAACTTCGATGGAACTGGGTAAGTTCGACGATATGTCTGAAGAGGAGCGTAATGAGATTGCCCGCATCGTGGGTATGGGAGCACTGAAGTACTTCATCTTGAAGGTCGATGCCCGCAAGAACATGCTCTTCAACCCCGAGGAAAGTATCGATTTTAATGGCAATACGGGCCCTTTTATCCAGTATACTTACGCACGTATCCGCTCGATCCTTCGCAAGGCAGGAGACAATGCACAATGCACAATTCATAATGCACAATCAACGATGGTGGATGATGCGCAGCCCGATTGTGCATTGAGCATTGTGCATTGTGCATTGAATGAAAAGGAGGTTGAACTCATCCAGAAGATGAACGAATTCGGCGCAGCCGTCGAGCAGGCTGGCAAGGACTACTCCCCCTCAGGCATTGCCAACTACTGCTACGAACTCACAAAGGTGTTCAACCAGTTCTACCATGACTACTCGATCCTCAACGAGCCCGACGAACAGAAGAAGGCCATCCGCCTCGTGCTTGCCAAGAACGTGGCAAAGATCATCAAGAGTGGCATGGGCCTGCTTGGCATCGAAGTCCCAGAACGTATGTAAATGAAAGAGGTCAATCCCCCGATATACCGCAATGACACGGTACTGCCCTTGCCTCCTGAGGTAAGGGCAGATGCGTGGGCGGTGGATGCTGCTTGTTCGGGCAATCCTGGACCTATGGAGTATCAGGCAATAGACCTGCAGACAGGCTATCGCGTGTTCCATTACGGGCCAGTGCATGGCACCAATAATATCGGGGAGTTCCTGGCCATCGTCCATGCCCTGGCTCTTTGTTGGCAGCAGGGCCTGCACGACAAAACCATCTATTCTGACTCGTATAACGCCATCCTGTGGGTGACAAAGCGTAAGTGTAAGACCAAGTTGGAGCGCACGCCGCAGACAGAACAACTCTACCAAATCATCGCCCGTGCCGAGTACTGGCTTCAGACCCACAACTTCCGTAATCCCATCATCAAGTGGGAAACGCAGAAGTGGGGTGAAGTCCCTGCCGACTTCGGCCGCAAGTAATTTACTTTCTTATATTTTCTGATAATTCACGATTACCAGATCATCGTAACGCTTCGTATAGATGACCTTGGCATTTGCAGGAATTTGTGGAGCGCGAGTGCCATCGGTGAAGGTTTTTAACAGGTTAGTCTCCACACGGATTTCATCCCAGAGACTTTGTTCAATGAAGGACTGGAGTGTCTTAGTGCCTCCTTCAACGACGAGCGACTGGATATTCTGCTGATGAAGACTCGCCAGGTTAAGCGGATGCCTGCGGTCGATAACCAGTCGTTTGGGATCATCGCCCGTCCACTCACGTACATTCAATTTAGGATGATCCCGCTCGTCCGTCACGCGTCCCACGAGGATAGCATCCTCTTCAGCACGTAGTTTGTGGGAGAGCATCTTCGTAAAGTCCGAAGAAATCTGTGTCGGGAGGAAATGGTCGTCAATGAAACCGTTGGCAGTCTGGGCCCATTTCAGGATGATATAAGGCCGCTGCTCGCGATGGAAAGTGAAGAAACGGCGGTTCAGTACTTTGCATTCCTCCTCAAGTACACCTACTTCCACCTCGATGCCTGCCTCACGGAGTTTGCGGATGCCACGCCCCTGTACCTCGGCAAACTCATCGATGCAGCCCACCACCACGCGCCTGACACTTTTCTTAATAATGAGGTCGGCACAGGGCGGAGTTTTGCCATAGTGCGAACAGGGCTCCAGACTGACATAGATGGTCGATTGCGGCAATAAAGGTTCATCTTCCTGACGCACCGAGGCAAAGGCATTCACCTCGGCGTGCCCCTCTCCACAGCGTACATGATAGCCTTCGCCGATGATACGACCTTCGTGCACAATCACTGCGCCCACCATGGGGTTGGGCTTCGCATTCCGCTGTCCGTTCTTTGCCAACTGGATGCAGCGGCGCATGTATTTCTCGTCTTCTGTCTGGTGATTCATGCTGCAAAGATACAAAAAAAGCCATAGATTACACAGATTATCCGAGAAAATAATTACCTTTGCAGACGAAAAGATATGAAAACAATGAGTTATCCCGACCTTTGGCACCGTCTGACGGCCCTCTACGATGAGCACGAGGCCCAGGCCATCGTTCGTTTGGTACTCGACGAACTTTTCGGACTCTCTTTGGCCGATATCTATAGCGGCAGGTTGGAAGAGTTGTCAGAGGCCGATAGGCAATCCTTGGAAATGTTCATGCAACGGTTGGAGCGGGCAGAGCCTGTACAATATATTCTGGGTATAGCCAATTTCTGCGGACGACCATTACATGTAGCCCCTGGGGTGCTCATCCCTCGTCCTGAGACTGCTGAACTCTGCCAATGGGTTTTAGAGGAGAGAGGAGAGAGGAGAGAGGAGAAAGAATACTTACTAGATATTGGAACGGGAAGCGGATGCATCGCCATCACGTTGGCACTCGATATGCCTAACAGTCAGGTGACGGGCTGGGACATCTCAGACAAGGCCCTCCACATTGCCAGGGAGAACGCCCGAAAACTCGGAGCCGATGTCAAGTTTGAAAGGTGCGACATCCTCGATCCTTCACTTTTCACTTTTCACTCTTCACCCTTCACTACGATTGTGAGCAATCCACCCTACATCGACGAAGCGAGAGAACGCGATGGAATGGCGAAAAATGTGCTCGACTATGAGCCGCACATCGCCCTTTTCGGACCCACTGAAGAGCCAGACCGCTTCTATCGCCGGATAGGCGACTACGCCATCCGAAGCCTGAGATCTGGCGGACAACTCTTCTTCGAACTGAACCCGCTGACGGCAGAGGCGGTTGTAGACTACCTCCGTCAGTTGGGCTTCCAGGAGATAGTGATCCGGAAGGACCAATTTGGCAAGAACAGATTCCTTAAAGCCACTAAGATATGAAAAAAGAAATGACTGAGCAGGAAGCCTACCTGCAACTAGCAGCCCTCTGTGCACAGGCCGAGCACTGCCGACAAGAGATGCGGGACAAGATGAAGCGTTGGGAACTCGATGAAGCGATGCAGGATCGCATCATCGAACGCCTCGTTAAAGAGCGTTTCGTGGATGATGAACGCTTTGCCCGTGCCTTTGTGAAAGACAAGATCCGCTACAACAAATGGGGCCGCCGTAAGGTGCAGCAGGTCCTTTGGATGAAACGTATTGATGACGAGATCCAGCAGCAGGTGCTCGATGAAATCGATGAAAAGGAATATCTCGACGTACTCCGCCCACTTCTGAAACAAAAACGCAAGGGTATCAAGGCACAGAGCGACTACGAACTGAACCAGAAACTGATGCGTTTCGCCCTCGGACGGGGTTTTACCTTCGACATTATCCGCCAGTGCATCGACGTGGATGAAGAACTCGACTATACCGATGAAACCGATTAGTTTCTGGCGCCGTCTGCTCGACCTGATCTCCCCGCGCCTCTGTGTAGTCTGCGGCGACCGTCTGACGGTGACGGAAGAAGTGATCTGTACGAAGTGCAACTTTCACCTGCCACGTACAGGCTATCACCAAAACGCCTATGACAACGAGATGGCACGCCTCTTCTGGGGACAGATCCCCATCGAACGGGCCACGGCTCTTTTCTTCTATGAGGCCCACGCCGAACCGGCCAACATCCTTTACGGACTAAAATATAAGAACCACCCCGAAATCGGTGAGATGGTGGGAAGGCTACTGGCTAAAGAAGCACTTTCCAACGGCTTCTTCGACGGTATTGATGCCATCATTCCAATACCGTTGGCCAAAAAGCGCCAGCGTCAGCGAGGCTATAACCAGAGTATGGAGATTGCCCGTGGAGTGAGTGAGGTAACGAGTCTCCCTATTAATAATAAGGTGATACGGCGTACAGTCTTTGAGGCCAGTCAGACAAGCATGGGTCGTTGGGAGCGCAACGAGAACGTGGAGCACGTTTTCGAACTGACAGATGCTGAAACAGTTCGCGACAAGCATCTGCTACTAATCGACGACGTGGTAACTACGGGTGCCACCATCCTCGCCTGCGCCAAAGAACTCATGAAGGCTGGTAATGTGAAAATCAGTGTCCTTGCCCTTGGTTTTGCAAAATCTTAGGAAATCATGCGGTGGTTAACAAATTATTTCGTAAATTTGCACCCAAAATCTGCATAACGTTATGGATATCAAGAATCAATTTGCCAAGAAACTGATGGACATCCAGGCCATCAAGTTGCAGCCCAATGAGCCTTTCACATGGGCCTCGGGCTGGAAGTCTCCCATCTATACTGACAACCGTAAGACGCTGTCATTCCCCCAACTCCGTTCGTTCGTGAAGTTGGAACTCTGTCACGCCATTCAAGAGAACTTCCCTGAGGCTGAGGCGGTGGCCGGTGTGGCAACGGGGGCCATCGCCCAGGGTGCACTGGTGGCAGACCAACTCGGACTGCCATATAGTTATGTGCGCCCGAAGCCGAAGGATCACGGTATGGGCAATCAAGTGGAAGGCGAGATTAAGAAAGGAGCGAAGGTCGTGGTGGTTGAAGATTTGATTTCCACAGGCGGTTCGTCGCTGAAGGCAGTGGCTGCCCTGCGTGAGTACGGCGTAGAAGTAATCGGTATGGTGGCCTCGTTCACCTACGGTTTCCCTGTGGCTGAGCAGGCATTCAAAGAGGCTGGTGTGAAACTCATCACCCTGTCGAACTACGAGGCCGTGATCGAGGAGGCCGCCAAGACGGGCTATATCAAAGAAGAGGACAAAGCTGTGCTCGCCGAATGGCGCAAGGATCCCACCACTTGGGGAATTAAGAGTTAAGAATTAAGAGTTAGAAAAATGGGACTATTTGGAAATGAATCGAAATTTGAGAGCAGCGTGAAGTACGTGCCCTATTCTCAGCAGGCCGTCTATGACAATATCAGTGATCTGAGGAATCTGGAGAAAGTGCGTGACCGTGTGCCTGAGGATAAGGTAAACGACTTCGCCTTCGATCAAGATACCGTAAGTCTGAACGTCGCCCCTGTAGGCGAACTGAAACTCCGCATCTGCGACCGTGAGGAGCCGAAGTGTGTAAAGTTCGAGACGGTACAGTCGCCCGTGCCCTTCAACGTGTGGGTGCAGGTGCTGCCTGTGGATGAGAATAATGCCAAGATGAAGGTGACGGTGAAGGCCGAACTGAACCCCTTTATCAAGGGCATGGTAGAGAAACCACTCCAGGAAGGCGTGGAGAAGATTGCCGATGCTCTGGCGCAGGTACACTATGTGTAAGTTAAGAATTAAGAGTTAAGAGATGAAACTCTGGGAAAAGAACTTTGAGATTAACAAGGAGATAGAGCGGTTCACCGTCGGTCGGGACCGCGAAATGGACCTCTATCTGGCTAAATACGACGTGCTGGGCTCGATGGCCCACATTACCATGCTGGAGAGCATCGGCCTGCTGGAGAAGGACGAACTGAAGCAGTTGCTGGCTGAGTTGAAGAACATTTATCAGTTGGCCGAGCGCAGTGAGTTCGTGATTGAGGACGATGTGGAGGACGTGCACTCACAGGTGGAGATGCTACTGACGCGCAAACTCGGCGACATGGGCAAGAAGATCCACTCGGGCCGCTCGCGCAACGACCAGGTGCTCGTGGATCTGAAACTCTTCACCCGCCACGAACTGATGGAGATCGCCCAGGAAGTGAAGAGCCTCTTCGACGAACTCATCCAGAAGTCGAACCAGTATAAGGACGTGCTGATGCCTGGCTATACCCATCTGCAGATCGCCATGCCGTCGAGTTTCGGCCTGTGGTTCGGTGCCTATGCCGAGAGTCTGGCTGACGATATGCTCTTCCTGCAGGCCGCCTATAAGATGACGAACCGCAACCCCCTCGGCTCTGCCGCCGGCTATGGCTCGTCGTTCCCCCTGAACCGCACGATGACCACCGAACTGCTGGGCTTCGACTCGATGGACTACAACGTGGTGTATGCCCAGATGGGGCGCGGCAAGATGGAACGCAACGTGGGCTTTGCCATCGCCACCATCGCCGGTACGCTGGCCAAACTGGCCTTCGACGCCTGTCTGTTCAACTCGCAGAACTTCTCGTTCGTAAAACTGCCGAAGGAGTGCACGACGGGTTCGTCGATCATGCCTCACAAAAAGAATCCTGACGTGTTCGAACTCATCCGTGCTAAGTCGAACAAACTCCAGAGCCTGCCCCAGCAAGTGACGCTCATCATGAACAACCTGCCCGTGGGCTACTTCCGCGACCTGCAGATCATCAAGGAGGTTTTTCTGCCAGCCTTCGGCGAGTTGAAGGACTGCCTGCAGATGGCAGCCTATATTATCAATAAGATCGAGGTGAATGAGCATATCCTCGACAATCCGATGTATGACCCGATGTTCAGCGTCGAGGAGGTGAACCGTCTGGCTGCCAATGGCATGCCCTTCCGCGATGCCTATAAGAAAGTGGGCCTCGACATCGAGACAGGTCAGTTCAAGGCCAACCACGATATCCACCACACCCATGAGGGCTCGATCGGCAACCTGTGTAACGACCATATCCAGGCTCTGATGCAGCAGACGCTCGACGAATTCCACTTCGAGCGCATGACGGAGGCCGAAAAAGCCCTGCTCGGATGAGACGGCTGCTGATAGGTCTGATAGGGGTGCTGCTGGCGGCGTGCAGTGCCGACGACAGCATCAGTCGTGCCTATCGCTGTACCTTCATCTTCGACACGACCCTCCACCCCCAGCCCTGTCAGTTGACGGGCATTCTGGGGAATAGCGGCCATTTCTGTCAGGTGCAGACCTATGTCGGCGGTGACGGCATCCGCCATCTGAAGACCACCCGTAACTACGACGGCGCCACAGATGACATCGTCCTGACCACCGCCAAGGAGAGTCAGATCAGTTTCTACCTTGGGGCCAACGACTGCATCATCATCGGCACCAGCAGTTACGACAATATGCTCGTGGCCTACGAAGGTCAGTGCCCTAACTGTCTGGCCGACTACAACGGCATTAGTTATCCCCTCACATGGCAGAACGGCGGGCAGCAACTCCACTGCGCCAAGTGTGGTCGCACGTACGACGTGAACAATGGTGTTGTGGTCGAAGGTGCCCCAGGCAACAAGGAACTGATGAAGTACTATGCGGATTTCAGGGATGGCATCCTCCGCGCCTGGAATTAGGGTAAAAATCTAAATAATTAATAAAATGTTTGGCGGTTTCGGGAAATAGCCGTACCTTTGTGGCTGGTTTTCCAAAAGAGACCTGCCGCAATGGTGGAATTGGTAGACACGAGGGACTTAAAATCCCTTGACCCGGAAAGGTCGTGCGGGTTCGAGTCCCGCTCGCGGCACTAATACAAGAAAAACGATAATATAGAACAGATAATATGCAGAAAAAGAACTATCTCCTCCTGTCTGCCGCATCACTGATGCTTCTTACTTCCTGTTCCAAACTCGGAGCACTCTCAGCAGACAACTTCACCGTGACCCCCAACCCGCTGGAGACCCAGGCCGGGACAGTACCCGCAACCATCAACGGACACTTCCCCGAGAAGTACATGAAGAAGAAGGCCGTGGTGACCGTGATCCCCGAACTGCGCTACTCGAACGGCGAAGTGGTGCAGGGCAATACGGCCACATTCCAAGGAGAGAATGTGGCCGGTAACGACCAGACCATCCCCTACAAGGTCGGCGGCAACTATACGATGAAGACGAACTTCGCCTACGCTGGCGACAACAAGGCCGAGATGTACCTGACCTTCGAAGCCCGTCTGGGTTCGAAGCAGGTGAAAGTCCCCGAGGTGAAAGTGGCCGACGGCATCATCGCCACCTCCGAACTCTACAGGAGAGCCATCACGACTGCCAATGCCGCCCTGTCGCCCGATGCATACCAACGCATCACAAAAAAGAAGCAGGAGGCTAACATCAAGTTCCTTATCCAGCAGGCCAACCTCCGCAAGAGCGAGTTGAAGAACAACTCGGTGCAGGAGTTCGTAAAGATGCTGAAGAAAATCAACGACGACCGCGAGGGCTTGAACCTCGACAATGTGGAGGTATCAGCCTATGCCTCACCCGACGGCGGTTATTCGCTGAACGACAAACTGGCCGGACAGCGTCAGAAGGTGTCGGAGCAGTACGTGAACCAGGAACTCAAGAAAATCAAGATGAATGCTCCTGTCGATGCCAAATATACGGCACAGGACTGGGAAGGATTCCAGGAACTGGTACAGGCCAGCGACATTCAGGACAAGGACATCATCCTGCGCGTGCTCTCTATGTATAAAGACCCACAGGAGCGTGAGCAGCAAATCAGGAACATCTCCCAGGCCTTCCGTGAACTGGCCGACGGCATCCTGCCACAATTGCGCCGCTCGCGCCTGACCATCAACTACGAGACCATCGGCCGTAGCGATGAGCAAATCATCGACCAACTGAAGACCGACGCCACGAAACTGAGCATCGAGGAAGTGCTTTACGGTGCAGCCCTGAAGGACGATGCCAACGAGGCCGAGGACATCTATAAACTGGCCACACGGATCTATCCGAACGATGCCCGTGCCTACAACAACATCGCCACCATCGAGTATGCCAAAGGCAACTATGCCGCAGCGAAGGAGTATATCCAGAAGGCCCAGAGCGTCAGCGCCAACTTGCCGGAAGCCGCTGCCAACCTAGGTATGTTGGCTTTGATGGACGGAGACATCCAGAAAGCCGAGCAGTATATCGCCAGTGCAACGGGTGCCAATGGCCTGGCAGAAGTGCTGGGCAACCTGAACCTCGCCAAGGGCAACTACGCCCAGGCAGAGCAGGACTTCGGCGAGACTTATTCCAACAGTGCTGCACTGGCCCAGATTCTGAACAAGAACTACGCTTTGGCTGATACCACGCTGAAATACGTGAAGAATCCCGATGCCACGACGGATTACCTGAAGGCCATCCTCTTTGCCCGTATGGGAAACAATGCCGATGCAGCCGAGGCTCTGCGCAACGCTATCAGCAAGGACAGTTCGCTGGCCAAGTACGCTGCCAACGACCTTGAACTGGTCAAAGTGAAGAAGTGAAAAGTAAAGAGTGAAAAGTGATGGGCGAAAGGTTTTTGAAGAAAAATAGGCAGGTATGGCGGATCGTCATACTGCCCTTGCTTTTCACTTCTCTCCTTTCACTTTTCACCACCTCTTGCGGCGGCGGTCGTGAGACCTTCCTGCTGGAAGGCTCCTTCAAGGGCTTCAACCAGGGAGAACTCTATATCTATGGACTCGACGGCACCCATCCGCTCGACACGGTGGCTGTTATCAAGGGCCGTTTCCGCTACGAGAGGCCACTGGAAGACTCTACGACTTTCGTGCTGGTATTCCCCAACTTCTCCGAGTTACCCTTCTTCGGTACCAAGGGGGCCACTGTGGAATTTGAGGGCGATGCCACTCATTTGAGGGATGCGAAGATCAAGGGGCTGAAGGAAAACGACGAACTGACGGCTTTCCGACTGAAGACGAGTCAGCAGACACCACCGGAAATGGCAAAGTCGGTGGCAGAGTTCATCAACGAGCATCCCACCTCGCCGTTTGCCCTCTATCTGATGCGGAGATACTTCATCCAGACTCCTCAGCCCGACTACCAGAAAGCCATCGAGACGGCACAGGTCATCAAGCAGGCTAATCCTGACATTGAGGGGATGGGCGACCTGATCCGACGGCTGAAAGGGCTGAAGGCCATGAAGGATGGGGGCAAGTTGCCATCGTTCACGGCAACAGACATTCACGGCAAGACGGTGAGTGCTTCAGACTTGAATGCCAAGGCGAATGTCATCACTGTTTGGGCTAACTGGAATTTCGAGAGCGTCGGTATCCAACGGCGCCTGGAACCGCTCTCTAAGAAATATGGCAGCGACCTGAAGATCGTAAGCATTTGTCTGGATGCCGACGTGAAGAATTGCCGCCGCAAGGTTGACCGCGACTCCGTGAAGTGGAGCACGATTTGCGACGGAAAAGCGTGGGATTCACCCGTCTTAGAGGCTATAGGTCTGTCATACGTGCCTGACAACGTCATCACAGACAGTCAGGGCAAGATCATCGCCCATTCGCTGAATAATCAGAAATTGATTACGACGATTGAAGGGCTGCTGCCGAAGTCGCCCTAACGGGTTCCGGTTGCTATTAGAAACACATCATTTAAAACCACTGATACTATGTTAGTAAAAACGTTTTGTGCTGAGGTCATGGGGCTGGAAGCCACCACAGTGACCATCGAAGTAAACATGACGAGGGGCATGCAGTTCCACTTGTCTGGATTGGCAGATACAGCCGTCAAGGAGAGTTACGACCGCATCCGTGCGGCCATCGCGAACATCGGACTGAAGCCACCTTCAGCCGATATCACCATCAACCTCAGTCCAGCCGACATCCGTAAGGAGGGCAGTGGCTACGACCTGCCGCTTGCCGTCGGCATCCTCGCCGCCCACGGCAAGGTGAGCGACACGATGCTTAAGGACTTCATGATGATCGGTGAACTGGGCCTTGACGGAGCACTAAAGCCTGTCAGCGGTATCCTCTCTGTCGCCATCCGAGCCCGTAAGGAACAATTCAAAGGACTGTTCGTGCCCCGTGAAAATGTCCGTGAGGCAGCGGTGGTGAATAACCTGGACGTCTACGGGATGGACAGTCTCGTGGATGTCATCAGTTTCCTGAATGGCAGCGAGAAGTATGAGCCTACCGTCGTGGACACCCGCAGGGAGTTCTATGAGCACCAATATTCCTTTGACCTCGACTTTGCCGACGTAAAGGGACAGGAAGGTGTAAAACGTGCCTTGGAGGTCGCTGCCGCCGGCGGTCATAACATCATCATGGTGGGGCCTCCGGGAAGCGGTAAGTCGATGATGGCGCGACGACTGCCGAGTATCCTGCCGCCATTGTCTCTGGCAGAGAGTCTGGAAACCACACAGATCCACTCCGTGGCGGGTAAACTGACCAGTGGTACGTCACTCATCTCCCAACGGCCCTTCCGCAGTCCGCACCATACCGTCTCTCAGGT
>JAFUAK010000103.1 GCA_017460765.1 Prevotella sp. | reverse complement strand
TACTCCATGTGCTTGGCTTTGCGCTTGCTCGTAAAGTTGAACTGGACGTCGTTAAGGGCGGTGCCGATCTTATGGAACGGGGTCTCTGGGTCGAAGTTGGGATAGCGCTGGGTGAGCAGGGCGCTGATGTCACCAAGGCTCCACCACTTGGCCTGCTCTGTCTCACGAGGCCTGCGGAAGGTCTCACCAATCATCTCCACCAGGTCGTTCAGTTTCTGGAAAGGTTCATTTTCCGCAATCAGCGTATCGATCTCCTCGTTGTCCAGCCAGAAGCGCTCACCTTTATTAAGCAGGTGGAGGGCCTGGGCGAAGAGTTGATGATGCTCCAGATTATCCTCGAAATTGATGTTGCCATTCACACCAACGCAGACGAATCTTCGCGAGCCAGTAGGATCGACGAGCGGCTTCAACTGATTCGTCGTGCCAATAAACGAGGTATAACGGCGATATTGCTTGATGGTCTTGCCGTAAGGCGGACGGAACTTCACATCGCTCGACGACAAGAGATACTTCAACACGATCTGCTGCGACGAGGTGGTCTTGTCGAACTCGTCGATGTTGATGAGGGCAAAGGATGTCAGCGCGATATTCAGGTCGAACTCATTCTTGAAGTTGATCTTGTCGTTGTAGTAGTCACGCAGTTCTGGAGGCAGGATAATTTTGCAGAAGCGCGTCTTTCCGCAACCCTGGCGACCTATCAGCAGCGGCGTTAACGCATTACCAGTCAACTGTTTATCGCTCTCGCGCCACTGCGCCACCATTCCTACGAGCCAGAATCGGAGATATTTCTCCCAATGTGGCTGGTTCGTCGGCACTCGGGCTGCGAGGTCGGCGATATAGTCGTGGCCGTTCCACTTGGGCAAATGGTCGAGCCAAGTGTTCACAGGGTCATACTGCTCGATGCGCGTCGAGTCGATGAAACGGTTCATGTTTCGCTCAAAGCCCTTCAGGCCCAGTTCGTTAGCCGTCAGCGTCATGGTGTTTCTCACTTCCGGCGTCAGCGGCCTAAACTCTTGGTTATCAGAGAATTTCTCCCGATACTCAGGTACACCCGTCAGCAAGTTCTGCCGCATCTCGAAGTAAGAGTTCAGGAATATCTCCGTCTTCATCTGGGCGAGGGTGTCATCAGGCACGCTTTTCAGCGGACTAATCTTATGCTTCTTGCGGTAGTCCTCCTGCTCCGCCACGCTGTAGACGGTCTCGAAGATGTGCTCCACGAGCATCCTGTCGCGATTCAGCACGGGGTGCAGCATCGTCAATCCCTGAGCATGCGCCTTGGGTATGCCCTGATCCAGACACATCGAGGCAATCTGCATCAGCAGCGTCGCTTCCCTGTCCTCATCTGGCAAATCGAAATAATGGCCCATCACCGTCTCTACGATGAAGGTCCAGTTCAGATGATAAGTGCGCGTAACAGTACGGCCAGGCATCAGATGATCCTCCTCGCGGCTAATCACCACTGGCTGAGGCAGTTCGTGGTTCTCGGTGTCAGCATAGAAGGGACGAGCCTCAGCATTGAAGCCCATCTCAGGATCGGCACTCATGTACACCGTCCGGTCGAGTCGTGGCTCCATAAACTGGATGTCGAAACCGAACTGGTTCTGATAGGCCGTCCGCGCCGTATTGTATATATTTAGGTGGAACTGACGGATATCAGCCTCATCTGATGGCAACCCACCGCCAAACAACTCGCCTCGACACACAATCTTCACGCTTCGGCCCGATCCGCCAAGGAAACACAGCATTGTCTCTGGCAGTTTCTTGGCCAGATTCCTGATTTCCACCGCTTTCTCATAAGTCGGCAGGTCGTTGACCTCCAAAACGACGAGGCCATTATACGCCATCATCTGCAACTCGCCCTTACGCTTCATATAGTCAGCCGCGAAACAGATTCTGGGCAGACGGATGCCACCCTCCCATTGGGTAGAGACCTGTCCGTCAGGCAATCGATGGGGATTCATCAGATGATACACTTCGCGGGTATGCCTGACCGTATTCTCTATCATTCCCGATTTAATGGCATTCGCCATGACAGCCACCTCCACGCGGTTGATGACTTCTTTCTTGCCGCTTCTTTTCAGTAATGTTACTTTCATCATTGTTCAATTATTCAAAATATTCCGCAAAGATACAAAAAAATGCAGAAAAAAACAGAAAACTTTATAAAAAAATCATGAAAGCGCCTACATGCCTACACAAAATCGCTCAAAATGCCTGTAAACAAATTGGATTCGCATAATTTTTGCCTACACAAAGCCTACACGATACCTACACGACACCTACATTCTGCCTACATGACACTTACACACATCGAGCCCCCTATCTGGCAAAGTCAAGACAGGCACTCCGTATGTTTTATCATTAATGGCGACAAGAAATTCTCT
>JAFUAK010000102.1 GCA_017460765.1 Prevotella sp. | reverse complement strand
GACTAATTTGAAGAGTTTATCGCTGGGACGCACCTTATCAGTCACAGCGATAGACACACGGGTTCCCTGTTGTGCCACCTCCACAGGACCGTTGTCATCATGGATCTCATCGGCGGTGACATACATCACCCCCGTCGTAGGTCCGGTAATGAGCAGCCTGTCACCCACCTTGAAGGTGTCTGCCTCAACAGAAAACTCCGCCACCCCAAGTCTGGAATAGTATTTCGTACCCTTACCGATATAGACCTTGCGCTCCGTGGCATTCGACCCGTAGTTCTTGTTCCACTCACCCATGAGTTGGCCCTGATAGTAGCCGTCCCAGAAACCGCGGTTGAAGACGGTAGCGAGCCGCTCATCCCACTCGTCCTTGCGCTCATCCGTAAAGGTACCGTCAAGCACTGCCTGGATAGCCTCCTTATAGCACTTCACGACGGTATAGACATATTCTGGTCCACGGGCACGCCCTTCTATCTTGAACACCCTGACACCACTCTCCATCATACGGTTGATGAAGCGCACGGTCTTTAGGTCCTTGGGCGACATGATATACTTATTGTCGATATCGAGTTGATAGCCGGTTTCATTGTCTGTAGCCGTATAACTGCGCCGACAGATCTGGATGCACTCCCCGCGATTGGCTGAGCGGTTAGCGGCATGCAGACTCATGTAGCACTTACCGCTGATGGCCATACAGAGGGCGCCGTGACAGAACATCTCAATACGAATCTGCTCGCCACTCGGTCCACAGATATGTTCCGCCTCCACCTGCCGATGGATCTCTGCCACCTGGTCCATGTTCAGTTCGCGTGCCAACACCACCACATCGGCAAACTGGGCGTAGAAGCGCAGGGCCTCAATGTTCGAGATATTCAACTGGGTGGAGAGATGTACCTCCTGTCCCACCTTGTTACAATAGGTCATCACCGCCACGTCACTGGCAATCACGGCAGAGATGCCGGCCTCCTTGGCCGCATCGATAATCTCGTGCATCAGGGGGATGTCCTCACCATAGATGATGGTATTGACAGTCAGGTAACTCTTGATGCCGTGCTCGTCACACTCCCTGGCAATATCACGCAGGTCGCCGATAGTGAACGTAGAGGCAGAATGTGCCCGCATGTTCAGTTTCTCAATGCCGAAATAGATGCTGTCGGCACCTGCCTGAATGGCTGCAGCCAACGACTCACGCGAGCCGACAGGTGCCATCACTTCAAAATCCTTGATATTCATGGGTGCAAAGTTACAAAAAAGTTAAGAGTTAAGCGTGAATAGTTAAGAGTTTTTTGTAATTTTGCAGCCGATGAGACGAATCTTGTATATTATAATAGGTATAGGACTCCTGACGGGCTGTGCCCGGAAAGAGCCAAAGCACTACACCCACGAAGTGCTGAACCGCATGACACCAGTCAAGGATCAGGGCGAGAGCGAGACCTGCTGGATCTTTGCCATGCTGGCCACCATCGAGACTGAGCATCTCAGTTGGGGCGACTCGGTAAACCTCTCACCTTATTATATAGAGAAGATGATAGAGCAGGAACCAGATGCCCCCAAGAGCAAACGGGGCGAGTGCACCACGCTGCTGCGGCTTATTCAGAAATACGGCATCGTGGGTTATGATGCCATGCGCAACACTGAGACGCCGGCCCCAAGACTGGTCTTCATGCTGGGTGCTTCCTACACTCCCCAGGAATTTGCACGTAGTGTCTGCAAGCCCGGAGAGTACATCGCCCTGATATGCGACGACAGCAAGCCCTACTACCAGATGACGGAATACGAGGTACCCGACAACTGGCTGCACGACCTTTATCTGAATATCCCCATGGACTCCATGTTTGTCAAGACCGAACGTGCCGTGAGGGCACATCATGGTGTCTGCTGGGAAGACAAGGGCCATGCCATGGCAATCGTGGGCATTGCCCATGACGACGAAGGCGAGAAATATTTCGTCATGAAAAACTCCTGGGGCACCGACAGGCCATACGGCGGACTGGAATACATCTCCTTCAAAGACTTCCGGAAGAAGACCGTAGCCATAGAAATGACAAAAGAAGCCTACGGTCTCCCGTAGGCTCACTTATCACTTTTCAGTCTTCACTTCGATAGTTTCCAGGTGACGCCGTCCTTCGTGTCCTTCACCTCGAAGCCTGCTGCGGCAAGTTCATCGCGGATCCGGTCTGAGGTGGCCCAGTCCTTATCGGCCTTGGCCTTAGCACGCAACTCCAGCACCATATCCACCACCTTACCGAAGGCCTCCTCTCTCTCCTGACTCCTGTCTCCTGACTCTTGACTCCTGTTCTGCAAACCAAGAATATCGAACGCGAAGAGATGCATCGTCTCTGAGAGTTCCTTCAGGCAGTCGGCACAGATAGTAGCCTTATGGTCGACGAGTTTATTGACGACCGTACATGCCTCGAAGAGATGACTGATCACCTGAGGTGTGGCAAAGTCATCGTTCATGGCATCGTAACATTTCTGGCGCAGGGCCTTGACCACCTTCTCCGTCTCGGCATCGCATTGGGCAGATGCCTGTACGCGTTCCAAGTCGGCAATAGCGTTCAGGAGTTTCTCCAGTCCTTTCTCTGCAGCCTGCAGGGCCTCGTTCGAGAAGTCCACAGTACCACGGTAATGGGCCGAGAGGATAAAGAAGCGGATGGTCATCGGCGAGTAAGCCTTCTCCAACTTCTCATGGTTGCCCGTAAAGAACTGCTCCAGCGTGATGAAGTTACCCAGCGACTTACCCATCTTCTGACCGTTGATGGTAATCATGTTGTTGTGCATCCAGTACTTCACGGCCTGATGCCCCATGGCCGCCGTGGCCTGGGCAATCTCGCACTCATGGTGCGGGAACACGAGGTCCATGCCGCCACCGTGGATGTCAAACTCCTCACCGAGATACTTGCGTCCCATCGCCGTACACTCACAGTGCCAACCCGGGAATCCGTCACTCCAGGGACTCGGCCAGCGCATGATATGCTCAGGCTGTGCCTTCTTCCACAGGGCGAAGTCGGCTTGGTTGCGCTTCTCACCGACACCAGCCAGTTCGCGGCTCTCGTCCTTGATGTTCTCTAACGAGCGGCCAGAAAGGATACCATACTTATACTCCTTATTGTACGCCTCGATGTCGAAATAGATCGAACCATTGCTCTCATAGGCAAAGCCATTGTCGAGGATCTGCTGCACCAGTTGCTGCTGTTCGATGATATGACCAGTAGCATGCGGCTCGATCGAAGGACGCAACACATTCAATGCATCCATCGCCTGATGGTAGCGGTTTGTGTAGTACTGGGCAATCTCCATCGGCTCGAGTTGTTCCAGACGTGCCTTCTTGGCAATCTTGTCCTCGCCCTCGTCGGCATCATGCTCCAGATGACCTACGTCGGTGATATTACGCACGTACCTTACCTTATAACCCAGGTGCTTCAGATAGCGGAACACCAGATCGAACGTAATGGCCGGGCGAGCATGGCCCAGATGAGGGTCACCATAGACGGTAGGACCACACACATACATGCCCACATTAGGAGAATGGAGCGGTTCAAACCGCTCCTTCTGTCTTGTCAGTGTATTATAAATAACTAATTTCGAATCCATTTATTTCACG
>JAFUAK010000101.1 GCA_017460765.1 Prevotella sp. | reverse complement strand
TGGGCATCAAAGGCGATGCCAGGTATCATGGCCACATCAATCCGCGCGTAGTCGGTGAAAGGCTCGCCGACAGGCTCCATGATATGGAAGGCGCCCTCGCGGAGATCATGGCGACCTGTATAACGGCGCAGTTCCATGGTCTCACCATCCACCACACGGGGCAACAGAACGGTCTTTCCCTGAACCACCAGTTCGTCGATGAGTCCGTGGGTACAGACCTCATCGGGCAGGGAGTAGTAGGCCATGATGACAGAGGCCTGTGCAAGCCTGGGGCGCAGACGCTCCAAGACAGGAAGCGACAGTTCAGCCAGTTGGGCTGGCGTGAACCGTCGCTTCCGCTCTCGAATCAGTTGTCGGAGTTCGTTCTTAAGCATGGGCGACATTCTTCCCCTCCACAGGGGCAGGGTTCTGGGGGAAGGCCTCGCCGTTGCGGAACAGGCGCAGCGTCTCAATAATTGCCGGATCATCGCGATTGAGGTACTCTGTCCACGCCTGTTCGTTGAGAATGTTGTAGATAATGCGGCTGTTGACAAAGCGCTCCAGCAACTTGTAAGACTTCTGGATCATGAGGTTGCGGCGCTTGAGCCCGTTCTTGTCGGCAAACGTAACGAACTTCTCCACCGTATTCTGACTCTTGAGGTAGCGCTCCATCTCCCAGACATCGTCGATACTGCTCAGTTTGCTGCGGTTCTCGTCGGTATAATTATAGGCGAACTGCAGGATGAGACCAGTCATCGATGCCTCCTTATAATAAGAGGTCATGCCAACGGTATCCTCAGGGATGAAGATATCGGGCGTGATGCCACCGCCACCGTAGACAGTGCGTCCATTGTTCGTGTGGTAAGCAGGTCCCGTGTGCTTGATGCTGTCCTGCGAGAAGAACTCACCATGCTGGTAACGGTTCATCCAGTCGCCCTCGTAGTCCTCACCATCGGCATACGGCTTCTGTATGCAGCGGCCCGAGGGCGTATAATAGCGGGCTATCGTAAGGCGGATCATCGAGTGGTCAGTAAACTCCATCGGCTTCTGTACCAAGCCTTTACCAAAGGAGCGACGGCCCACGATGGTACCACGGTCATTATCCTGGATGGCACCTGCCAGGATCTCTGAAGCGGAGGCAGAGCCCTCGTCGACGAGAATGACCAACGGGATGCGCTGGTAGGAGCCCCGTCCGTCGGCACGATACTCCTGACGGGGATAGCGGCGGCCCTCGGTATAGACGATGAGTTGACCCTTGGACAGGAACTCATTGGCAATCTGCACGGCGGACTCAAGGTAGCCGCCAGTATTGCTGCGCAGGTCGATGACAAGGTTGGAGAAGCCCTTCTGGGAGAGTTTGGCCAATGCGATGAGCAGTTCAGGATAGGTATTCTCGCCGAAGTTGCGGATCTTGATGTAGCCGCTCTCATCGTCGAGCATGAAACTGGCCGTGACACTCTTCGTGGGTATCTCTCCACGGGTGACGGTGATGTGCTGGATATTCTTCTCGCCATAGCGAATGACGCCGAGTTTCACCTTCGTGTCCTTCGGTCCCTTCAGACGATGCATAGCCTCTTCGTTAGTAACCTTCTTGCCCACAAAGGCAGAGTCGTCGACCTCCACGATCTTGTCACCTGCCAGCACGCCAGCCCGCTCGGCAGGGCCGTTGCTGATGACATTCTGCACGCGGATGGTGTCCTGACGGATGGTGAACTCGATGCCGATACCGGAGAAAGAGCCCCTCAAGTCGTCGTTGGCAATCTCACCCTCACGCGCCGTGATGTAAACGGAATGGGGATCGAGTTCACTCAGGATCTGGGGCATGGCTTTCTCCACGAGGTCGTTGATATTTACCGTGTCCACATACTGGTCGTCGATGATGTGGAGCAGGTTGTTGAGTTTGTTACCGCTGGTATTGATGATGCTCAGTCTGTTGCCAGAGAAATGATTGGCATAGAAAGAGCCTATGAGGATTCCGACGACAACGGAAATCGCCATCCAAAGCGGCGTAAAACGGTAATTCTTATTCTTGCTCATATCTTATTCCTAACTATTCACTTCCATATAGATAACCTCTATGCCAGCGCGCTCCAGGAGGTCGATGCCGTCGGTGAGACGGTACTTCTCGCCATAGACCACGCGACGGATGCCCGACTGGATGATCAGTTTGGCACACTCGATGCAGGGCGAGGCGGTGATGTAGATCGTCGCACCGTCGCTGTTATTGTTACTCCGTGCCAGTTTGGTGATGGCGTTGGCCTCAGCGTGGAGCACGTAGGGCTTGGTGACGTTGTTGTCATCCTCGCACACGTTCTCGAAGCCACTGGGCGTACCATTGTAGCCGTCGCTGATAATCATCTTATCCTTCACCACCAGGGCACCGACCTGACGGCGCTGGCAGTAGGAGTTCTCTGCCCAGATGCGTGCCATACGCAGATAGCGAGAATCTAGCTTCTGTTGTTTATCGTTTGATTCCATTTCTCTTGAGTAATGCATCGATGGTGGGCTCACTGCCCTTGAAACGTTTATAGAGTGTCATCGGGTTCTCCGTACCTCCCTTAGACAGGATATTGTCGCGGAAGCGCTGGGCCGTCGCCTGATTGAAGATGCCCTCCTTCTTGAACACGGCGAAGGCGTCGGCATCGAGCACCTCGGCCCACTTGTAACTATAGTATCCAGCCGCATAGCCCCCCGCCATAATGTGGGAGAACTGTACCGTCATACAGGTATCGGGCAATTGCTCCGTGACCATCGCCTTCTCCCAGGCTTTCTTCTCGAAGGGGATGATGTCATCAGTAAAGGCATCCTTCTTCGTATAGTAGGCCATGTCGAGGAGGCCGAAACTGACCTGTCGCATGCAGGCATAGGCCACGTTGAAGTTACGGCTCCTGACGATGCGGTCGATGAGTTCGTCGGGCAGCGGCTCTCCTGTCTCATAATGGAAGGCGAATGTGCGCAGGAACTCCTTCTCGACGGCGAAATTTTCCATGAACTGCGAGGGCAGTTCGACGAAGTCCCACCAGACGTTCGTACCACTGAGGCTCTCGAAGCGGGTATTGGCGAACATGCCGTGAAGGGAATGGCCGAACTCATGGAGGAAGGTCTCCACCTCGCCCAGCGTCAGCAAGGCGGGCTTCTCGGCCGTCGGCTTCGTTAGGTTCATTACCACAGAGACATGGGGTCTGACATTTCTGCAGTTATCCGGAGCGAAGGGTTTCTTCGTATCAATGCGCTCCATCCACTGGCCCTGATATTCCGTCATCCATGCCCCACCCTGCTTGCCTTGGCGGGGATGGAAGTCGGCATAGAAGACGGCGAGATACTCACCATCCTTGTCGAACACCTCGTAGGCCTTAACATCAGGATGATAGACGGGAATGTCCTTGTTCTCCCTGAACGTGATGCCATAGAGACGATTGGCAAGGCCAAATACGCCGTCGATGACCTTAGACAATTCGAAGTAGGGACGCAACATCTCGGCATCGATATTGTATTTCTCCAACTGCAATTTATGGGAATAGTAGGAGAAGTCCCAAGGCTCAAGCCTGAAGTCCTTACCCTCTAATTTCTGCGCCATCTTCTCAATGGCCTTCACCTCTTTCCTGGCCGTGGGCTTATAGGCACTGATCAGGTCGTTGAGCAACTTGTAGACACTGCGCACATTGCCAGCCATGCGGTGCTTCAGCACGTAGTCGGCATAGGTCTTATAGCCTAGCAACTGGGCCATCTCGCGCCGCAGGTTGATAAGCCGCTTGCAGATTTCGAGATTATTCTCCGTATTGTCGTGGATACACTCCGTATTCTTCGCCATATACATCTGACGGCGGAGTTCGCGCTGGGTCGAATAGGTCATGAACGGTGAATACGAGGGGAAATCGAGGGTGAACACCCAGCCTTCTTTACCTTGCTCCTTGGCAGCCTGAACCGCCGCCTCGCGGGCTGTATCAGGCAGGCCGTCGAGTTGGGCTTCATCCGTGATGTGCAGGGTGAAGGCCTTGTTCTCCTTCAGCAGGTTCTGTGAGAACTGGAGCCCAAGCATCGAGGCCTCTTCCGTTAACTGGCGGAGACGCTCCTTGCCAGCGGCATCGAGCAGGGCACCACTGCGCACAAAACCGTCGTAGCAGTTGTCGAGCAGCATCTTCTCCTCGGGTGTCAACTTGCGATGATGGCGATGTACGTATTTGATACGCTCAAAGAGACGCTCATTGAGGCGGATATCATTGGCATGTTTCGTCAGGATGGGACTCATCTTCTGCGCCAGGGCATCCATCTCGTCGTTGGTCTCTGCCGACAACAGGTTGAAAAACACGCCAGACACACGGCTCAGCAGGTCGTAGTAACCATTGCCGTCCTTTTCGTCATCAACGGAGATAATCGTATTGTCGAAAGTCGGTTTCTCCGGGTTGTTAATCAGTTTCTCTATCTGCTCATCGTCACGACGGATGCCTTCGAGCATCGCCTCCTCGAAATCCTCCAGACGGATACGATCGAAGGGGGCTACGTCGTGGGGCGTATTATAGGGCAGGAAGAACGGATTCTTTCTATCTTGTTGCTCGTTCATATCTGATACTTACTTTTTAGCATGCAAAAATACAAAAAAAGCGAGACACAGACAAATATGATGAAGAGATTTTATAATATTTCACATCAGCAGACGTTCCAACTGGGGAATATCCACCCGTCCACGGTGCAATTCGACAAGTCCTTCCTTCTGGAACTGGTTCAGAATGCGCGACACGTTCAGACGACTGTCGTTGAGTTCTTCGGCCAGTTGCTCCATCAGGATATAGAACGTCTTAGGACCTGCAGGATAGATGCAGTGCTGAGTAAGGAAGCGGATAAGACGGTCCCTCAGCATCGAAGGACAGCGACGCCAAGTCTGGTGGATATGCTTCTGTGTCTGGGTCGCAAAGAGATTGACCAGATTCAGGCGGAACACTAGGAAATCCTCCAGCAGACGGAGCACCTCCTCCTTGGCGATCGTCAGGAGGTTCACATCCGTGAGGGCCGTAAAGTTATGGGTATAAGACTGATAGTAGCCGAAGATGGCCTCTTGCTGCAGGACGTATGGCGCTGACACCTGCTCGGCCACCATATAACGATGCTCGTCAGCGAAAGTCTCAACCCTGACCGTGCCATTGATCAGGAAACAGAGTTGGGTACACGACTCGCCCACCTGCACGATAGGCTTGCCCGCAGAAACCTTCACAAAGCCAAAGCGAATATGGCCTGCAATAATCTCCAGATCGTCGCGACTCATTCCCTGAAAGAGGGGGAACTGGAGCAACTGGTCGTAAATCCGCAGGGTAGCCATCAGTCTGCTATCTTATCTCTCAAGGACGGCGAGAACCAGACGGCGGTCTTCCCTTCTCCGTCGTCATAGATGAAATAGGCCATCAGTTCAGGATGACGCTCCAGCACCTTCTTGGCACGGTCGAGTCCCATCACCATGAAGGAAGTAGCATAGGCATCGGCTATTGCACAGGACTTGGCAAGAACCGTGGCTGACAGGATATTATGCTGAACAGGGTAGCCAGTAGCAGGATCAATGGTATGGGCGTATTTCTTGCCTCCCTTATAATAGAACTTGCGGTAGTTGCCGCTGGTGGCCATTGCGATATCCGTCACGTTCAGAACCGTCTGCAGTTCGTGGGAGACACTCAACGAATCATCATCGGGCTTGATGACCCCCACCTTCCATGGTACGCGCTCCTGATTCACACCACTGGTAACTATCTCACCGCCAACCTCTACCATGAAGTTCGTCACCCCGCGACTGCGCAGCAGATTAGCCACGACATCTGTGCCATAGCCCTTGGCGATGGCAGAGCAGTCGAGCATCATCCGCGGATCCTGCTTATGGATTTTTCCGTCGACAACAGAGAGTTTCTGATAGCCGATTATCTGGCGGAGGCTGTCCACCTGCCGTTTTGTCGGCATCTCGCCGCTCTTGAAGCCGAAGCCCCAGGCGTTCACCAGCGGTGCCACCGTGATGTCGAAGGCACCGTCGGTCTCGCGCGACACCTCCATGGCTTCCTTAAAGACATCCATGAACATCTTATCAGGCTGCACATCCCCGTTGTTGTTGATGGTCGTGATGATGGACATCTCATTAAAAGGCGACAGTGAATTATCGACCTTCATCAGTTCTGCCTTGATACTGCGGCTCATATCAGAGTCGCACTGATAGGTGACGGAAAAAGTCGTTCCGAAAACGAAGTCGGAAGTTTTCTGATAAGGCATCTTCTGCTGCTGACGGATGATCAGCACGGTTCCCACGATTAGGAGCGTGAGAAAAGGAAGTTGCCAGAGAAGCCGTTTCTTCTGTCTTTCGTCCATCATATATCTATGATCACATTAAACGTTCCACCCAGTTTCGAATCATCGGAGGTACCAAAGCCCGGCACATACCATGTATCGCCAAAGTCGAGATGGGAATGGGCGATACGCCGTTTGTAACGAACACTCCACCCCAAGTGCAGCGGGCCAAAGAGTTTGGCGTCGATACCCACGACAGCCTCAATCCAATGGTAGTTGCAGGAAGCATCCTGGATACCGTAGCCGGTATCCCATTGCCACACAGGATCAGGGAAATCAGGACGGGAGATATCGACCTTATACGATGTAAAGCCATATCGAAGTCCGCCATACAGACGATTCACACCGTGTTTGTCGTTCAGCAGGTTCTTGTCGATGCCGATCCTGAAATAAGGTGCGGAGGTACTATAGTAGAGACGGGTCACCTCGTCATCGTGCTTCGCCCTGCCGATTCCTGCCTCCACAATCGGGAACCACTCGTCGTGCAGATTGATGCGGAGGGCTGCCTCATACTGTCCGTAATCCGACAAGGCCAGCATAGCCGCTCCTGCCAGATCGAAGGAAACGGAGAATCCACGGAACAGGGGGATGGAGTCTTTCTGCAACGAGAAGAACTTCACCTGTGCCTGAGCCGCCGATGCTGCAAGCAGCAACGCCAGACTAATCGCCGCTCTTCGGATAGAGGCGGAAATGGACCGTTGTCTTGTCATAATCAACAGTAGGGTTATTGATGACGATGGAGTCGATACCGTTCAGGGTATGGCGCACTGCCGTAATATTGTGGAAGAATGAAGCATTGCAGTCAACGGATTCGAAATGCGGGATGTCGTCCTTCTTCACCCAGACGGTATCCACCGTCAGTACACTGTCATTATAGATGAGGAAGATGAGGGCATCCTCCGGGTGGGAATAACTGATGGGCAGGGAAAACCTTGACCTCCCGACAAACCTGTTGAGGAGAAGGGTATCAGTTCCGTCCTTCCGCATGGAGAACACAATCACCGTATCCGTCATAATCAGTGAATCGCCGTTGCTTTTGTAAGTCTTATAGTAAGTAGCCACGACATTATTCACCGGACAGTCTATCGAGGAGCAAGACACTACGAAAGCTGCCATGACGAAAAAGAGCCACTTCTTCATATCGTCTCTTCTATCTGATAGTCATTGCGTCCGCTTGAGGAACGACTGATAAGATCGCCCAGAAAGCCGGTGAGGAACAACTGGGTACCGATGATCATCATCGTCAGGGCAATATAGAAATAAGGAGAGTCGGTCACCAGACGCTGCGGTATATGGTTCGCCAAGCACCAAAGTTTGTCGGCACCGATACAGAAGGCTGCGACGAAACCGATGAAAAACATGATGGAACCCAGGAAGCCGAACACATGCATCGGCTTCTTGCCGAATGTGCTCAGGAACCAGAGTGTCAACAGGTCAAGGTAACCATTGACAAAACGGTTCAGTCCCATGAACTTCGACGAGCCGTATTTACGGGCCTGATGGTGTACCACCTTCTCGCCGATCTTGTCGAAGCCGGCGTTCTTCGCCAGATATGGGATATAGCGATGCATCTCACCGTACACCTCAATGTTCTTCACCACCGCCTTGCGGTAGGCCTTAAGGCCACAGTTGAAGTCGTGAAGGTTCTTGATGCCGCTGATCTTGCGGGCCGTAGCATTGAAGAGTTTGGTAGGCAGCGTCTTGGAGATGGGGTCGTAGCGCTTCTGCTTGTAGCCGGAGACGAGGTCGTAGCCTTCTTCCTTGATCATACGGTAAAGATCGGGAATCTCGTCGGGAGAATCCTGCAGGTCGGCATCCATCGTGATCACCACGTCGCCCTGTGCCTGTTCGAAGCCGCAATAGAGGGCCGGGCTCTTGCCGTAGTTCCTGCGGAACTTGATACCTCTCACGTGTTCAGACTTCTTGCTCAGATCCGTAATCACGTCCCAGGAACTGTCCGTAGAACCATCATTCACGAAGATGACCTCATAGGAGAAGCCATGCTGCTTCATCACCCGCTCTATCCAGGCATACAGCTCTGGCAGCGACTCTGCCTCATTATAAAGAGGTATAACGACTGATATATCCATTTCTCAATTCTATCTTTTCGTATCCCGATACATCACCAGTCCGATGGGAATGCCCAGTACGAAACCAACTATAATATTCACTGTTAGGATGTTCAAAGCATAGTCAATCGGACGGATGGAAGCCATCTCTGTCAGACTCTCGTCGACCATCTGCGTCATTCCATACTGCTGTAACAACGCCTTACCCTCCGCAGAAGACACGATCTTTGAGAAAGTGCTCATCAGGTAGCCATTGTCGAGATAGGCGAAATACAGGAACTGCGCCACAGCCAGTAATACGGCTCCGTAGAAGAACACAAAGATCGTATAGGCATAACTCCGTCGGAAAGAGATGACCCCATCCCTGCCCTCATCGCGGAACCGACGCAGACGACCCGCCACGAAAAATGGAGTCATAACAGCCAGCATCATCGCCACCATACCAAGCATGCCATTGGTGATTCCCATGATATAGCAGGCGAAACTGGCTATCCACAACAGAGCAAGAAAGAAGCCGTCCTGCCGTGCGTAGGCCTTCAGTTGTATATATTCCGGTGCGGTCATTATTTAACAATTATCTGTTTCAAGGTGCAAAATTACGCATTTTCCATCATATAACGAGTGCTTTGCCTCAAAAAATAGTTAAAAAGCGAAACTTTTCACTTTTCACTTTTCGCTTTTCACTTTTTTATTGTACCTTTGCACCCGCTTTTCAGCAAAAGCGCTCTTTCACACATGGGCAAGTCCTGTACGGCCAGCTCCCTTTGAATCCCCCAGGGTGGGAACGCAGCAAGGGTATTAGGTTGTAGCGGCGCGATGCAGATCGCTTGCCCACCCGCCTCTTTAGCTCAGTTGGCCAGAGCACGTGATTTGTAATCTCGGGGTCGTTGGTTCGAATCCGACAAGAGGCTCACAAATAAAGCCTTGCAGTCTTGCAAGGCTTTTTCTATTTCACAATCTTATAGAGTTTGCCACCTACATTTTCGACCTGTCCCGTCACGGCCAGATCGTCAAGGGAATGCCACACGCCAAAATGCTCCGGAGCCGCAAGGGCATACCCGTCACCCTCGCCGAATCTGGCAGAGACGCCTTTCAGCCAGACAGAGACGGCAGAGGCCTCGTTTTCACTGCCCGCCAGGAATACGCGCCAGAAGTGGATGTCGCGCCCCTCTTTGGAAATGGTAAAGCGATACCACTTCGGCATATTCTCCAAGCGACGGAAATGATAGCCTTCCGCCAGATACTCAAAGGAGGGAGGAGCAGAGACGCTATATTCGAAGGTCAGGACGTTACAGGTTCCTGCCTGATCGAGCGCCGCCTTCTGTTCACTGCGCCATTGTTCCATATAGGCTTTGATAGAGTGGATATACCATGAATAGAAAAGATGGCCGGAACCCAGCATGTATTCATCGCCAGTGAGCAACTGACGCCCGGCACCAAGCCCGACATCCATGTGCTTGCCTGCCACATGAAGAGTTCCAAAAGGAACCGGTACACCCACGCTATAGAACTCGCTGTTGTAAATCCAGGGACAATCTGCGCGGTTCGGCCTGACGGAAACTGTGAGATAGAGAACTGTGGCAACGATGGCCGCCCATTTCAGGACCGGACGACTGCGAAGCACTTCGCTCAACCAAGCCAGAGCCCTCGCTCCTGCCATGATGGCAAAGGGTGCGCAATACAGGAAATGCTTCGAGGCATTACCCATCTCGGCATAGAAGAGGTGTACTGACAGGAGCGGGAATACGATCAGGAAAAGTTCACGCCACCGTTTCCTGGAACCTATCACATACAGGCCGATGGGCAACAAGATGAAATAGATCAGGGAATAGAAGCCGAAGATGGCCATGAAGGTCTGCTCGAACGTGATGATGTTACTCCAACGGTCGTAACCATTGAACGTCGAGAGAGCATCGGCCCCGATCAACCAGAACAGCGGCAGGGAAATGGCAACCACGGCCACGGCGAAGACGGCAGACAGAATGATGCTCTGCTTAAACGTCTTCCCGCTGAAGTAGAACAGCGGCAGCACGACGGGATACACGATGATGGCATCCAGGCGGAAGAGGAGGGCCACCACCAGGAGCAGTACGGATTGCCAGTAGCGCTCACGGCAGATCAGCATGTAGGCCCATATCAGGAGCGCCGCCGAGGGGATGGCCGTATTAGCATACATCGCGATGGCATACATCTCCGGCAGGAGCATCGCCGCGATGAGAATCACAGTCTTGCTCTCCTGCGTGACATATCTCGCGAAGGAGATGCACCCCAGCAGGAAAGCAAGACTGAAGAGAGCCGTCATGATGCTATAGATCTGCTCACAACTGAGGAACGGTAGCACATACTTCAGACACACCACGAGAATCGTAGTGAGCGGCTGCATACGGTACTCATAGGAATACACTGGCGGAAGCGTCCAGCCCTCACGGTAGAGGATGTCGCAGCCCAGCGTGATTTCCAGACCGTCAGGCTCGTAGCACTGAAGCGGGAAGACGCCGATACACGTCCACAGGACAAACAGTGTCAGCAACACCGGATAGGGATTCCTGCGGACATTGTCCCAAACATTTGTAAGCAGATTGCTCATGACTATCATATATATATAATAATGTATACGGATTACATGTCCTCGTAAGTGTCGAGGTAGGTGACATGCGTGACGAGATACTCCTCGACGCCATGCTTACCGTCGGCACCGCCGATGCCGCTCTTCTTCACACCGGCGTGGAAGCCCTGGATGGCCTCGAAGTGCTCGCGGTTGATGTAGGTCTCGCCGAACTCCAGTTCGCGGCAGGCCTTCGTGGCGATATTGAGGTCCTTCGTGAAGATGCTGGAAGCCAGACCGTACTCACAGTCGTTGGCCCACTCGATCACCTGGTCGATGGTGTCGAACTCCACCAGCGGGATCACCGGGCCGAAGGTCTCCTCGTGGATGATGTCCATGTCCTGACGGCAGTCGTCGAGCACCGTGGCGGCATAGAAGTAGCCCTTCGTGCCGACGCGCTGGCCACCGCAGAGTAACTTGGCACCCTGCCTGATGGCGCGCTCCACCTTCTCCGTGACGCTCTCCAGGGCGCGGGCCTCCACCAGCGGACCCATGTCGACGGTCTCATCGGCGCAGGGATCGCCCACCTTCACGGCTGCCATCTTCTTGACGAGGATATCCGTGAATGCCTTCTTCACCTCCTTCTGCACATACACGCGCTCGGCGTTGTTGCAGATCTGGCCGTTGTTGCCGATGCGGCTGTCGACGATCCACTGGGCGGCGCGCTCCAAGTCGGCATCCTTGCAGACGATGGCAGGGGCCTTGCCGCCGAGTTCAAGGCTCACCTTCGTGATGTTCTTCGAGGCGGCAGCCATGATGCTCTCGCCGGCACCTACCGAACCGGTCACTGACACGATGTCGATCTTCGGTGAGCCGGCCATCTCGTTACCGATTACCGAGCCCTTACCCGTCACGATGTTGATGACGCCTGCGGGCAGACCCGTCTCTGCGACGACCTTGGCGAACTCGGTACAGTTCTCCGGGGTGATCTGGCTCGGCTTGATCACGATGGTACATCCTGCAATCAGCGCAGCACCGGCCTTGCGGGCGATGAGGAAGAACGGGAAGTTCCAGGGCAGTATGCCGGCCACGACGCCGATGGGCTTCTTTGTCAGCAGAATGGTCTCGTTGGGACGGTCGCTGGGAATAATCTCGCCCTCAATGTGGCGGGCAAAGGTGGCCATGTACTCGAAGTAGCTGATGGTGGCACCCACCTCAAT
>JAFUAK010000100.1 GCA_017460765.1 Prevotella sp. | reverse complement strand
GGGATAAAGACGATCATAAACACGATGGTGGTGGTGATGACGGCCCTTCCTATCTGCTGCATCGCCTGAAGGGTCGCCTCGTAGGGTCTGTGCTCTCCGGCGTCGAAGCGGCTCTGAACGGCCTCCACCACAACGATGGCATCATCGACCACGGTACCTATGACGAGCACCAGGGCAAAGAGTGTGATGAGGTTCAGCGTGAAACCGGCCACATACATGAAGGCGTATGTTCCCACGAGTGACACGACGATGGCAATGGCCGGTATCAGCGTGGCCCGGACATTCTGTAGGAAGAGCAATACCACCAGGACGACGAGGAGGATGGCCTCGGCGAGGGTCTTATAAACCTCATTCATCGATGCCTCCAAGAAGTCGTTGGTGTCGAGCAGCGTCCTGAACTCCAGACCTGGCGGCAGGTTGAGCTTAACCTCCTCTAAAAGTTTGTCGATGTCCTTGTTCACCAGCCTGGCATTCGAGCCGTTGGCCTGCCTGATGATGACCACCAAGCCGGGATGGCCGTTGACACGATTGTCAGTAGAATAACTTTCGGCTCCCATCTCGCAGCGGGCCACATCCCGTAGCCGCAAGTCATCACCGTCACTCTCTGATCGCAGCACGATGTCGCCAAATTCCTCAGCTTTCGCCAGACGGCCTCGATAGACCAGCGGATACTGGAAGGTGTTCTTGGAGTCTTCACCCAGTGTGCCAATGGCTGCTTCGATGTTCTGAGATTCGAGTGTCGCCTCGATGTCGCTGGGATCCAGCCCATAGAAAGCCATCCTCTTTGGGTCGAGCCAGATGCGCATGGCGTATTTGCTGCCAAGCAGTTCGACACTGCCTACGCCCTTGATGCGCTGCAATCGGGGACTCAGGTAGATATCGAAGAAATTGGTGATGAAATCATTGTCGTAACGGCTGTCGGGACTCTCCAAGGCAAGCAGGCGCAGATAACTGCGCTGTTCCTTTCCGACGTGGACACCCGTCTCGATGACCTCTTGAGGCAGGATGCCTTCGACCTCAGCCACACGGTTCTTTACCAAGACTGCCGCCATGTCGGGGTCGATGCCCGACTTGAACGTAACGGAAATGCTGGCACTGCCGCTGCTTGTAGATGACGAGACGATCTCGTCGATGCCATCCACACCGTTGATAGCCTCCTCGATAGGCACAATGACACTCTTCTGCACGGCCTCGGCACTCGCACCAGCATAGTCGGCACTCACTTCTACCACAGGCGGGGCAATGTCAGGGAACTGCTCGACAGGCAGGGCACTATATCCCAGAAAACCTAACAACAAAATGACGACAGCGAGTGCTATCGACAGAACCGGACGGTCTATGAAAAACTTACTTTTCATCTCTTACATTCACTTTCATTCCTTCTTTTAACAACCCTGCACCCTCGGCGATGATGACATCGCCAGGCTTCAACCCGTCGGTCACGGCGTAGGTCTCGCCGTCATTGTAAGGAAACACCTTGATCTCTGTGGAACGGGTGACGCCATCGACCACCTTATAGACGAAATAGCGGCCTTGTATATCGAAGGTGGCCTCTTGTGGTATGACGACAAAGTCCTTGAAATGGTAAGGCACCCTGAGCACGCCGTTGCTGCCATGGTGGAATAAACCGTCAGGGTTTTCGAATGAAGCCCTGATATAAACGGTTCCCGTAGTGAACTCCACATCGCCGCTGATGGCATCAATATGTCCTTTTTGTTCCATCTCCTGCCCCCAGTAAGTCACTAACGACACTTCGGGCAGCCGCCCGGGCAACTCGTCAATGGTGCAGCCATAGTACTGCAGGATATCGTAGAGCGACTTCTCGGCAATGGCTGCATAAGCATGTAGCCGACGAGCATCTGACACCGTAGTGAGTTCCAGTTCCATCGAGGGATCCACCAACTCTCCGATACGGTATTCTATCATGCTGATCATACCGTCGGAAGGACTCTTGACGACGGTGTAGGACAATTCATTCCGGGCTGTCTCCAAGTCGGCATTAGCCTCCGAT
>JAFUAK010000099.1 GCA_017460765.1 Prevotella sp. | reverse complement strand
TCTGGAGGCAAGCGCCTCGATAGGAATCCTTGGTGGCTGACTGATGCGCTGTGCCGAAGTGAGGAAATCGCCCCGTCTGATCTGTCCGCTATAGCGACCCAGCAGGGCGCACAGCGCATTCTCGGCCTGTGTTGCCTGCATTACCAACTCTTCGAGCGTGCTCTCGGCTTCCAACCGGCTTGCCTCGGCTTGATTCACTTCATCGACGGTGGCCTCGCCGACAGCCATGAGGGCCTTGAGGGCATGGATGCTCTCATCCCAACTGGTGATGATATCACGGGTCTCGGCCATCTGGGCATCGTACATCTCCAACTGATAGTAACTGGTGGCGATTGTGGCTACCAACTCCACTTGTACGGCCTGCACGTAGGCCAGCCTCTCCTCGACAGTGGCAGCGGCAGCCTTCTTGGCATTTCGCATGCGGCCGAAGATATCAATCTCCCAACTGACTTCGCCGCCGAAACTGAACTTGCTTTCCGTCTCAGGATCGTTTCCGGAATTCTTAAAGCGGGCCGTCTCACCATTGGCACCGAGTTCCAGCGACGGGAACAGTTCGCCCTTGGCTGTGCGTAAGGCGGCCTTCGCCGCATCCACCTGGACACGGGCGATATTCAGGTCGCTATTGTGCGCCAGTCCCTCGTCGATGAGTCTGGCCAATTGTGGGTCGGTAAACACGTTGCGCCAGGCACAGGCAATGGCAGAATCTTGAGTACCCTCCAGCGCAAAATCGGCACGCAGCAGACTGTCGGCTCTGACGGTTTGGCTCTGATAGTTGGAATACGTGCCACAACTACATAATAATAAGGTGAAAAGAACCGATGCGGCAGCGGTGGGCTTGATGCGCCGGGGCATATATTTCTCATCCAGATGCTGGAAGAAGACAAAGAATATCGGTACGAAGAACAAGATGGCAAGGGTGCCAAAGAGCATACCACCAATGACGCACAGGCCCAAAGACATGTTGCCTACAGCCACCGCGCCATGGGAGAATACCAACGGCAGCAGACCGATGACCAGCGTCGTGGCCGTCATCAGGATAGGACGCAGGCGAGCCTTGGCAGCCCTGAGTGCTGCCTCTCTGATGGGCAGACCCTCGCGCCGCAAAGTTGTGGCATACTCCGTGAGCAGGATGGCTGTCTTAGCCAGCAGACCGATGAGCATGATGATGCCCACTTGCATATAGATGTTGTTCTCAATCCCAAATAGCATGGCGAAGAGGAAACTGCCGAACAGGCCGAAGGGAACGCTCAGCAGAACGGCCAACGGAATAAGCGGACTCTCATAGAGTGCACTGAGCACGATATAAATAAAGATGGTAACCAAAAGCAGCACCCAGTTCCAGTTCTCGGTGTTCTGTATCTCTTCTTGTGCCGTGCCCGTATACTCGAAGCCGTAGCCCTGTGGCAGTACCTTACGCGACACATCCGCTATGGCTTTCATGGCCTCGCCAGTGCTGTAGCCGTCCTCTGGCTCCACTTCGACGCTGATGGCAGAATACAGGTTGAAACGCCCTAACGACTGCACGCCATAACTCTTCTTCAGCGACACCAACTCGTTGACGGGTATGTATTTGTCCTCATCAGCAATGACAAAGATGTTGTTCAGGTCGTCCTTGTTGTCACGCAACAGGGGATCTGCCTGCATCACCACGTGGTACAACCGGCCATAGGCATTGAACTGTGTGGCGTAGTTACTGCCGATATAGCCGTTGAGCACTTTCAGCACATCTGAAGGCTCCACTCCGTAACGCTTGCAGATGGCGGCGTTGACACTGACGGTGTATTGCGGGTAGTTCACTTCGTAGGAGCAATAGGCCTCGCCTATCTCGTCGCGCTGATTCAGGGCATTTACAAAACTGTCGGTCACCTCCTTGAGTAGGCCTACCGAATGGCCCACATAATCCTGCACGTATAGTTCGATGCTGTTGCTGAACCCATAACCAGTCACGGTAGGTAGGGCAAAGGTAAACATATTGGCCGTCTTGATACTATCGAGTCGCTCTTCTATCTTTTCGATGACGGCATCTATCTCATGCTCACTGCCCGGACGCTCATCCCAGTGCTTGAGTTTGATAATCAGCATACCTGAGTTTGCGCCGTCGGAACTCAGGATGTTCCACCCGGCAACAGCGGCACAATGCTCGATCTCCTCGATATTCTCCACCTTTTTGGCGGCGAGGTCGACAGCCTTTTTTGTCTGCTCCAGCGTAGAGCCCGGCGGGGTGGCGATATCCACGAAGATGTTGCCCGTATCCTCATCGGGAATCAGGCTGGTCGGCAACATCCGCGTGAAAGCCACCAACACCAGGAACACACCGAGCGTTGTTGCCACTGCCAGCAACTTGTGGCGGAACAGTGCAGAGAGACTCTGCCGATACTTTCCTGCCATCACATCGAAAGAAGCGTTGAAGGCTGTGATGAAACGATACTTTCGCCCGGTTGGATTTGAAGACTGATCGGGGGCTTTCAGCAACAGCACGCAGAGAGCAGGCGAGAGCGTCAGGGCATTCAGCGTGGAGATGACAACGGCCACCGCCATCGTCAGTCCGAACTGCCGGTAATAGGTCCCCACCAGTCCGCTGATGAACGAGATTGGGATAAAGACGATCATAAACACGATGGTGGTGGTGATGACGGCCCTTCCTATCTGCTGCATC